>NZ_JBXCIY010000005.1:0-350446 GCF_056786395.1 Paenibacillus sp. Y951 | reverse complement strand
GGATTAAAAACGCTTTTGTAATCTGCATGCGCATGAAAGAAGAACATCGGAAAGCCGTATGAAGGAAAACTTCACGTACGGTTTGATGAGGAGGGGCTGAAATAATATTCAGCCTTTCACTCTAGGGGATACTCCATTACTAGTTGCATAATTAGCTGGTACAATTGTGCGACAGTTTGCGAACTATTCACGTTATCTACTAATGAAGCGGAGAGAATTATACTCAACCGTAGTAAATCCTCCCTAGTCACAATAAAAAATGAGTCTTTGAAATGAGATTCAAAGACTCATAAAAATGGTCTTACCTTATATAACACTCCAATCTGGAAACTCGATTTGATGGATTCGACAAGCTCGACGTATTAAGCTTCTGAAACGATCAGGGTTTTCTAGTTTATTGATCTTGTCAAAGTGTCTGTTATAATACTCGATATTATGCTGTAAAACATCAGCGGTTTGTTCACCGACTTCTTTGTTTGATGCGCAGCTCCAACAATAAAACCAGCCATCCTTCCAGCTATCTCCGTCATCGATGTCTAGAAAGTCTCCGCATCGAGCGTCACATAAATGGGCTGAGTAAGCGTCTAATTCAAGGTTGTCAGCTTTAAAGTAAGGCGATAATAATTCAAGTAGATTGTCCCTATCCACTTCAAAGTCGAATATCCAGTCGAAATATTCGTGAAATGGGTGTGGTCTTGTACTCCGATTTACTGCTAAAACGAGGCCTTCTGTTTCAGTGATTTTGTTTATAATATTAGTTATTTTAGTGCGCGTATACTCATCATTATAGTCGTAGTCGGAACTTAATCCATAATAACTTGCACGTATTGGCCGCCATACTAATAGGTTTTTCTGAATATCCCTTAGCTTCAGTGTGTATTGATAAATTTCCTGTGCAAAGATGCCATCATCACCTTCGGTAAGTATAAAATCTTTGTATGCCCAAATGATCTCATCCAATTCCTCAATTAAATCATCAGCCTCCCATTGAGCGTACTCATTGGATGTAATGAACGTCTCCCAATTATCTTTCCAGTCAATATACTGCTGTCGTATGGACGAATAATCAAAATAGTAAGGGTGCTCATCGTCTTGGGTGGAAAATTCATGTGTATTAGCATCATGATATACTCCATGGCAATCGTCACCACAAAAATAGTCTCCGAGTTGGCTCACTACATAATTTTCATTGAGTGGCAGGTTACATTGTTTACACAAGATTATTACTTCGGTCAGATCTTCTATATTTGGTTCTTCTTTTTCCTTATTGTCTAATAGCAATTACATATCCCCCTTCTGGAAGTCTATTCATTGAAATTAAGGATCATTAAAATTTGCTGATTCGTATTGTGCGCTGTTACTACTGCATCTCTTATGGTATAAGAGGTACTTGTCCTAATTTCATTATCATCTGAGTAATTCTTTATAACTTGCCACTGATATACATCAAGCACTGCTTCTATGAATTCAGTAACTAATTGTCCAAGAATCTGGTCATTACTTGACCAATGGGGAAGTGCAGTCTCTAAATCAATTTCAACTTGATTGAAATCAATATCTGAAAAAATAGCATCCATTTTATCGGAATCAGTAGAGTCGGTACTAATGATCTCAACTAAGGTTTTATAACGCTTGAAAAAATCACTCCTTAATGAGATCAATTCATCATGGGTGGCATATTTCACGATTACTTTTGGTTGTTCCTCTACCTGTGGTTTTTCAAGCTGGATTGGAATTCTTGCAGCGATATAGTCACTGAAATAATTGCTGATCTTCTCAGTTTCATCGATTGTTGGTTTCAAGGTAAGTTTCATTGCAATACCTTGAATTGAGTTGTTTTTTGTATATATTTTTATGTCGTAGGTTTCAAAAGAGTAAGAATAAGCCCAATATCCATCTGTTGTGTTGAATTGTTCTTTTGGTTTCCCAAGGAACTTCTCTATCTTTTTTTGGTCGTCTCCAACAATCAAATCAGTATTCAGACCTTTACCCAGTTCACTGGTGAAAATATAATCGAGAATTCCACTCCAAGTAAAATACAAGTCAAAATCCTTGGATTTGAAGCTATAGTGCATATTTTCGTCAAAGTCTAAATTTTGAGGGAGTCTGTCGACAACCGCAGAGAATGGTACGCCAACCTTCCAACCATCAATTAATAGCTCATCGAGAAGCTTACTTTCATTTTGCTTATTTCCTTCAGTGGTTACAGTAGCAGTTGTATTCGATTGGACTTCTGAAGGTGCAGGATTATTATTTTGTTCTGCCGACTGATGGATTTCATTTGGTATCGAATTAATATTTGCTGGCGTATCAGCATTGCAACTTGTCAAAATAGCAGAAATTATACCCACTCCAAAGAGCCACCTATACTTCATACATTTCATCTCCCCAATATTAGTTGATTGTTACGACCGGGTAAAGAATGCTCCTAGTTGCGTACAAACACCTACTTTCATGTTAGTTGCCACTCATCACTAGTATACATAGGCATCTTCTAGAACTCTTTTATGAGGCGTTTATAAATATTAATAGTAACTAATATTACTACTAACTATTAAGGCTTCTGTGGTCAAGTCGAAGAAACTTAAAGAAATTGGTGCAGGATTCTTATAAAGAAAACACACACGTGATTGAAGAAAACGGGAAATATATTGGTAGGCGTTCTTACTAAAACACAAACCAAATTATTACGCGACACGATAGATGTGCTGAATATCAAAAAGGTTCAGATTGTTGTGGGCATTTGCATACTTATTGCGTTGGTGCTATCATTTTTTATAACGACATTGATAAATTCATCAAGACATTATTGGGAGCGTGATAAAGTGATTAATGATAAAGCGGATGATTTATTAAACGATGAAGTTGAACAAAATGAGATTTTAGACTTTATTGATAAGAAATATGGTGTAAATCGACTTATTACTCAAAGGACAATACAAAGATGGTTAGAGGCGTTGGAGCTTGACTGTATTCAACCTAGACCAAAAAGAAATAGGGATATTAGATATAGGAAATCGGATATCTTAAAACTAGAGAAGATAAAAAGAGTCGATTTATTAAGGAAAAGGAACAAGGAGTTAGAACGTAAAGGAAAAGAAGTGATTGCAACCGGGATGAAAGAGGGTTTTGAAAGCGCAACGCAAGAATATTACGAATCGTTAGCCAATATGACAGTGAAAGAAAGAAGACAACGAGAAATTGATGATATGTATGATTATAGTGTACCAGCATTAAATAAGATCAGAGAAGATAAAATAGAAATGTGTTTTAGGAAGTTGTTTCCTGATGTTAAGTTTGATAAGAAGCACTTGGAAAGGATTTTGTTTACCATAAATGAACCATCTATGCATTCTGATCTAGAATATGGACAGTCAGTGGTTGAATTAAAAGAAAAGGCATATATAAAAAAATATACAGAATAAAAAGTGTAATCTTTCATCTAAAACAAAACGTAAAGAGGGGAGGGGACTAAATTTGAAAGAAGAAATTATTAAAAGTAAGCTACGTGTTCAAAAACATGGAGAAGTTTTTACACCTAAAAAAATTGTGAGCAAAATGTTAGACCTACCTGAAATAAAAGAAGCATGTGAAAATATTTCCCAAACATTTTTAGAACCATCAGCGGGGGAAGGAGCATTTTTAGTAGCAATACTAAATAGAAAGCTAAAAAAGGTGGGAAAAGACCATAATAATAATTTAATTCAATTTGAGAATTATTCTTTATTTGTCTTAACGACACTTTATGGAATTGAAATATTAGAGGATAATGCTCAAACATGTGTGATGAATATGTTTCAACTATATTATGATAACTACCAAGAACAAGTTCAACATCATAACGGAAAACTAAAGAAAAAGGTGTTAGATAGTGCCAAAGAAATTATTTCATCAAATATTAGGCAAGGGAATTTTTTAACGAGGAAAGCAATAGATGGTAAACCTTTGATATTCAGTGAGTGGTTTCCGATTAATGTAAATAAAACAACCAAATACATTAAAATACAGCGAACAGAATATACTTTAGATGAAATACATGAAAAAATAGAAAAAGAATCTGGAAAGGTTATTAATAAAACCGCACAACAATTTATTCAATTAGATATGTTTGATATACTAGAAGTAGATGCTAGTGAGATTGAAAATGAAATGCAAAAAGAGATGCGATATATACCTGTTAATATAATAGATGTTTGTAAAGAGGAGATGGAGGAAGCAAATGGATAAGACAATAATTAAGCCTTTTGATGAAGTTGAATATAAAGTGTATGGTTACACTTTACCTGAAGTTCCCAACCATGATGGTTATGTAAAAATAGGCGACACTACACGTGAAGCGGTAACGAGGATTTTCGAACAAGTAGGTACAGCAGGGTTAAATCCTGAAATATTATTTGAAAAAGTAGCTCGGAAATCCGATGGTAGGTGGTTTCGAGATAAAGATTTACATAAATTCCTGATCTTAAATGGAATCAAGAGAAAAAATTTTAATGGGCGTGCTGATGAATGGTTCTATTTTAATGGAACGATTGAAAAAGCTGAAGAACTAACGAATAAATTTATCAATCTTGACTACGACGAGAGCCAAATTGATGATAAGCATTCAGGCTATATTTTGCGGAATGAACAACAACAAGCTGTTGAAAAAACATATGAGTATTTAGAAAATGATCAATATGATCAAGAACCGAGGGAATTCTTGTGGAATGCGAAACCGCGTTTCGGAAAAACTTTAACAACTTTCGATTTTATAAGGAACTTAAAAGCAACCAATGTTTTAATTGTAACTAATAGACCCGCAATTGCAAATTCATGGTTTGATGATTTCCATAAATTTATTGCGTGGCAAGAGCCGCATATGAAGTTCGTTTCAGAAACAGAAGCATTAAATGGAAAAGCTATGACAAGAGAACAATATCTAGAGTTTATTGATACATCATCTTATTCTAATCCTTCGCAGATTACTTTTATATCATTACAAGACTTAAAGGGAGCCAAATTCGCTGGTGGTATTTATGAAAAACTGGAATGGTTTTCTGGATTGAATTGGGATTTACTAGTTATTGATGAAGCACATGAAGGAATTGATACAAAAAAGACAGATATAGCATTTAGTCAAATAAAAAGAGACTTTACGCTTCATTTATCTGGTACACCATTTAAAGCATTAGCTAGTAACAAATTTACCGAAGAGCAAATATTTAATTGGTCTTATGTTGATGAGCAAGAAGCGAAAGGAAATTGGGATCCAGCGATTAGTAGCAATCCTTATGAAAATTTACCAACTTTAAATCTATTTACTTATCAAATGAGTAAGATGGTGGAAGAAGAAGTTTCAGAAGGGATAACTTTAGAAGAGGAAAAAAACGTTGATTATGCTTTTGATTTAAATGAATTTTTCAGAGTAAAAGAAAATGGACGATTTGAGTATGAAGAAAGTGTAACACGTTTTTTAGACAACCTTTCGAAAGGGAAATTCCCATTTTCTAAAAATCAATATCGTAATGAGTTAAATCATACGTTTTGGCTATTACCTCGTGTTAATGCAGCAAAGGCACTCGAAAAATTATTAGCTGATCATCCAATTTTTAAAGACTATAAAGTGATACTTGCAGCAGGGGATGGAGTTAGTTTACATGAAGGTATTGAAATTGAGGCACTTGATTTAATAGAGAACATAAAGAGTTTTGACAAAGTAAGAGGTGCGATTGAAAAACATAATAAAACGATAACGCTATCTGTGGGACAACTGACAACGGGTGTAACGATTCCTGAATGGACAGCTGTATTAATGTTAAATAATATTGAGTCTCCTAGTTTATATTTTCAGGCTGCTTTCAGATCACAAAATCCATATGAATTTGAAAATAACGGGATACTACACAGGAAAAAGAATTCGTATATATTTGATTTTTCACCTAATAGAACTTTAAGGCTTTATGATGATTTTGCTAATAATTTATCGGGCAGTGGCTTCAAGACGACAGATGAAAGAAAATCTAAAATTAAAAAGTTATTAAACTTCTTTCCAGTTATTGCTGAAGATGAAAATGGTGCAATGCATGCAATAAATGCTTCTGAAGTCCTAGCAATTCCTACTCGTATTACATCGAAAGAAGTAGTGAAAAGAGGATTTATGAGTAATTTATTATTTGCTAATATATCAGGTATCTTTTCAGGAGATTCACCTTTTAAAGAAATTCTAGATAAAATACCGCCAGAGAAAAATAAAAGGCTAGAGAAACGACGTGAAATATCTGTTACTAATCCCCATCTAAATGATGATGGAGAAGTAGAAATACCGAAGGAAGTAGTGATAGGTAGATCTAAGGAGCTTTTCGGTGAAAAGATATATACAACAATAGAAGTTGTTGATGAAGTCGTATCTTCATTTGAAGAAGCTGAAGAAAAGCAGAAGGAAAATATAAAAAATTTAGCTAAAGATATAACAGAATCTTTTTCAGATGGCTTTACTAATTTGAAGGATTCATTTAATTTAAACAAAGAACAAACTAATAAATTAAAAGATTCAGTAAGTACTGCTATCGAAGATATTATAAGTAAGAAGAGTCTGACTTTAAATAATCAAGTAAAAGAGTTAGAAAGAGAATATGAAAGCAAAAAACAAGAAGCAGAAACAATACAAGATGAGTGTGTATTAGAAACAGCAACTCAACAATATGAAAAAGAGAAACAAAAAATTGAAGAGTCTTTTGCAAAAGAGATTAACAAAGAAGTAGAAAAAACAATTAATACTGTTGTGGGAGAAGAAATAAAAAAAGTAGAAGAAAAGAAAAAGAAAACAACTGAAGATGATGTTCGTGATCATTTACGAGGATTTGCACGTACAATCCCAGCGTTCTTAATGGCATACGGGGATGATGATACTAAATTAACAAACTTTGAAGTAAATATTGATCCAGATACGTTTGTAGATTTAACTAGTATTACAATAGATGAATTTAAAAAACTTCGCGATGGATTTGAATATATTGATGATGGAATAACAAAAACAATCCAAGGATTATTCAATGAGGTTGTATTCAATGCTAGTATCCAAGAGTTTTTAGATACTAAAGAGCGCTTAGCAAATTATTTTGACGATAGTTTGCAAGAAGATATTTTTGATTATATCCCACCGCAGAAAACCAATCAAATCTTCACACCAAAAAGAGTAGTTAAAAAAATGATTAATGTCCTAGAAGAAGAAAATCCAGGTATATTTTCAGATGAAACAAAAATATTTGCTGACCTATATGTTAAAAGTGGTTTGTATATTACAGAGATAGTCAAGAAATTAAACGATGGATTGAAAGAAAAAATTCCGAATCAGCAGGAACGTATTAAATGGATACTTGAAAATCAAGTATATGCATGTGCACCAAGCAATATTATTTATAATATCGTTAAAAATTTCATCTATAATGATATGATGGATATTTCGATGAAAAATTTAATAGAAGTCGATACATTGAAATTAGCTAGTGAAGAAAAGTTAAGTACAAAAATCTATGAGGCGTTTGGAGATGATAAAGTGAAATTCGATGTAATAATAGGAAACCCACCTTATCAGGATGAAACGATAGGAGATAATAAAACCTATGCTCCACCAATTTACCATAAGTTTTTGGAAGAGTCTTATAAACTAGCTGACAAAGTAGAAATGATTCATCCTGCCCGATTCTTATTTAATGCAGGAAGTACACCGAAAACATGGAACGAGAAAATGTTGTCTGATGAACATCTGAAAGTTGTAGATTATTTCGATGATAGCTCCAAGGTGTTTCCAAGTACTGATATTAAAGGAGGAGTTGCTATAACGTATAGGGATAAGGAAAAAGTCTTTGGAGAGATTGGAATTTTTACAGTCTATGATGAATTAAATTCAATTCTGAATAAAGTAGCTTCTAATACTGAGAAAACATTGGATTGTTTCATTTCTGGTCGAGGAGTCTATAAGTTATCAAAAGCTGCTCACGAGGATTATCCTGAAATTGAGGATATACAGTCTAAGGGACATAAGAATGATATTGGTACAGGGGCATTTAGGTTGTTAAAAGATGTTATCGTTTACAAAGATAAGCCTAAGCACGAAGGGGAATTTATTCGTATTTTAGGACTTGAGAAGAGTCAGCGTATGTATTATTGGATGGATAAAAGGTATCTGGATGCTCCAAATAGTTTTGAGGAGTATAAAGTGATTATGCCCAAAGCTAGCGGAAATGGAACATTTGGTGAAGTGATAAGTTCGCCATTAATTTTAGAACCTAATGTTGGTGCTACAGAAACATTTCTTTCAATTGGCGGATTTTTAACCAAATACGAAGCAGAGGCCGTTTTAAAATATATTAAGAGTAAATTCACAAGAGCAATGTTAGGTGTCTTAAAAATAACCCAAGAGAATACACGAGATAAATGGTCGAAGGTCCCTATTCAAGACTTCACTGATGAGTCAGATATCAATTGGTTAAAATCAATATCTGAAATTGATAAGCAGCTATATAAAAAGTATAATTTGAGTCAGAATGAAATTCAGTTCATTGAAGATAAAGTAAGACCTATGGAATAAAAATAAGTAAGAAATTCACATGAATGGATTATGAGGTATTCAATATGCTTAGAATTTATCTATAGATCTCAAACAGTTAATATATCTTGTATATCAAGGAATACAAGCCCTTGGCCTTCGCTGGTCAAGGTTTTTTATCTTTCCCTTTACATCCCATAATGCGGATGTGTAATCAAGGTGAAAATAAATAAAAGTGATGGAGATTGGTATGAAAAAACTGGGGAAGTAACTTTTTTTAATATTATCGTTTAGTCATTCCTATTACTTGCGATATTTGATTATTTTTAAGAAAACAATCAAATATCGCACTTGAGCATCACCAATCAGCAAGATGGAATTGACGAATTTATCTGTAAGAGGTATATCAATCGCTAGCTTCAATAGAAAACTTAACATCCTATGCTTCAAACGAAACTCCAAGTAGTATAATGGTAATAAGAAATGAAAGGCGGTGTTGTCTATGAGCGTAAACCGCGAAGAATTAAAACGGTTGATTGATAAAATTACAGATCAAGATGCTGCAGAAGTGCATGATATTATTGGCTATCTAAATATGAAGCGTGAAAAGGATGCATTGAAAAGCTTAGAAGAAGCGAGTAAGACAAGTATAGATTTTTGGGATAACACTGTAGATGACGAGGTATGGAATGGCGTATAAGTAAGGAAATGTATTTTGTGATATTTACCATTTCAGTGCATTCTGTTTTCCTTGCAAGAAGGACAGCCTTATCTCATTGAAGGTGTAGTGAAAAAGTAAGCAAATAAAAGATTGATTCTATGAGCTAGCTCACAGCCGACTGACCGAGTAAACTCTCACAGGGGGGGTTCTCTAAATAAGTGTTAGTCGATCTCTGTCCTGAACTACCAAAGCATAGTTAATGTCTATGCTGATCGTAAAAAGAGAAAAAGCCTCCGAAGGGAGGCTTTTTTAATCGGCACAATTATCTTGAGATAATGGCGACACGTAATTAAAACGTTCAGATAAGCACCACAGCCAACGGAGTTGGCGGGGAATATAGAGTATTAATAACTTAAATGATATAAGATATTCATGATCCGGTCAACAATTCTATCTATTTCACTAAAATTTATTTGAGATCGAAAATCTCTAGTGCTGTGGTTGCTTTATTAGTGAAAGCTTCTAATTTAGCTGAGAGAGTAGTTACCTGGGCAGAGAGAGAATATCTGGTGAGTATAGATGTACAAGTTTAACCATAAGTACCTATACAAATGATCACCATCTTGAAGTATTGGATAAGGAAAATGTATGTTAATTTGATAAGAATATGATTAGGTACGATATAATTTTTTATATTACTACGCCTGTCGATTAACTAAAATATAACAACAAAGTATTGAAAAAAGGTCGTTCGCTCGGTAAAGTTAATTCCACCATAGAATTTAATTGATGAAGAAAAACGTGTCATCGTTGTTCACTATGCCAAGTTCGCAGATTGTAGACCTTCGATTATTGGGCTGATAGGATTAAGGAAGAATATGAGTTTAAGTTGCAGTAAGTGAACTTCATGCCAATAGCACATGAGTTTTTTAATTTCCAAAAAGCTTAATCAAACTAAAAGCTGTATAATATAATTTTACCATCAATAACTCCACAAAAAGAGCGAGTCTGTATCAAAAATTAGATAGGATTTTCTTTTTTTACTGCACGAAAAATAAAAAAACCCAGCTCTGCCAACGAGGCTGAGAAGGGTTTTTATTGAGTATAGCCAGCTCTACTAACGAAGCGGAGAAAGCTATACTCAACCGTAGTATTCCTGTATAATCATGATAATATGTGTGTAGCGTAAAGTCAAGCAAGGGCTAATAGTTATATAGACATTACATAATTAATGATGAATATAGGATGTGTAGCATGAGATACAGAATATATTTTGATGAAGCAAATAAGATTGACCAGCCGGATAAGATGTATTCATATTATGGTGCATATGGAGGCAGTGAGCAGGTTATGACGGAAATAATTAGCTCTGTGCAAGGCATCTTCGAAAAGTTGGGTACCAAGAGCGAATTACATTTTCGTGAGTACAATCATGATAAGCATTTGGAGAAGTACTTCAGGGTGCTTAACCATATTATTAACCAAGAAATTAATATTAATCTCCTTGTTGTCAACAACATGGAAGCTCAATCCATCGCTCAACAACTCGATTTAACAACGATGGAGTTAAGGAGTCTATTCTACATTAAAATACCAGAGCGGCTATTCTACGGTATTACTCGCGAACTTACTGATCAAATGGACGTAGAGATTAAAATTGACCACAATGATGAATACGATGTGCTTGGATTGCATTCCAAAATTAAAGAGCAGATGAATGCCCATTCTGTCTATAGGAACAAAAGATACAAAATTACATCCGTTGAGTCCGAAAAATCTCATGAGTCTATTCCTTTGCAAATTATTGATACCTTTATGGGAATCGTTGTATTCTTGATGGAGCAAAGCTATACGGGGAAGTCGGATGCTGTCAGAATCAAAAGTGACCTTATCTACCGTTTTCTATCTCAAGGAAGCAATGTGGAGCGATTCCAGAGTCAAATAAAATTGTATGCTTGGAATGGCAGTGAAAACTTATCCGAACTGTCCATTGGCAATTATATGTCCAGATTCTTGATTCATCAAACACAGTATGATGTGGAGGAAATGAACAGGCTGCAAGCTATTCGATTGCGAAATCCTGATTTGACGTCCAAGGAATATCGAGAGATGATGGAGTATTCTAATTCGCGTTTTCGAACGTTGCTAGGATATTTGGATGAACTGGATGGTAAGGGTAGGAATACATTTCTAATGTGATAAAATATCTCACCGAATGGCGAAGGCTCGTTATGGAGACACATCCGCCTAAATACTTGCTTGTTGTAGATAATGTAGCTCGACTCGCTCTGTATCGCCCATATGCTAGGATAAGGGCTCAACTCCTCTAGGTCAAATGAGAAACATTGAAAATGGACAAACCCTTAAAGAATATTATAAAAGCTACATTACACAATTTTATCATCACCCCCGCACTCATTACCCGATAATTTAAAAGACAATCAAATATTAACGGCGACGCATTCCAAAATGAATTAAAGCAACAAGTTAATGGCAACCAAAGAAGATGAACCCATGTCCATCAAGACTCACAAAACAAACACTCCCTGCATGGCTTGAACAGCTAGAAGTGAACCAAAAAATTAAGCGTAAGGTTACGGTATATGGAGAAGTCTTTTTCGATGAAGAAGCAGGCTATGGAGCTTATGTGTGCATCGAAGACAAGAAAAAAATATTTACCATTTCAGGCTATATTCCGTTTGCCCTGCAGGAGGGGTAGTCTTATCTCATTGAAGGTGCAGTGACTTTATATAAAAATAGTAAGCAAATAAAGATTGATTCTATCAAAATTGAAAAGCTGACGACGCCAGAGGGTGTTATTGTTTTTCTGCAAAGCTTGAAAGGGTTAAAGAAGCGAGCAGAGCTACTTTATGATACATATGGATTGGAAGTTATTGATATTTTGATGAATGATCCAGAGCGGATCGCTAGCGAAATATCAGGTATAGGCATGAAGCTGGTCGAGAGCTGGAGTCAGCAAATTAAAGTGCTAGACGGTAATTATGATTTACTAGCCCGATTAATGAATTGGGGCATGACGCTTAATCAAGCAAAGCGGCTAATTAAGGAGTTAGGGCAAGAGGTTGATCATGTTATTGAGAAAAATTCGTATACTTTAATCCGACTAGTGAAGGGGTTTGGCTTTCGTCGATGCGATCCGTTATGTATCAGCTGAAGCAAAAGTATCGTTTTACAGTGCTTTCGTTTGAGATAGAGTCGATTAATAATCACATTCAACGATTGATTGAGCGAATGAAGCTTGTTGAGTCGGATGAACGGATTTATTTGCCAGAGGTGAATCAATCAGAGCAGTTTCCTCATGAAGAAACCTTAGAAAAATTCATTATGTGATGTCGAACGGCGTTCCAAGTGTTTCTTATTTTAGGTCAGCAATATCGGAATAATCCTGTTCAAACACACACCTAAGGTCGTGTGTTTTTATTTTTCTCCGGACCAATGAAATTAACTCCATTACAAAAAAAACCACAAAATTTAATCGTCACATTACAATTTATGGTTATAGTTAATGAAAATATGAAATCTGAGCAAGAAAAATGAATTAACAAAAGGAGAAAATGTATATGACAAAAGACAGGAGAAATGGAATCATTATCGGTATTTTTTACATTGGTGCAGCTGTTACTTCGATTATCGCTTTAATTTTGTATAATCCCGTATTGTCAGATCAATGGTTTATGGCTGCGACTAACGGTTATGAATCAAAGATATTGTTTGGTGTATTTAATGATATATTGCTAATCATGTTTGCAATAGGTACAGCGGTTATGCTGTTTCCTTATCTCCGCCGTTGGAATGAACAATTAGCTCTAGGACATGTAACCTTTCGATTTATGGAAGGGGTTTTTATTGTCATCGGCGTGGTGAGTATATTAACTTTATTGCAGCTTAGCATGCATTATGAGGCAAATGAATTAACAAGCAATCATAATCTCCTTGAAATCGGATACTTGCTGCAAGCGGGTCACCGTTGGACTTTCATGCTAGGTCCTAATTTTATGCTCGGTGTCAATACTTTATTGTACAGCTATTTATTGTTTAGAACTGGTCTAGTGCCAAGACCGTTAGCAGCATTTGGTATGATTACAGCTGTATTGGTTTTCATCGCGGGTCTATTAGACATGTTCGGAATTATAGCTCCTCTCTCAGCAGTAAAAGGTTTAATTGCCCTGCCTGTGGGCGTTTATGAGATGAGTTTGGCAATCTGGTTGATTGTGAAGGGATTTCATAAGCAAAATCTTGTAAAGCTAATGGGAAAATAAATCATTTGCACAAATGAGTAATGAATGATTAGACGATTCGCATAGTACTAGTATAGATTGGGAGGGAATCCATTGAAAATGATGAAGGCTATTGTTTGCACTAAGTATGGACCGCCGGACGTACTCCAACTCCAAGAGGTTGAACAGCCTTTACCTAAGGAGAAGCAGCTGCTCATTCGCGTTCAAGCAACTGCAGTCAACTCAGCAGATTTGCGTTTGCGTAAAGCAGAACCTTGGGCGGTCAGACTTGCTTTCGGTTTGACAAAGCCGAGACTACCGATATTGGGCGGTGTGTTTGCAGGGACAGTTGAAAAGGTTGGTTCTCAGGTTCATCAATTTGCAATTGGCGATAAAGTATTTGGGACGACAGGGATGGCAATGGGAGCATATGGTGAATATATATGCGTGCCTGAGAACGGCTGTGTTGCTGTTATTCCGGAAAATATGGACTTTGCCCAAGCGGCTGCAGTTCCTTTCGGAGCAATGACTGCCCTACATTTTCTGAATAAAGCACAACTTCAAAAAGGAGAAACAGTTCTAATTTACGGCGCATCAGGGGCTGTAGGTTCGGCTGCCGTCCAATTTGCTAAGGCTAGCGGCGCTGAAGTGACTGCTGTATGTAGTTCAGCTAATACATCTTTAGTGCAATCCCTCGGAGCGGATCATGTTATAGATTATACAAAAGAAGATTTCAACCGCCATACAAAGCGATATGATGTTGTGTTTGAGACGGTAAATAAACTCCCTTTTGCGCAATGCAAGAGATTGGTTCAGAACGAAGGAAAATTAATTCTAGGTGCGGCAGGCTTAGCAGATATGTTGAGAGGAACATGGAACGACAAAACAAAGCGAGTGAAGGTACTGTCGGGTCTGGCTCAAGAGAAGAAGGAGGATCTTCTCTATATTAAAGAGCTTATCGAGAATGGCCATTATGCGGCAGTCATAGACAGAAGCTATCCACTGACGGCCATGGTAGAAGCTCATCGGTATGTGGAGCTAGGACATAAGAAGGGCAATGTAGTCATTGAGCATGAAGCTTAGTTGAGTCTGGGAGATTACTTCGCTGGCAGCGCAGGGGGCGGGAGTTCGAATCCCTCTTAGCTTCATCAATTTGCAATTGGCGATAAAGTATTTGTAATGACTGATTAGATAGAGCTATTAAGAAATAATAATCTGTAGCCTCCCTAATCGGGAGGTTTTTTCATGCGAAGATATACTGCTGGCAGATATAAGTTGGACTTATATTGTATATGGAAAACGAATTGGCTTAGAATAAAGTCTCCTGCAACATAACTCCCTATAGAAATGTAGTAGTAATTCACCGATAATTTATAAGATAATCAAATATTAACTAACGGTAACAAATCCCAAAAAGAATTAAAGCCTTCCATTAATAGCAACCAAAGAAGGTGAACCCAATGTCATGGCCATCAAGACTTACAAAACAATCACTCCCTACATGGTTTGAACAGATGGAAGTGAACCAGAAAATTAAGCGCAAGGTGACAGTATATGGTGAAGTCTTTTTCGATGAGGAAGCAAGCTATGGAGCTTATGTATGCATCGAAGATAAGAAAAAGACATTTACTATTTCAGGCGATATTCCGTTTGCTCTGCAAGAGGGACAGTCTTATCTCATTGAAGGTGCTGTGACTTTATATAAAAATAGTAAGCAAATAAAGCTTGATTCTATCAAAATTGAAAAGCCGACGACGCCAGATGGTGTTATTGTTTTTCTGCAAAGCTTGAAAGGGTTGAAGAAGCGAGCAGAGCTGCTTTATGATACGTATGGATTGGATGTTGTTGATATTTTGATGAATGATCCCGAGCGGATCACTAACGAAATATCTGGTATAGGCATGAAGCTGGTCGAGAGCTGGAGTCAGCAAATTAAAGTCCTGAACTACCAATGCAGAATTAAAGTCTATGCTGATCGTAAAAAGAGAAAAAGCCTCCAAAGGGAGGCTTTTTTAATCGGCACAATTATCTTGAGATAATGGCGACACGTAATTAAAACGTTCAGATAAGCACCACAGCCAACAGAGTTGGCGGGGAATATAGAGTGTTAATAAATTTAATAATATCACATCTTCATGATTCGGTCAATATTTCCATTTGTTGCACTAAAATTTACTTGAGATCGAAATCCTCTCGTGCTGTGGCTGCTTCATTAATGAATGCTTCTAATTTAGCTGAGATTGTAGTTACCTGGGCAGTGAGAGAGGATATCTGGTGCTGAAGACGTTTGATCTCATGTAAGGTGTCTGGTGAGTATAGATGTGCAAGTTTAAATATAAGTACCCTATACAAATGATCACCATATTGAAGTATTGGATAAGGAAAATGTGTGTTAATTTGATCGAGAATATGATTAGGTACGATATAATCCTTTATATTACACCTTAAATCTTTTTGTACTCTGTTTTTGGAAACATGTCTAATCTGGTGTAAATTAATAATTGTATCCTTCGGAAAGATTGGAAACTGGCCCCTCACACCAGTGGCATCACTGGGGACACTTAAAATTGCCTTTTTGATCTCACCATTAAAAATCTCGTCATCGTTTTCCGAGTTTGTAGGTACGACAACAATCATTTCATTGAAATCACCAAGAACAATGGCTGGATGAGGTTGAAACAGTTCTCTATCTATTCCATATCCAAAGTCAACAAATACCTTTCTCCCCGTGTCATACCGTTTTGGACCCGTTCCAGCTGGATTTTTGACAGTATACTCATCATAATCCAATCCGTTTAATGTATGTTTATTGAATAAGTTATTCCAGAGAAGAAACGGAATGCTTTCACCTAATTTAAAGGTTTGTACTAGGTCTTCTGTTTCTTGCAATGTCTCATGTAATTGAGTAAGAATAAAAGAGTCTCTTCTAGTAGGTGTATTATTAGAATAAATGTGATTTTTTACGCTTGCTTTGTTAAATACGATTGTAATACCCCCTCTACTAATTGGTGGTTATAATAAACAGAGAACAAGATGTTATTTATATTATAGAACAAATGTTCTTATTTGTCTCTTTCAATATTTAAATTATTGCCAATCCAACACCAACACAACTCCCTATAGACATGTAGTAGTAATTCACCGATAATTTACTATGAACTAACCATTAAAGAAGGTGAACCCATGGCATGGCCATCAAGACTCTCAAAACAATCACTCCCTAACTGGCTTGAAGAGCTGGAAGTGAACCAAAAAATTAAGCGCAAGGTGACAGTATATGGTGAAGTCTTTTTCGATGAGGAAGCAAGCTATGGAGCTTATGTATGCATCGAAGATAAGAAAAAGACATTTACTATTTCAGGAGATATTCCGTTTGCGCTGCAAGAGGGACAGTCTTATCTCATTGAAGGTGCAGTAACTTTATATAAAAATAGTAAGCAAATAAAGCTTGATTCGATCAAAATTGAAAAGCCAACGACGCCAGAGGGTGTTATTGTTTTTCTGCAAAGCTTGAAAGGGTTAAAGAAGCGAGCAGAGCTACTTTATGATACGTATGGATTGGAAGTTGTTGATATTTTGATGAATGATCCAGAGCGGATCGCTAACGAAATATCAGGTATAGGAATGAAGCTGGTCGAGAGCTGGAGTCAGCAAATTAAAGTGCTTGACGGTAACTATGATTTGCTAGCCCGATTAATGAATTGGGGCATGACGCTTAATCAAGCAAAGCGGTTAATTAAGGAGCTAGGGCAAGAGGTCGATCATGTTATTGAGAAAAATCCGTATACTTTAATCCGTTTGGTGAAGGGTTTTGGCTTTCGTCGATGTGATCAAATTGCAAAAGAGTTAGGATTTGATCTTACTGGGAGAAGTCGGATGCTAGCGGCTATTCGTTATGTACTACGAGAGGCATCGCAAGAAGGACATTGTTTCTTAATGCGCGAGGAGCTTCTACAGCGGGTCAAGGCTACGTTAGATATTCAGCTAACAGTAGTAGAAATGGAGCAGCTGCTTAGTCAATACGCTGGGCAAGCGACGATTGTGTATCAATTAGGTGGTAGCAGCTATGAGCTTGATTACGATGCGGTGTCCCTACATTGCTCGCGATACAGAGCCGAAGGAAACTACCAGCTGAAGCAAAAGCATCGTTTTACAGTGCTTTCGTTTGAGATAGAGTCGATTAATAATCATATTCAACGATTGATTGAGCGAATGAAGCTTGTTGAGTCGGAGGAACGGATTTATTTGCCAGAGGTGTATCAATCAGAGCTCATCGTTGCCGCCAAAATATTACGGATACTGCTCCATCCAACGATTCCCTTTGACGATACTGAAGGGGATATACAGTCGTATTTGCAGGCAAATCAATTGCATTTGGAAAGTAAGCAAGCAGAAGCTGTTAACAGTTTTACGGAACAAACAGGCGGAATGTATATTTTGAATGGAAGTGCTGGCTGCGGAAAGACGTTTACGCTTAAAGTCATTCTCGCTTTATTGGAAATGCAATATGAACAGCGGAATATGCCGTTCCGCGTCAAGGTGTTTGCTCCTACTGGAAAAGCATCTAAAGTAGCTGCGAAAGCAACGGGACGAGAATGCACGACGATTCATCGTGGGCTCAAATTCAAGCCAGATGGTGGATTTGAACATAATGAGAAACTGCCGCTAGATATTGACTGTCTCGTCTTAGATGAAAGCTCAATGCTAGATATCGTGCTTGCGAAGCATCTATTCAGCGCGATCCCACCTCACTGTAAAGTGATATTTATGGGCGATACGAAGCAATTACCGAGTGTTGGAGCGGGTAATGTACTTCATGACTTGATTAGCAGCGAAGTGATTCCAGTTATTACATTGGATGTCGTGAAACGGCAAGCGAAGGATTCAGGTATTATCGTAAATGCGAATAAAATCATTCAAGGTGAGATGATCGATACAAGTGCAGACACATTAGATGCCTATGTTATCTATCAGAATGAAGCTGAGAAAGTGCAGCATACCGTTATCCGATCCATTGATAGACTACTGGCAACGAGAGATATGTCTATTGAGGATATTCAAGTATTATGTCCTCAGCGTAAAGGTGAGGTCGGCACGTATGTAATGAACTGGATGATTCAGCAAGCATTTAATAAGAGCGAAGCAGGCATCAAGGTTGAGAATAGAGTGATAGTTAAGCAAATAAGTGGCAGTGACGAAGCAGAAGAAATACCGTTATACTTTAAAGCTGGAGATAAAGTCATTCACACCGCTAACAACTATCAGATGAAATGGTATACGAAATCGAGCTCCGATAGCTACGAGGAGAACAGTAAGTTAGTTGGCATTACAAATGGTGAATGCGGCGTAATCGAAGAAATTTATCAGGTCAATCAACAACAGGATGAAGAAGAGTATGTTATCGTCGTTCGCTATGAAGATGGCTATGTGAAGTATATGAACCAATTTGATGAGCTGGATCATTGCTATGCGATGACGATTCACAAATCACAGGGCTCACAATGGCCTGCTGTATTAATGGTGGTTATGATGGAAAACTATAATATGCTAGATAATAGTATCTTTTATACGGGATACACAAGAGCAAAGGATTTCAGCTGCGTCATCGGTCAATCGAATGCCATTGCCCATGCTATAGCTACTTTTCGTAACCTAAGACGTAATACTAGCCTTAATGAGAAGTTTATCGTTCAGGAATAACAATATAAGATTAATAATGAGTTGTTGACGTGTTTGTGGCAGTTCAGTTATTATAAAGATAATAGACCCCACCTGCACCTCTTTACAATGTGTCCCAAGGTGGGGCATTTTTTTTATTCCTACATGATAATACTTAGCGAAGAGAACCAATTACTAGTGGAAAAGCGATAGCGGTCGTTTTTGACCTCGGATTTATACCACTATTATTATTACAATAAATCCGAGGCCAGCGGCGATTGGAGCAGTAATTGGTTCACGTAGCGGACTGCTATAGTAGCTGCATACATATCGCTACGATTAACCATATAAGGATGATTAAGGCGATCAGCGGATTACGTGCTACCCTTCTAGCTTTTAAAGGCTGCTCTACAAGCTTCATATATAAGGATACAAAATCTCGTTTCGACCATAGTTCCCATTGTAGGTTAAAGAGATTGATTGCAATATAGGTTAGCAAGATAATGACAGCGAATGGTGCATATCCCGGTACTTGTGTTAGTGCAAAGCAACTTACAGAAAGGAACATTAACCATACTTTTAATTGTCCGAAGTCTCGAAGCAAAGATTTAATATATAAATCTCCGATTATACTTCCGAGATTGTTACGATTGATTAACCGTTGTGACTGACTAAAGAGTATAGGTTTTTTGCGTTTACTTGTTGAAGTTAACTCCATCGACTGACTGAGAATCATTCCTGTAAATTGAAGTTTATTCTCATTGGCATTAGACAAATGCTGCTGAAAGTTAAGTGGGGTCATTGCATATTTTCTAATCATTATGAGCGCGACGATAAAATTAATTGTAATGCCAACCCAGTATGGGAAAACATGATCGAGATAAAGGAATATAGGTACGAATATGATACAGCTGTTGATTATGAAAATGAGTAGTTGTAGTAGCCATTTCTTCCACCAAGCTGCTGTAATCGTCCAACGATGATTTACGATTAACGGAATGATACTACTAATCGCAACATACGCTACAAGCATTAATATATGTAGAGCAGTCCAATCGCTAACTAATACTAGAAATGGAAGTAGTACTAGCGGTACACATAAACTTAGAAGCTGAACAATGAACCAAGAATATATCAAACCATAACGCTTTAATGACAATAGCCATCGGGGCTTCTGAAGCAATACGACTTGATCAGCATCTTCTACCAATATAGTGATTTGACCAATGGAGACAATAATCGTAATGATGATTAAACTAACTATATCCCATGGAATATTAATTGCCCACTGAGGTGTTTCCAGCCACCACTCATGATAAAATCCGATGAATATAACAACAGCTGGGATAAGGATATAAAGCCAAACTGACCAGTCAAAAATACTATCTACTACTTTGTAAATTCGTAAGTAATGCTGTTTCAGTCGAACTTTGAATAATTGAGCCATTGTTAGCACGACATCACATCCGTTGTTAACGTATTAAAGCAGTCAAATAAAGTAGCTTGGTCATCTAGATCAGCAGCCATTATTATTTCAGCTAAAGTTCCGCTTGCTACAACTTTCCCTTGATGAATAAGCACAAAAGAATCGCATATACGTTCGGCAGTGTCAAGCATATGAGTACTCATCAGTACACCAGCACCTTGAGCTCTTGCATCGTCAAGTAACGCCAAGAAATCAATTGTAGCTTGGGGATCAAGTCCGACAAATGGTTCATCCACAATAAATAAGTCTGGTTCTAAGATGAAAGCGAGAATGAGCATAAGTTTCTGCTTCATCCCTTTGGAAAAGCTACTTGGATAATGATGCTTCTGGTCTACGAGTTTAAATTGCACAAGAAGTTTTTCTGCACGTTGTTCGAAGTCATTTTCTTCGATTCCATTAACAGATGCTACAAACCACAGATGCTCCCATAATGTGAAGTATTCATAATAGATCGGTTGTTCTGGGACGTATGCGTAAGTGCCTGATTGACCTCCTATGTCAACATGTCCAAGGCGATAAGGTGCAATATCCATAATAGATTTAATCGTAGTGCTTTTTCCAGCGCCATTAGGGCCGATTAACCCTACTAGTTCACCTTGATGAATTTGGATATGTATATTAGATATGGTTGCAACATTAGGTTCATATCCCGCTTCCGTTATATTAACATCGAGTATCAGCTTTGCTTTATTAGAGTTCGATTTCATATAAGCCTCCTCATTAACATCGATAGTTTTGTATACGTCATTAACGTGAATTTGTTTCATTCTTACTCAGCGGAGAGAACTAATCTCTTCACCTACGCCGTAGCGTCCCCCAACTTGATCTCTTTGCTATAGCTTTAACCTATACCTAAGTATAGATTTTTGGAATTATTTATAATATGTACAACATGATAC
Source organism: Paenibacillus sp. Y951 (assembly GCF_056786395.1). Taxonomy (NCBI): domain Bacteria; kingdom Bacillati; phylum Bacillota; class Bacilli; order Caryophanales; family Paenibacillaceae; genus Paenibacillus; species Paenibacillus sp. Y951. The sequence continues at coordinate 328,977 of NZ_JBXCIY010000005.1, read as the reverse complement.
TCTTAAGTCAAATCAATTAAGGGAGCGATCATGATGGTGAAAAGTAGTTTGCTTGGTTATCCGCGTATAGGAGAACAGCGTCAATGGAAAAAGGCTTTAGAAAGTTATTGGAATGAGCAAATCAACGAGCAACAACTACTAAGTCAATTGCAGGAAATTAGATTGCAGCATCTTAGTAAGCAGAAGGAAGCGGGAATTGATTACATTCCAGTTAATGATTTTAGTCTCTATGACCAAGTGCTTGATACATCAACAATGCTTGGCTTAATTCCAGAGCGTTTTCAGTATAATGGCGGAGTCGTATCAACAGAGCTTTACTATGAAATTGCCCGTGGCTCGAAGGATGCAACTGCAAGTGAAATGACGAAATGGTTCAATACGAATTATCATTACATCGTACCTGAACTTGGCAATATAGAACCGCAATTAACGGTAAACCGTCCACTTAGTGCTTATCAAGAAGCCAAACAACATTTAGATATTGAAGGTAAACCCGTTTTGCTAGGCTTGTTTACGTTTGTAAAGCTATCGAAGGGTTATCAGCGTGATCAATTTACAGCTTGGATTGATAAATTGCTTCCATTATATATACAGATTGTGCAGGAGCTTGAACAAGCAGGTGTGCAATGGATTCAAGTCGATGAGCCTGCTATCGTGCAACAGTTATCAGACGAGGAGCTTACTACATTACAGCGTATATATCAGGCGTTAGCCGAAGCGGCACCAAAACTACAAATTATGCTGCAAACGTATTTTGAAAGTGTTGAACGTTATGAGCAAATTGTTCAATTACCAGTAGCGGGTATTGGCTTAGACTTTGTACATGGCGTAGAGCAAAACATTGCTAATATTACACAGTATGGCTTCCCAGCTAATAAAGTATTGGGTGCAGGCGTCATTGATGGGCGAAACATTTGGAAGGCTAATTTGTCAGAGCAGCATCAACTACTTCAATCATTGAAGGAGCGAGTAGGAGAGCAGCAATTATGGGTTCAGTCATCATGCAGTCTATTGCATGTTCCTGTAAGCTTGAATCGTGAAGTTGCATTGCCAGAAGAGATTCGTAACGTTATGGCCTATGCGGATGAGAAGATCGTAGAAATCGTTCAATTAACGTTAGCGATTAATTGTGTTGATATTGGCTACTTAACCCAAATCGAACAAGACAAAGCAGCGTTTGCAACGTTTAACAATTTAGCACAACGCAATCAACAGCAAGTGTATGCAACGATTGAGCAATTGAAAGGAACAGGTCTCGAGCGCTCCGTTCCATTTGCTCAGCGTTATAACGAGCAGCAACAGAAGCTGGAACTGCCAATTTTACCGACAACAACGATCGGAAGTTTCCCGCAATCATTGGAAGTTCGTCAAGCTAGACAGTTATGGCGCAAGGGCGAATGGTCGGAGGAACGCTACAACACATTTATCGAGGCGGAAATTGATCGTTGGATTGCTTATCAAGAAGAGCTTGGTTTAGATGTTTTCGTTCATGGTGAATTTGAACGTACCGATATGGTTGAGTTTTTCGGTGAAAAATTAGGTGGATTCGTATTTACGAAAAATGGCTGGGTGCAGTCATACGGCTCTCGTTGTGTGAAGCCTCCCGTTATCTATGGGGATGTAACCTTTATCGAGCCGATGACGGTGAAGGAAACAGTGTATGCGCAAGCGCAAACGGATAAACCAGTCAAAGGAATGCTGACAGGACCAATTACCATTATGAACTGGTCATTTGTACGCCAAGATATTGCTAGAGAAGAGGTTGCTTATCAGCTAGCTTATGCATTGCGTCAAGAAGTTGAGGCATTAGAAGCAGCAGGTATACCAATTATTCAAGTCGATGAGCCTGCCGTAAGAGAAGGACTACCATTAAAAGCGAATGAACAACAAGCGTATCTTGACTGGTCGATTCGAGCGTTCCGTATGACTACTTGTACTGTGGAGGCAACAACGCAAATTCATACTCATATGTGCTATTGTGATTTCCACGATATGATCGCTTCAATCGAGTCGATGGATGCTGATGTTATCTCCATCGAAACATCACGTAGCCATGGTGAATTAATCGGTAGCTTTGAACAGAATACGTATCCACAAGGGATTGGACTTGGTGTATATGATATCCATAGTCCACGCGTCCCAGCTGTAGCAGAAATGACAACGATGATTGATCGTGCCCTGCAAGTGCTGAGTCCGAAAATCTTCTGGATTAATCCCGATTGTGGACTTAAGACACGCAAAGAAGCAGAGACGATCGATGCGCTTCGTAATATGGTTACGGCTACGCTAGAGGCGAGAGCAAAGCTGCAAGTGTAAGCATAACGGTAAGTGGATATTCTCCCAAGACGTAGTAGTTACTACTTGCTAGGGAAGATAGACGATGACGTTGCATACATAAATGCCGAGTTTAGGGGGATTACTGCCCTTGCTCGGCATTTTTTATGTTCATTTTTTCCATACGGTAGTAAGATAAGATGAATGTGCACAAACTTAATATAACTGATAAAGTTATCGTGATAAGTCAACTAGAAAAGAGGTTATCGGTAATGAAAGAGCAGAAAAAAAATCATTCTTACGTTCGACTGATGTGGAGCATGATGAAGGTTGGCTTACTAGGCTTCGGCGGTGGACCATCGGTCATGCCACTATTCCGTCATGAAGCAGTACATACATATCAATGGATGGATGACGATGAATTTGGAGAAATACTAGCTATAGCTAATGCATTGCCAGGTCCGATTGCGACTAAAATTGCGGCGTACTTGGGATATCGCTTAAAGGGCGTGAAAGGTGCGATCGTTGCTGTACTTGCCCATATCATCCCTTCTAGTGTAGCCATGATTGCATTAATGTCAGCAGTATATTTCTTGAATGGCTCTCCTATTGTGCAAGGAATGATTAGTGCGGTTATCCCTGTTGTAGCAGTTATGCTTGGCGTTATGATGTATGAATTTGCGGCAAAAGCAGTTAAAGGACTTGGTAAGTATATAGGTGTAGTAAGTTTTATATTAGCGTTTCTATTATTGCAAGTAATTGATATTCATCCTGCTATTGTTATTATTGTATTTCTAGCATATGGAACGGTACATTTCCGCATAATGTCAAGGTGGAAGGTGAAACGACAGCAGGAGGGTGAACTATAATATGGACTGGCTGGAATTGTTAAAGTTATTTATTGGTTTCTTTGTTGCAAATGTACTGGGCTATGGTGGTGGGCCTGCCTCGATTCCATTGATGTATCGTGAAGTGGTGACGAACTATGAATGGTCAACAGCTGCTGAGTTTTCTAATATTCTCGCACTTGGTAATGCACTGCCAGGTCCAATTGCTACAAAAATTGCTGCTTATGTAGGGTACGATGTAGGGGGTGTTGTAGGAACTATTGTCGCTTTAATCGCTACCATTATCCCTTCGGCAGTTGCTCTTATCTTATTATTGAAAGTACTTCGAAAACATCGTCAATCTAATGTCGTGAAAGGAATTGGACTACTTGTTCAGCCTGTTATTGCTATTATGATGTTAGTACTTACATGGGAAATGGGACAAAGCTCAGTAGAAAGTATTGGTTGGCTGCAATCCATATTGATCGCGGCCGTTGCATTTTGGGCGATGCAGATGAAGAAAATTCATCCCGCTATTGTCATGATTGCTGCTTTTGCTTATGGGGGTATCGTGATACCGTATATATAAGTCCAATTGACACATCGAAAAAGAGCCTAAATCCGATTAGTAAAATAATCGTGCTTAGGCTCTTTTCTATGATGACACGGTATGCTTTTCAATAAATGTATTGATCTCGTTAATCTGTGAGCTGTTGCTAGATGGAACGGTATAAGTAGCGCCCCAGTATCCGGTTGCTGTTGAGCCTTGAGCAGGAAAGCCATATAGGTCAAGATCGTGAAGAATACGATGCATATAGCGTAATGCCTCAAGATTTCGTTGCTCAGAAGCGATATGAAGTAAAGAAATCATATTGTTCATATCTGCGGTAAGATCTTTTTCTGCGGGTAAACCATCTCGAATAGTTTCGTATTCCGCTTGTTGAAGAAATGTAGAATCAATAATTTTGGTCCAGCTGTTGGTTGCTTCCGGTGTATAAGCTTCAATTCGCCCACCCATGAGAAAATACTCAGATTGTGCATGCAGCGCCCTTAGTTTCTCGAGAGCATTGTATTCTTTAGAGTTCTGATCCATTAAATACTCTTGAGAGGGGAATTTAATAGGCTCATTTTCTATCACATCAGCCTTATCTTCCAGACCATACAATTTAGCATAATAAGTCGCCTTTTGTTGCTCGGTTTGTATAGCTTTGTTAGTAAGTGTTATGGTTACAATTATGGCTGATATAAATGCTACTATACTAATCGTACTAATAAGTAATCCAATTTTGTTTTGTTTCACGTCTATTATCTCCTGTTGAATAAATGATTTCGAGTTACTGTTGAAAACACACAAATATACATTATACTGCAAAAGCTATTTATAACACCTTGAAATTTTTTACTATCAGCGATAAAATTCACATATTAGCTTTAGTATGCACCGAATAGTACAACATAATTAGGAGTAATATCGGAAGTTATTGCTGTAATTGTAATGACAAAAGTAGGGGCAAATGCTCGATAATTACGCTAAATGTGATATAGTAAGAAGAGAACATAATAAGAAAGAAAAGTGGGATACAGATGATTGTCATTAAAACAACGGAAGAAATTATGAAGATGAAGCAAGCAGGAGAGATTCTAGCTGCTTGTCATAAAGAAATAGCAAAAATGATTAAACCAGGTATAAATACGATGGAAATTGATGAATTTGCTGAAAAATTTATGCTCGATCATGGAGCTACTCCAGAACAAAAGGGATATCATGGCTATCCATTCGCAACATGTGCATCTGTTAACGATGTGATCTGCCACGGTTTTCCTAGCAAGGAAATGATCTTGAAGGATGGAGACATTGTAACGATTGATATGGTTGTCAATCTTAATGGTTGGTTAGCAGATTCTGCATGGTCGTACGGTGTAGGTCAAGTTACTCCTCAAACACAAAAATTACTAGATGTCACCAAGGAATCTATGTATAAAGGGATTGAGAAGGCTGTTATCGGTAACCGTATTGGAGATATTTCTAATGCGATTCAAGTATATGCTGAGGCTGAAGGTTTCTCTGTTGTACGTGACTTTATTGGTCATGGTATCGGCTCTGAGATGCATGAAGAACCACAAGTTCCTCATTATGGACCAGCAGGTAGAGGTACACGCTTGAAGGAAGGTATGGTACTTACGATAGAACCTATGCTCAACGTTGGGAAATATCATGCCCAATTAGATGCTGATGGGTGGACCGCAAGAACGGCAGATGGTAGCTTATCCGCTCAATACGAGCATACACTTGCTATTACAGCTGACGGACCATTGCTAATTACACAACAAACCTAATATAATGCCCGAGCATATTATGCGATTCCACAATGCATTGATCTGCTCGGGCATTCTTCAGTTTAGATGAATGTACAAATTATAGCTACAGAGTATAAATACGAGGTGCCTATGTTACAACCATTTTTACAACAATATAAAGATTTGGTACAGCTGAATGATGTTCAGCAAAAAGCAGTGGAGCATTTTCAAGGTCCAATATTATTGCTTGCATCACCAGGGTCAGGTAAGACGACGACCATTATTATGAGAATAGGCTATCTTGTTAGCTATCATAAAGTTCAAGCAGATCAAATTATTGCGGTTAGTTTCAGTAAAGCATCCGCTCGTGATATGAGTCTGCGTTATGAACGGTTTTTCCCTGAACTTCCGAAAGTGAAATTTTCCACGATCCACAGTCTTGCTTTTGAAATTGTCATACAAGGATTACGGAAGCAAGGAATCGCGTATGAAGTAATCGATGGTTATGACAAAAAACCAGCTGAAGAAGTAGTCGAGCAAGAAGTTAGACTTCATAAAAATATTATATTACGACAACTGTATGAAAAGTTATTTCATGAAAAACTGAAAGATGAACTGCTGGATGAATTATTGACCTATATTAGCTATGTGAAAAATAAAATGATTCTGCCCGAGCAATGGAGTTCGATCCCTTGTAAAGTGAAGCAAGCGGACGAATTATTGCGTATGTATGAACAGTTTAAGCAATCACAAGAGAAGCTATTGCTAGATTTCGATGATATGCTCGTCTATGCCGAGAAAACATTACGAGAAGATATGGCAATTCGGAATATATACAAGCGTAAATATCGTTTTATGTTAACGGATGAAAGTCAGGATACTTCGTTAATTCAGCATCATATTATTGCACTACTCGTTGAAGATCATCAAAATCTATGTGTGGTTGCTGATGATGATCAATCGATATACAGCTGGAGAGGTGCAGAACCGACCTATTTATTATCATTTAAGGAACATTATCAGACCGCTGAAATTTTGTATATGGAGCAAAATTATCGTTCATCGCAAGAAATTGTAACGATAGCTAATCAATTTATAAGGAAGAATCATAACCGATATCCGAAGATGATGTTTACCGAAAATGCAGCTCGCGAGCTTATTCAGTTTCATGATTTTCCATCTGTACAAGAAGAAATTAATTATATTGCAAGTAGCTTACAGCAATCTGATCAGTTACAAGAAGTAGCTGTACTATATCGTAATCATTACTCATCTATTATGCTCGTTAATGAGCTTGATCGCAGGGGGATTCCGTTCTATATGAAGGATGGAGATGATCGTTTTTTCTCTCATTGGGTCGTTGAAGATATTTTGAATTTTATGAGATTAAGCTATACCGATCGTCGAATGGATATATTTGAAAAGCTGGCGATGAAAATGAATCTATATTTATCCAAACAGCAAATAATGCAATGCAAACAGCTGCATGAACAGGAGTCGATATTCGAATTGTTGCTAACTAAAGTGACGTTGAATGACTACCAGCCGGAACTCATTATTCGTGCTCAGCAAACGATTCGACTACTCCGAGATATGAGTCCTGTTGAGGCGATTCAGCGGATCCGCAATGAGCTAGGCTATGATAAAGCAATTATTGGATTATGTGAACGGTTAGGCTTCCGCAAGGAATATTTACTTAGTATCCTTAATAGCTTAGAGGGAATTGCTGAAGGTCAACAAACATTAGCACAATTTGCAGAGAGATTGAAGCAACTTGAGCAAGCTCAACAACAAGCGAAAAACAAAAAGCGAGAAGCAGTTGTAACCTTGTCTACGCTACATAGCGCAAAGGGGTTAGAATTCAATGTTGTCTTTATGATGGATCTAGTCCAGCAAGTCATTCCATCGCGTACGGATCAAGATAGTAGGGAGTTAATGGAAGAAGCGGCTAGACTGTTCTATGTAGGGATGACCAGGGCAAGGCATAGCTTGCATTTGATAACGGTACAACAGTGGCAAAATGAGCGAGCGAAGGAATCAGAATTTGTACAAGCAGTAAAGAGTATTCAAAATTTATTGCCGATGATGTTGGAGCAAACGATGTCAGCGCAAATTCAGCAAAAGCTTGATCATATCGTCAATCATCAATCGTCAACGATAACGCAATTTAGTACTGCGAGCAAAGTGAAGGCTACAAATGCGAACGCAATTAAAGATGCGAATGCATTAGTCGTTGGTATTAAGATTACCCACGAACAATTCGGTGACGGTACTATTGAAGACGTACAGTCCACCAAAATTAAAATCAAATTTGTGGAGCACGGATTGAAAACACTGCAAGTTGAGATGTGTATTACGCAAGGATTGTTGGAATTACAGCCGTAAATGAATAAGTAGGATGGAGTAGGTGGATAGGTGACGGCAATGCTTGAACTAAGAAATATTAGTAAAAGCTTTCAAGAACAATTGTGACTTGATTCGGGAGATGAATTGGTTTCGGATAAGTGATGACTTAATACCGTCTCAATTGTCTGACATGTGGGAATGGTAGATGAGTTCAAAGGATTTTTTTCAGCTAGTGTGCATCTAGTTTTTCTATAACGTAAAAATGCCGAACTTAGAGGATGGGTATCATCCTGATAAGTTCGGCATTATTTAATTACATTACATCATTGCGTATCAATTTACGTAGCGCCTAACTACTTATTTGTTACCTTTCAGCAAGAAGAATTCACATGTTTGACGAGGGTGATATGTAATATCACCAACGGATGCCTGAGTTACGATCTTCTGATCATCAAAGCGTACAATGATCGCTCTGTTATCAATGATCTGATTATCTTGAAAAACACGAATCTTTTTTTCTTTGTCTAATGCCTCTTGAAAATCAACATCAGACATTAAGCGGTATAGTAAGGACATATTTCCTCCATCTTGTTCGTTGATTATTCCATTATATAGACAATTACAATCAATTGGAATGAGAAAGCGATCAATAAGGGAAAAGTAATCGCATTCTAACAGTGTTAAGCTATTACTATCGATGGTGGGGACGAAGTTACTTGTTAATCGTAAGGAGTATATCGAGAAGATAACTAAAAGTTTTAGGGGGGAATTAGATGAAATTTTCAGTATTCACTGTAATGATGCCTGATTGTAATATAGAGAAGACTGTACAATTACTTCGTGATAATCAATATGATGGAGTAGAATGGCGGTTTATTGATCCAGATCAATCAAAATCAAGTGAAGCACCATCATTTTGGGGGAATAACTATTCTACTGTACCTGCTAGCGCAACGGTTGAACAACTGCAGCATATTGGGGAATTAAGTAAGCAGCATGGACTAGAGCAGCCTAATCTTGCCTCTTATATTAAAGTTGGAGATATAGCGGCTACGGAGCAGGCAATGAAGGCTGCTCAATTATTAGGTGCACCATCAATTCGTATTGGAGTACCGTCATATGATGGGACAGTTTCATATAAGCAATGTCTTGCCGATGGAAGGGCATATCTGGCGCAAGTACAAGAGTTAGCTCAGCAATATAAGATAAAAGGGTCGATTGAAACGCATCATGGAAATATTGCTTGCAGTGCATCTGCTGCCGTACGTTTAGTTGATGGGTTTGATTCTAATTATATTGGAATTATCTATGATCCTGGAAATATGGTGCATGAAGGATATGAGAATTATCAGATGGGACTTGAAATGATTGGAGAGTATTTGACACATGTCCATGTGAAAAATGCATCATATACTTCGTTGAAATCTGATGATATCATCTCTGCTAATTGGCAAGTGGACTGGAGTGCTATCGATACAGGAGCTGTTCATTGGCATAGTGTAATGAAGGCATTGAAGGCGATCGGCTATGACGGTTGGTTGAGTATGGAGGATTTCAGTGCGTCACAACCGACGGGGGCATTGCTACAGCATAATATCTCATATATAAAATCCTTACTTTGAGAGGAAGTTCAAAAAGCGGACTTTGATAACGAAGTAATGCAGGAAGGTTAATCGGCATCGAATAGGAAGCGAACTTGGGAAGTATGGGACTCGTGTACCAATAAAACCACTAAAATAAAATGTTGTTTAGGCAACGCTAGTGATTCTTTCATTATTCTTTCATTGGCATTTGTTACTATGGGGGAAGAGTCTACATTGACCACCTGACAGCGTTTATAAAACACAAAAAAATATCTTAGTGGAGGTATTATGGAAAAGAAATCGATGTCCATTCATATTCAAGAAGGAAAGGTACAGCATAGCCAGAGTATCGTTCAAAGAATGAAGAAACCATTGGTCAAAACTTTAGTCGCTGCTGTAATCCTATCTCAGATCGCTGGAGCTACCTCGTGGGAACATGTTAGTGCAGCAAATACTACCAATACAATAAACTCTGCAAATGCAACAAACAAGCTTATCTTCCCGGATGTTGGCACTGATATGTGGGCACATAAGTATATTTCTAAGCTTGCTCTACTTGGAGTTGTTGAAGGTGATCAGTATGGAAACTTTAATCCGAATGTATCGATAAGTCGGCAGGAAGTTATCATTATGGCACTGCGCCTTATGGGGTACGAGAGCGCTACTCCCCGTACAGCCTCATTAGAACTGGAAGTGGATGCATGGGCACAGGACTGGGTTAAGCTTGCGGTTGATACAGGTTTAATCAATTTAAATGAGGAAACCAAGGAAAATAAATGGGGAGCGCAGCCAGCTACACGCGAATGGGTAACGAAATTGGTTATTCGTTCAATAGATAAGGAAGCTGCAGCTGCTGCTTTGGCTAAAAGTACTCTCCTGTTCGTGGATGCTGGAAGCATATCTCCTGAAACAGCCGGCTATATTAATGTAGCGATCCGATTGGGAATTATCGATGGATACTCGGATAACACATTCAAACCTCTTGCTCAAATTAGCCGTGCGGAAGTTGCGAAAGTAGTGAGTATTTCGGGAATCTACACAGTTCAGGCAGGGACAGGCTTGACTAAGATCGTTGCATTTGATCCTCAGCAGGCATTAACGTATAGAACTAACCAAGTAGTAACTTATAATGGAAGTACCTATATGGCAAACATAGCATCACCAACAGGAACACCGGGTACTTCTTCTGATTATATATTGCTAGCAGCAGCTGGAGCTCCGGGATCTCAAGGTCCACAAGGTCCTAAAGGTCCACAAGGTGATTCAGGAGCTCCGGGATCTCAAGGTCCTCAAGGTCCTCAAGGTCCACAAGGTGATGCAGGAGCTCCGGGATCTCAAGGTCCTCAAGGTCCACAAGGTGATGCAGGAGCTCCGGGATCTCAAGGTCCACAAGGTCCACAAGGTCCACAAGGTCCACAAGGTCCACAAGGTGATGCAGGAGCTCCAGGATCTCAAGGTCCTCAAGGTCCTCAAGGTCCACAAGGTGATGCAGGAGCTCCGGGATCTCAAGGTCCACAAGGTCCACAAGGTCCACAAGGTGATGCAGGATCTCCGGGATCTCAAGGTCCACAAGGTCCTCAAGGTCCACAAGGTGATGCAGGAGCTCCGGGATCTCAAGGTCCTCAAGGTCCTCAAGGTCCACAAGGTGATGCAGGAGCTCCGGGATCTCAAGGTCCACAAGGTCCACAAGGTCCACAAGGTGATGCAGGAGCTCCGGGATCTCAAGGTCCTCAAGGTCCACAAGGTCCACAAGGTCCACAAGGTGATGCAGGAGCTCCGGGATCTCAAGGTCCTCAAGGTCCACAAGGTCCACAAGGTCCACAAGGTGATGCAGGAGCTCCTGAAACTGTAGCGGTCGTACCTTTTTCATCTGGTGCTCCTGTGAATCTTACTTCGCTTATGGGTGGTACTACTGGCTCAATGGCAATGATTGGTTTTGGCTACTTTGATGTAATCACTGCGCCACTAGGTGGCGGCAGCATTGATCTCACTGGAAACCCGACCAATAATGCCTTCACCGTCCCACGTGATGGAGTGATTACAGCTATGTCGGCTTCTTTCATCACAGTGATGGGAAGTGATCTAGCAACTGATACAGTTGATGTAATCGCACAGCTATATGCATCAACAACGTTAGATAATATATTCTATCCAATTGCAGATGCTAACATAGTGTTAACGAATAGCTATACTGGTATTGTGGAAATAGGAGAGACTTCACAGGGAACAGCAAACTTTAATGTTCCAGTTACTGTTGGAACGAGGCTGCTTATGGTTTTCTCGATAAAAGCTTCTGGTCAGGCGCTTGCCGTTAATCTAACTGGTACTGCCAGCGCAGGTATCTCTATAGATTAGCTTGAAAGCTGGCATTTTCTATTGCGCTTTGAGCCAAAGAACGCCCACTGTCTTATGACAGTTGGGCGTTCTTTGATGATCGATTATTGATGGAAATCATGAACCGCGATTTATGTGGATGTAGCTCTTCTTATTTACTAGACCTATGCATATGAATAATTAGGCTAGTACAAAGGAGGTGCCAATGTGGCGAAGTGGGGGAAAAGGGGGATTCTATGGCATGTCACTGAGTTTCTAGCTGCGATCAGTAATTCCTTACAAATTGGTGGGGCTTCACAGCCGAAGGGCTGGAGAAGAAAAAACTCAATAGGTGAGTGGAATACTTCCGGGCAATCACCGAAAATGATGAGCTTTAAGCCAGTAAAGCAATCCGCCAAACTGACTGGCTTAAGAGCCCAGCCCGTCAAAATACATGCAACGAAACCGAGAAAAAAATGGGGATTTAAAAAAATCACTATTGTAAGTCTCGTTATTATTATGCTAATTACGATTCCTTCTTTTGTGTTCGTGGAACGTAATCTCAGAGGTCCACTTATGACCGTTGCCAAAATAAGAGTGAAGCAGCTCGCGACTCAAGCGATTAACAATGCGATAACAGAACAAGTAACTCAGCAATCACAAACCGAGGAGCTTATTGATTGGAAGCTGGATAGCAACGGAAAAGTCTCGGGATTTATGCTCAATTATTCCGAGCATATGAAAATCACATCCGCCACGATTGAGACGGTTCAAGAAGCTTTGTCAGAGCTTCAACATTTCCCGGAGCAAATTCCTATTGGTCATGCATTAAATAGTGCTATTATTTCTAATTATGGACCTAAAATTCCTGTTACATTTGAACCAATGGGCGCTGTAAAGGTGGAATTAAATACAAGAGAGAAAAATGCCGCCATTAATATGGTGCTTGTTGAAGTATATATAAAGGTTATTACGGAAATTTCAATCATTATTCCATTTGATACTGACCCAGAATTAGTGGAGGCTGAAATTCCTATTTCATACTTGCTAGTTGTAGGCGATGTACCTATGTATTATTACGATAGTACGGGCAAGCCAGTTGGTGATACAGCACCAGAAGCACCAAATATTTCAGTGCCTTTACAAAAAGGTGAAGGTATTTCCAGTGGGACAATCGAAGAAGCATTGCCATCTATATTAGATACAGGTACTGCAGATGGTCCGTAATAGAGACGGCTCCGAGAACTAATCGCTGTTCCACTAGCGATTAGTTCTTGGAGCTACGGCGCAGTTGAGTGATTAGTCCACTCAGCTATACAAGGGAGAATGCATAAAAAATAAAGAAAAAAGTTGCTCTAATGTGTCTAGCTGGCTGATCCATAGGACGAAAAAAGCAAAAAGTTTCGTTAATATGCTAGATATGACGGGAGCGCATCGAGATAAAGAAAAAAGTTGCTCTAATGTGTCTAGCTAGCTGATCCATAGGACGAACAAAGCAAAAATTTTCGTTAATATGCTCGATATGGCGGGAGCGCATCGAGATAAAGAAAAAAGTTGCTCTAATGTGTCTAGCTTATACAACAAAAAAGCGTAAGAAACTTGTGCCTAAGGGCGAAGTCTCTTACGCTCTTCATTTTCCCAGCGCTTTAAGCTCGGGTATGGATCAAATGCCCATTCAATGTAACCTCGATCAGTATAAATTCCATAATGTAAATGTGGCGGGAATTTGCCAGAAGTACCCGGTTTACCGTAGCCAGAGCTACCAACCCAGCCAATAACTTCACCTGGCGAGACGACTTGACCAATCGCTAGATCTTTCGAGAATCCTTGTAAATGCGCGTAGTAATGATAATGATTGTTAAGATCGCGAATACCAATGCGCCATCCACCATAGCGATTCCAACCTTTAATCTCTACGATGCCATAGCATGTACTTTTCACATTTACACCATATCCTGCAAATAAATCAGTCCCTTCATGGATACGTTTTCCTCCCCAGCCTCGCCCTGCACCCCAAGTATCGCGGTAGGAATAGACAGAAGTCAGTGGTAACGGAAAAGCATGTTCGAATAGATCAAGCTTATTATATTGACTGTAAATTCGTTCAAATTGCTGGATTCGTTGAACAGCTCTACTATTTTCGTAATAATTCCACAAGCCAATCGACAATGCTTCATCTGAAGTTCCAGTTGCACTTACTGCATAAAGAACAGAATACAATAGATCAGAATCATTATTTCTGGAGACGATATGATCACCATTGCCATCTTTACCAATCCCATCAAACCATTGAATGGAATTGGGATGCTGATCGCTCGAATCAGGATTCAGCGTTCCGATCCATTGATGTTCCTCGATATATATGCCAACATCTTCTCCAAGCTTTGGCCTGGCTTTTGGACGTGCTTTGGATATTGTTCGTTCATATTGATCGATGGCTGCAATCCATTGCCATCTCATATTTGTGAGCAAGGACATACTTTCGTATAGCTGCATCCGCTCATCAAATAGTTCAGCTGCTGACTTCTTTTCTGGCTCTATTGCATAAGTGTGGAATGCCGGAAGAGAAGCATAACTAAGCAGGAAGATGATTACAATAAAGGTTAATCTGCGAATTGTGAACAATGTGATCATCCTTTCAAGGATTGGTTGCTACATATTGTTCTCGAAAGTGCAGAAAAATATCCGAGTGCAAAGTAGTTGTATTGGAATTGGGTCTATTTATTTCAAAAAATATGATATAATAATGTCAATGTCGTCAACAGAAAAGTATTTGAAAGCAGGTACCCTTCAATGAAACAACGTGAAAAGCTTGAAAAGCCAGACTGGCTTCGCATTAAATTAACTACGGGTGGAAATTACTCAGAGATTAAAGATATGATGCGTACTAAGACGCTACATACCGTTTGTGAAGAAGCACGTTGCCCTAATATATATGAATGTTGGACAAATCGTACGGCAACGTTTATGATTTTGGGAGATATTTGCACCCGTGCATGTCGTTTTTGCGCCGTTAATACAGGGATGCCAACTGAGCTCGATCTTGAAGAGCCAGAACGTGTAGCTGAAGCGGCTGAACAGATGGATTTACGTCATTGTGTCGTTACATCTGTTGCTCGTGACGATCTTGCTGATGGTGGTGCTATGATTTTTGCAGAGACGATTCGTGCTCTACGTAAGAGATTACCGTTCTGCCGTGTTGAGGTACTTATACCAGACTTCATGGGGAATTGGGATGCCCTACAAGTTGTAATGGATGCAGGTCCTGATATATTAAATCACAATATTGAAACGGTTTCTCGTCTTTCTGATCGTGTGCGCGCGAAGGCGAAATATGAGCGCTCACTTGAACTACTGCGTCGTGCCAAAGAAATGAATCCTAAAATTCCTACTAAATCGAGCATTATGCTTGGTGTTGGGGAAGAGTGGGATGAAATATTGGAAGCGATGGACGATTTACGTGCAGTAGATTGTAATATATTGACCCTAGGACAATATTTACAACCTACCCCGAAACATTTACAAATTGATCGTTACGTTCACCCCGATGAATTTGCAAAATTGAAACAAGAAGGACTAAGTCGTGGATTCCGTCATGTTGAGTCTGGGCCACTAGTTCGTAGCTCTTATCATGCACATGAGCAAACTGATTCTGCACACGCTGCAATCGAAGCAGAAACACAAATAAATACTATGACAGAATTAGCCGATCAGGTACAAACGCCATCATCAGGTGCGTGCTCTAGTATGCTGATCTAAAGCTAGAGAGAGGTGCTGCAATGGCTTTAATTCATATTACAGGAAAATCATATGAATTAATTATCGTAAATCGTAACGGATGGAATGTCGAAGCTTTTCGTAATCGATATAGTGAAGTATTAGAACGGTATGATTATATCGTTGGAGATTGGGGCTATAATCAGCTTAGACTTAAAGGCTTTTTCCGAGACGGCCATCCAAAAGCAACAAAAGATTCTACGTTCTCCTACGCTACAGATTACATCAATGAATATTGTAATTTTGGTTGTGCATACTTTGTTTTAGAGAAGAAAATAGATGTATCAACTGAAAGAAATGACGAAGATATTTATATTGATGAATTAGAAATTGTTCCAGATGAGCCTATTAGTACAGAAGAGAATTCGACAACAGAAACAGAGGGGAAACCTTCTAATCAAGAGCACAGAAAGAAATCAACCCAGAAATCGAATGACAATGGTGTTGAAAAATATTTTGAAAAGTCGAGTGACAAAAATAAGCAACGAAATAATAACCGACAAACTTCAAAAGTGCAAGTCGAGGATACTACAGGTGGAAAGTCTGAAAGCAAGAAGGAAGGTCGTCCTGACGGCAAACAAAAACGTAAAGAGCATTACTACCGTAAAGGTAACCGTTCTCAGGACAAAAAAGTAAGAGCAAACAAATCGCAGTCGGAGCAGTTATCGACGGTAACCGAATAACGCAAAGAGCTGTAGTAATTAGTCAGGATTGTATGTCAATCTTACTAATTATTACAGCTCTTATTTGTTTCTCATGTAATGGAGTCAATTCCGATAAAAGCATTACGAACTCGATTCCAAAAAGGGAATGGACGGTAACGGGCAAATTGAACTTTTTGATCTGATACGCCGCATTTAATGGATACAACATCATCAAACATCGTACTGACATGATCAACACTTATTTGGACGCGTTGCTGCTTCATACTAATAATATCGCAATAATGATGCTTAGGTAATAATACAGAAGAACCCAATGTTCGATAAACGAGATTATTGATCGATGCAAGCTCGGTAATTTGTAACGTTTCAATAGAAGGATGGACAATGGTACCACCTAAGCTTTTGTTATATGCAGTACTACCGGAAGGGGTAGAAATAACAATTCCATCACCACGAAACATTTCAAATTGCTCACCATTAATGTTTACTTGTGCAACCATCGTATTAT
Organism: Paenibacillus sp. Y951; assembly: GCF_056786395.1. Lineage (NCBI taxonomy): Bacteria > Bacillati > Bacillota > Bacilli > Caryophanales > Paenibacillaceae > Paenibacillus > Paenibacillus sp. Y951. The sequence continues at coordinate 312,386 of NZ_JBXCIY010000005.1, read as the reverse complement.
CTACACTTTTCAACGTGAATTCATTAAGTGCGGAATAATGATAGGTGCCGGACTTTGTTACAAGTTCAATATTGGCAATCGGATATTTTACAATAGTAGGTTCAATCGTACACATTTTCTCTAATAAAAGCTCTAATTCATCTGCTTTCCAATCCGCATAAAAACCAAGATGGCCAGTATGAACACCTACAAAAGAAATATGATCAATTTGTGAGATATATTTATGGAAGGCTTTCAATAAAGTACCATCTCCACCGATCGAGATGACAATATCGGGCTCTTGTTGATTTTGCTGAAAGCCTTTACTGTTGGCATGTTGTATGAATTGATTAGCTAGTTGTTTCGATAGTGTATCTCCACGATCAATAACAGCGTATTTCAAAATGATAAACCCCTTTGCAAGTTCCTTATTCTCTATTGAGCATAGCGGAAATATGCAGTTTGTTCAAGCATGGATCAAACTGCCGGACCAAGCCAACCCCAAAGCATATAGAGAACTATAACTGAAAGTATAGCATGAATAAATCGTGCCACCAAAAAAGGCGCATAGCGGATAGAGGTATGACTAAGTAAACTGGCAACTTGAGCATGAACAGAAAATCCACCCCATGAAAGAATAGCGACGGCAATTGCAGCTTGATGCTGAAGCGATAAGCTGATTAAGCTTGCTTGCTGAGCGCCAAGCGTAACTTCAAATAATCCAGGAACGATGGCTTCTGCCGCACTTTCAGAAATACCTAACCATTGAAAACATTGTTGCAGTGTAATAATAAGGAGATGCAGAATACGGCCTTCGGTAAGCAGGGCAAGTACAACGGAAAAGAATACGACAAGTCCTCCAACGACAATCATAAGCTTAATAGCAGATTGAATAGCTTGCTGCAAAATGACTGAGAAGGATCGTCCATCCAAAAGGCGGGCTTGATGCATTGCTTTTAGCGCAGCATAGAGTTTAGATTGTTTATAATTGGAAATACTAGATAGTGAGGCTTGTGACTCTAAATGTTGTTGCTCTTGTTTTTCTGCCTTAGCATCGTGAAATCTCATTAACAACCCTATTAGAAATGCAGCACTATAATGAGAAGCTGCTAGAATGAGGGCAAGCTCGCTATTATGAAAAAAACCAATGGATACAGCACCAATCAGAAATATCGGGTCAGATGACGTTGTAAAAGCGACTAGACGCTCCCCTTCACGACGGTTTAATAAGCCCTGATCCCATAATTGAGCAGTTATACGAGCACCAACAGGATAACCAGAGATATAGCCTAATGTAATAACAAATCCACCGATACCAGGCAAACGAAATAGTGGACGCATAAATGGATCAAGAATTTTCCCGAAAAAGTGGACGAGTCCAAAGCCGATCATTAATTCGGAAAAAACAAAAAATGGGAATAAAGCAGGGAAGAGTACTTCCCACCAAATGGATACACCTCTCAGTGCGGAATCAAGCGTTGTTGTCGGAAAAACAATCATAAAAATAAGTATTATGGTAGCCAAATAGGCTGTAATCGATAGAGGATGAAGCATAGATTTGATCATGAGTTGTCATCCTAATCCTTTATATTTTGTTATTAGTTGATGTATATGACTAGACGTGTACAAGCATAACAAAAAAGAAATATAAATATTTGGAAAACGGTTACATTTTTGGGGTGATACTGCATACAATGTGATATAATGATAGTAAGAGAATAGTGAGATAATGGAGTGATAATTATGAGCATTCTTGCAGGAATTCTTGTATGTTCCTTTGTGTATGTCATCAGAGAAGCAATATCCACACCAGCTAATTCGAAGGACTATGATTACAAGTAGTTGATTCATATACGTACCGCCAATATAATTGGCGGTTTTTTGCCTTATCTTCACGGGGAAGTTTTATCATGATATGCTATAATCGATGTAATTCAATAATGGAGTTGATGGAAATGGCCAATGAAAGTACATACAATTTGATGGGTGGCGCGGATACCATCCGCAATATTGTACAAGCATTTTATCCAAAGGTGTTAGCTCACCCGGACCTAAGTCCATTGTTCCCAACTGATATAGATCCCGTAATGGAGAAGCAATATATGTTTTTGACGCAGTTTTTTGGCGGACCTGACTTGTATACAACAGAGGTTGGGCATCCGATGATGCGTGCTAGACATTTACCATTCGAAATTAACGAGACAAGGGCACAGGCTTGGTTACAATGTATGAGAGAAGCATTGACTGAGGTTGATTTATCTGAGGAATTACAGGCATTTGTATTAGAACGATTATCTGGACCTGCATATCATTTTATTAACACACCGGAATAGTTAACGAAATGATTTCTCGTGCATTTAGAAATTACATCTAGACATATACAAAAAGTTTTGGGAGGTAGAAGAATGGATCCATTGTATCTATCTAATGCGGATTGTCCATGTTGCGCTACGAATTTTGAAATTACTAGGGTAAGACCTAGCTTCAAAAACCCGAATCGTTCAGATTCAGATTTTTGTGGATATTACAGAAATGATATTAATCCAGATTTTTATGTTGTGCGCATATGCCCAGCCTGCGGATATTCATTTTCAGAAAATGGAGCTGCAAAATTATCTGATAAAGAGAAACAAGTTTACTACAATGAAATCGGTAAACACTGGGTTTCAGAATATTTCCACGGTGAACGTACAATTGAGCAGGCGTTAACAGCATATAAGCGTGCATTAATGATTGCTCAACTTATGAAGGCGGAGAATCGGCTAGTTGCTGGTTTATTGCATCATATTGCTTGGCTATATCGTTATATGGAACAAGAGTCAGAAGAGCAAAGGTTTTTGAAATTTGCGCTAGACAAATATATTGTTGTATATGAGAACGAAGAAAACAGTGAGAAAAATGCCAAGTTATTATATATTATTGGTGAGTTGAACAAACGAACAGGAAACTTTAGCGAAGCAGTGAAATGGTTTTCACGCGTCGTAAACGATAAATCAATTATGGATGCTGGGATGATCAGAGCATGTCGTGAACAGTGGAAAGAAATCGGAGAAATATTAGCCGAACAGCGAGAGAAAAATTTATCTTAATGAAAAGCACAGACTAGGGAATACAACTCCTACTCTGTGCTTTTTGAACTTCAGATGCGATGTTGAATAACCTACGTTAGCATATCCATCGTTATCAAAGTCCGCTTTTTAAACTTCCTCTACTAGAGGTAGCTTCTCACCTTAGTATCGGCCAGCAAGTAATCATCATCAATATCGATGATTTGCAGCTTGGCATAGCAGCAAGGGAAAACAAGATGTTTTTTCTTACCGGACTTTATTTCGCCGATTTCCCGCTGCTTTAACGGAAGCAATACTTGAGTGGCATCGCAAAAAGGACATTGATCTACATAGAAATCTTTCATAATACGTTCATAAGGCCAAGTATTTTCGAAAGGAATCATTAATCTAACTCCTTGGTAGTTTCTTGCTGTTGCTCAGCTTTTTGTTCTTCTTGCGCGAGTTGAGCAAGTTTCTGTAATACAATATGACGCGGCGTATGAACAAGTTGTGAAATGGGAATACCAAGTTGTTGAGCAAGCTTCATCGCCGTTTCAGCAGATAGCTGTTTGAGCATGGTGCTGCACCTCCAGTTTCGTTATACTTATGTTATACACTTACAGCTGTATAGATGGCAAATACAAGTTTTCAATGATAGGAGCAATGATAATGAAATATACGTTGAAATGGGAATTAGATTCCATCTATGAAGGTGGATCACAATCAGCACAGTTGAAACAGGAAATAGTGAATACAGACAATTTAATTAAGCAATTACATTTAGATTTAGCACATAGCCAAGCCGATCAAGTTGAACATATTATTAAGCAGACCGATATTGTACAGCAAATACTGTTAAATGTACGTCAGATGGACTCCTTCGTATCATGTTTAATGGCGCAGGATATGTTTGATAAGCAGGCGGTCATCTTATTAGATCGAGTGAAAAATTTAAATGCTGCGTTTACTGCAGTGCTCACGAAATTCGATAATAATTTGCGAAGCATAAATGATGTGCAATGGGAGAGATATTTATCACAGCCAGATTTGCAGCCACTCGCTTATAATTTGAATGAACGCAGGGAACTAGCCAAGCGGCAAATGGCGCCAGAGCTAGAAGCATTAGCAGCCGATCTAGCGATTGATGGCTATCATGCTTGGGGAGATTTCTATAATACAATTGTGTCACGGACGAATTTCAAGGTTGATGAAGAAACTTATCTATCCGCTGGGCAAATGGCGAATCGTCTATCTGAAGGAGATCGTACCATCCGCACAACGGCATTCGCTGAATGGGAAAAGGTATGGGGAGAGCAAGCTGATCTATGCGCAGACACGATCAATCATCTCGCAGGTTTTCGCTTGAAAATGTATAACAATCGTGGTTGGAAATCCTACCTGGAAGAACCTCTACAGATGAATCGTATGAGTGAAGCGACGCTGCAAGCGATGTGGGCTGCTGTGGAAAAGGGGAAGAAACAGCTTATTCCTTACTTTGAGCGCAAATCACAGCTGCTGTCTCTTGCAAAACTAGATTGGCATGATGTTGAAGCACCGTTAGCGTCAGCTACAGCAACAATGAGCTTTGACGACGCTGCAACATTCATTATTGAGCAGTTCGCTACGTTCAGCCCCGAGATGGCTCAATTTGCACAATACGCATTTGAACATCAGTGGATTGAGGCTGAAGATCGTCCTGGCAAACGTCCTGGAGGATTTTGTACCTCACTTCCAAAAAGCGGCGAAACAAGAATTTTCATGACATATTCCGGTAGTGCATCTAATGTATCGACGCTAGCTCATGAGCTAGGCCATGCTTACCATCAGCATGTGATGAATGATATGCCAGCATTAGCGCAAGAGTATGCCATGAATGTTGCAGAAACTGCCTCTACATTTGCAGAGCTAATCGTATCTGATCGAGCATTGAAGGCAGCGGAATCAGTAGAAGAGCAGTTGGCGCTAGTTGATGATAAGATCCAACGAGCGATAGCCTTCTATATGAATATTCATGCACGTTTTATTTTTGAAACGAGATTTTATGAAGAACGTGCACAAGGACCAGTTCCAACAACAAGAATGAATGAGCTAATGGTTGAAGCACAGCAACAAGCTTTCGATGGATTACTTGAGCAGTATCATCCTCATTTCTGGGCAGCCAAGCTGCACTTTTATTTGACAGATGTGCCGTTCTATAACTTCCCGTATACGTTCGGATATTTGTTCAGTGCAGGCATATATAAGCGTGCATTAGAGCAAGGAGAAGGCTTTGCAGAGCAATATGATGCATTGCTGCGAGATACGGGTCGTTTAACTGTTGAACAGTTAGCACAAAAACATCTACAGGTTGATCTAACGAAAACTGATTTTTGGGAAGAGGCAGCAGAGCTTGTAGCTGAAGATATTAACTTATTTTTGCAGCTAACCGACGTTAAAAAATAAGTGACAGTATGACAAAAATGTGGTTAAAGTAGTTAGTTTCGCTATTTTGTGCTAACGTACAAGTAGAATATGTCGACTCAAAAAGGCGTATGCTTACGAAGTATTTTTTGTTGCGTAGAAGAATCTCAAGATGTTGCCAAAAAATTAGCACATGCTTACGAAGTATTTTTTGTTACGCAGAAGTGTCTCAAGATGTTACCAAAAAATTAGCACATGCTTTCGAAGTATTTTTTGTTGCGTAGAAGAATCTCAAGATGTTGCCAAAAAATTTTAGAAGGGAGTTTTTACTATGGAAAAAACATTTGTTATGATTAAGCCTGATGGAGTTGCGCGAGGTCTTATTGGTCGAATTGTTAATAGATTCGAGGAGAAAGGTTTCGTTATTGTACAAGCTCAGTTGCTATACTTATCTGCAGAGCAAGCAGGAGTTCACTATGCACATTTGAAATCTAAACCATTCTTTGGCGAGTTAGTTGATTATATTACTTCTGGTCCAGTGTTTGCGATGATTTTGGAAGGTCATGAGGCGGTACAAAATGCAAGAACTTTAATTGGTTTCACGAATCCAGTTGAGGCGCAAGCAGGTACGATTCGTGGTGACTACGCATTGATCGTAGACAGCAATGTTATTCATGGTTCAGACTCTGTTGAAAATGCTGAAATTGAAATCCAACGATTTTTTGGGTGAATTAGTTATCGGTAATTAAGCACTTTTCAAGGTTCACATATATTGCGCGTAGCTATGAAATACAGCGTCGTACCTCGCATATCCGAAAGGGTAAATGAGCTGCGGCGTTTTTTGTTATGACTAAATGTTATGATGAAGGTCAACGCTTTCAGAAGATAAATGCTATTATATATGCCAAATCTATACTATAATCTCATTTAGAGGGGGATGGACAATGTTAATATCATCGAAAAGAAATATTATAGTATTGTTAGTTATTAGTTTATTTATGGCTCTAATTACTTATTCGGGTGAAGCGGTGGCTGCTACAGAAACGCATCATTGGAAACATTACGTAGAGGCACAGAAACTCGTTAAAAGTGGAAAATATAAGGAAGCAATCGTACATCTAGTAGCTGCGAATAAGCAATCTAAGCAAGCGGGATATTTACGTCTATTAGCTGAAGCTTACGAAAAAGATGGACAATTTCAAAATGCCGCCAATACATACTATGAAGAAGCGGAGATTCATCGTCAGTTAGGTGGAAAATCGGGTGATATGAACACCTATTTCGCAGTATTAGCAACAGCAGATGCACTTAATACGGAAATTGAAATATATATTCAAGACAATATTGCTGTTCAATCGAGCACGAAGCTTGCAAAGTTTGAACCGGAAAATGGGATGTACATTGGAGCGTTTGTTGAGAAGGATAGCGGTGTTGAAGATAAGAAGGGCTTGAAATTCCAAGAGTTCAATGAATTATCTGGCAAACAACATGCTGTATACTTTAATTATCATCGCTACGGTGCAGATTTCCCCTACATATGGGCTAGCCAAGTGAAAGCGGCTGGTGGAGCGATTCATCTAGCTGTGCAACCAGAATCAGGCTTGGCGGCGGTCAAAGACGATGAATCATTACGGAAATTCGCCCGTGCTGCCGAGGCGGCAGGAGTGCCAGTGTTTCTACGGTTTGCTTCTGAGATGAATGGAAGCTGGGTAACATGGAGTGGAAATCCCGAGCTTTATATTGAGAAATTCCGCCTAGTATCCAAGGTGATGAAGGAAGAAGCACCTAATGTGGCGATGGTATGGTCCCCGGCGGCTAATCCCAAACGTACGATTAATGATTATTATCCTGGCGATGATTATGTCGATTGGGTTGGACTAAGCATTTATAGTGTGAAATATTTTAACGGTAATGTAAGTACGCCTGCGGATCAAGTGAATCCGCTAGATTCCTTAGATTATGTGTATCAACAGTATGCTGATCGTAAACCAATTATGATTAGTGAATACGGTGCAACGCATTTCAGTAAAGCAGGAAACACAACGACAACAAATTTTGCAATTACGAAAATGAATATGTTATATCACGGTGCGAAGCTGAAATATCCTCGACTGAAGGGGATTAACTGGTTCAGTCTTAATACGCTAACGGATTCTCATAGTGCGGATCGTAGCTTGAATAATTTCAGCTTAACAGAAAATAGCTCGGTATTAAGTGCATATAAACAAATGATTAAAGACCCGTATTATTTGAGTTCAGTGGTTGGATTAGATGCTGCTGCGACAACAACTCCGTTGAAGCAAAGCGTAACAGCAATAGAAGATCAAGCGCTAAGAGGTTCTGTAACAGGGATTGCATGGGTTAAAACTTACGATCCTTATATCGGTAAAGTCGTATTTGCGATTGATGGTAAGCAGGTTGCAGAGCGTAAGCAATATCCATATACTTTCCCGATTGATACAGCTACTTTAACGAAAGGTAGTCATAAGCTACAAGTAACAGTGTATGATTCCAAGGGTCGTGAAGCTTCTAAGAAAACGGTAAGCTTTAAGGTAGGAAATGCCGTTGGAGATATTTCAGACGGTCAAGTGAAAATGTATTTGAATGAGAAATATGTGTATACAAACAAAGGTAAAACAGAGCTGACGGTTGCCCCGTTCGTGCGAGATAATCGTACGCTAGTACCGCTGCGTTTTATAAGTGGAGTACTTGGCGCTGATGTCGCTTGGAATAGTAAAGCGAAGTCGATTACGATCAAAGGTACATCAACCATTGTTCTAACTGAAGGTAGCACGAAGGCGCTGGTCAATGGTAAGGAGCTTAAACTAGACGTAGCTCCGATTAATATTCAAGGAACTACATTTATACCGCTTCGTTTTGTTAATGAAAATCTTGGTGGAGAGATTAACTTCGATAGCAAAGAGGGTAGTATATTAGTTTCTGCAAAAGCAAAATAAATTTTTCATAAATAATCATGAAACTTATTGACAGTAAATGGAACGTTATGCTATATTGTGCTTAACTATTAGCGGAAGCACCGCATATGTAATGTCTTAGGACATTACATATGCGGTGCTTTTCGTTTTAAAGGGAGGAATATTAATGACGATTACCGTTGCTTGTATTACTGATGATATTGAATATGCAACAAGAATGGTTAGTTATATGAAAAGTAGTCCAATCTATCATAGTTGGCGGTTGCAATTGTTCACTTCATTATCCAAATTTCAACCGCGTGAAGCTTATGGTCAACTGGATCTTATACTTGTTGATGAAGCTAATTATGATGAATTCACATTGAAATTTCCCCAATTAATAATGTTAAACAATGAACTACATGCGGTTCAGAACGTCCATACACAGCCTATCGTTGTACAGCTTGTATCGCAGCCATCTGATTTTCGAGAGCATCATAAACTAGTGAAATATCAACCGCTATCAACATTACTTCATATGTTATATACGATTATAGAAGGGCAACGACATATGATAGCTAGACCCGTCATTCCTCGAACGTCGGAGACGATCGTTATTGGTATTGGATCAAGTATTGCACAGTGTGGCAAAACTATATTTGCATTACATCTAGCTCATGCCATTGCTGCACGTAATGAGCGAGTATTTTATTTCAATCTAGAACTATGGAACACATCAGAGGGCTGGATGTCTGCAGAAGATCCGACTGCTTCGCAAGTAACCTATTCTGATTTCCTATATGCCGTAAAAAGTAATGCTGATGATGCCCAGAGCTGGTTTGCTAAGCATCGACAGTATGACCAACGACTACAATGTGATCGTTTGAAGCCATTTGCTCATATTGAAGATCGACAGCAGCTAACGAAAGAAGATGCTTTATTAATGCTAGATATTATTCGCACCAGTGGTCATTACGACTATATTGTGCTTGATTTATCAGCTAATTACGATGAGTGGAATTTAACACTATTATCTGAATGCGATATTCATTACATGATGATGATGGCAAGTGAAGAGTGGCTCAAGAAGCATCATATGTCCATCCAGTATGCACAGATGAAATGGAAGGAGCTAACGACGAAGCTTGAAAGTCATACGATTGTTATTTTGAATGAAAGCAGAGGAATGCGATCCATTCAAATGAGCGATTTACAGGTGCATTTCAAGCTCCCTCATATTGAGCAATGGGAGGAGCAATACGCATCATTGTTAAGCTCCTCGATCTATCGTGCTACAGTAGAGCATTGCGTTCATAAGTTTCTTAACAAAGGGTCGTATGCCTCATGATCGACGATAGTGCCATCTATCATATTCGCAATGAGCTAAGAGATAGTTACGCATTTTCACAAGCGTTATCAGATCAAGAGCTATATAAGCTAATTGAAGATGAAGTCATAAAGTATAGTAATCAACAAGTTATATCGACTACCGATAAATTATTGTTAGTTAAAGCGGTGTTTCATTCGTTTAGAGGGTTAGATATTTTACAGCCTTTATTAGATGATCGCAGTATTACTGAAATAATGATTAATAGTGAGTATGAAATATTTGTAGAACGTCATGGCAATGTGCAGCCTGCTGCTATCCAATTTGAAAATCGCGAACGGCTAGAAGATATCATTCAACAAATTGTATCTTCAGTTAATAGAGTCGTGAATGAAGCATCGCCTATTGTAGATGCAAGATTAGCTAATGGTTCACGGGTTAATATCGTACTTCCACCGATTGCCCTGCGAGGTCCTTGTGTAACGATTAGAAAGTTTCCGGAGCAACCGTTAACGATGGATGGATTAATGCATATGGGTGCATTAAGTAAAGAATCCGTAAAATGGTTACGCTTTCTTGTAAAGGCCAAATATAATATTTTCATTGGCGGTGGCACAGGATCAGGGAAAACAACCTTTCTCAATGCACTAACGCAATTTATCCCATCCGATGAACGCATTATTACAATTGAAGATGCGGCCGAGCTGCAAATTACTAGCATACCTAATCTCGTATCGTTGGAGACAAGAAATGCGAATACGGAAGGCAAAGGTGAAATTGCCATTCGTGATCTAATCAAAGCATCATTACGAATGCGCCCCAATCGGATTATTGTAGGCGAGGTTCGAGGTAAAGAGGCTTTGGATATGCTACAGGCAATGAATACGGGGCATGAAGGGTCAATGTCTACCGGTCACGCGAACAATGTGAAGGACATGCTGTCTCGGCTTGAAACGATGGTACTCAGTGCTCATGATCTACCACTTACGGTCGTTAGAAGTCAAATATGTTCAGCGATTGATATTATGATTCATCTAACAAGATTTCATGATCGGACGCGTGGGGTGCTTGAGATTAGTCAAATTATCGGAATGCATGAAGGTGAAATTGTAATTGAGAAGTTATTTCATCATGATATGTCGCAACATAATCTTTCAGAGCGATTAGTGCGTAGCCCGAATAACTTGTATCGCAAAGATAAGCTACTACTTGCGGGCTATCGTGAGGAGGAGTTGCAGGATGGAAGCAGTTCGTAAGAAGACATACTTACAGCATTATGATCAGTATGAGCTTAGTAGAAATGAAGTCATAACATGCATTATGATGTGGAGCGTACTTATAGGTTTTGTTACATATAGCTTCTATCAATCTTTTATACTAAGTATTATGCTCATGCCATGTTCCCTCTATATGTTGAAATTTGAACGAGTTCGACTTATTGCCAAACGTAAAGTACGTATGAAGTTACAATTCAAAGATTTACTTCTTTCACTTCTCTCCTCATTAGCAGCAGGCCGTTCACTTGAAAATTGTTTTCAAGTTGCCCAAGCGGATATGTTGCTCCTATACCCGAATGCACAAGATGAGCTAATGCTCGAAATAAACATTATTAATCATAAGTTAAGTAACGGAGAAATACTAGAAAAGTGCTTAATAGATTTGGCAGAACGGGTCAATATTGCAGAGTTTTCACAATTCGTCGAATCATTACAAACATGTAAGCGATCGGGTGGCGATCTGCTCACTGTTATGCGTAGAACTGCAAATATGCTTAGTGATCAAATAGAGATTGATAATGAAATCAGTGTATTAATTGCACAAAAGAAACTTGAATCAAAAATGATGATGGCAGCACCTTTTATCTTTTTACAGTTTTTAAATACGACTGCTCAAGATTATATGCAAGCTTTATATAGTGGATTGGGCTATGTGCTATTGACAGTTGTATTGTGTTTACTCTTACTTTGCTTTTGGTTCATGAACAAATTAACTCAAATTAAGTTGTAGGTGATGCTCGTGTTAATGGTTATCACTATTGTCTATACTCTTCTGTGGTTATATCTATTAGTAAAACCTAATCATTATAAGGCTACGAAACAGAAAAAGAAGGACAGTTCTTTGAATGATCATAAGCTTATTCTCGGACCTGGTTATGCATGCTATGAACTACTCCAGCTTGAACGACGAGCATCGCAATTACTTCATCATCTGCATACCCATTTATTGCAGCTTAATAGACAACAATGGAGCTTTGATCAAACGGTACATGCCTTTACTACTGTAATTGGACAAGCTTTATTGATACTGATGATTAGCTTCTGGATTGCTGTATTAAGTGAAGAGCAAGCAGTTATTATAATAGGTACGCTTACGGCAATCATTATTATCGTTAGATTGTTTCAAGAGAGCAAGAACAAGGTGAAGCAAAGAAAGCAAGCAATTTTGCTGGAGCTGCCATTAATGCTGACAAGGCTAACGTTATTAGTTGGTGCCGGTGAGACGGTACAGCAAGCATTTATGAAGTCAATCGTGGGCAAGGAACATAGTACAAGCCCTCTGCATATCGAATGGAAAAATACAGTTCATGAACTTCGTAATGGAGCTTCATTTTCCCAGAGTATTGAGAAATTGAATCGAAATTGTGCCGTTCAGCAAATAGCGGTGTTTACAACCATTCTATTATTGAATTACCGGAGAGGAGGTGAGCAATTCGTTACAGCGGTGCAAGATATATCTTTGTCACTATGGGAAACTAGAAAAAACATGGCTAGAGTGCGAGGGGAAGAAGCTTCGGCAAAACTCATATTTCCATTAGTGGGAGTATTGCTACTATTGATGATTCTCATTGTGACGCCGGCAGTTTTATTTATGCAATTTATGTAATGTCATGAAGCTAATGAAAAGTTGCGGGAGGAATGATGATGAGTGTAAGGCGATTTACAAGAAATATGAAGCCACGTATTCGAGCATTTTGGCGAAATGAGGATGGTATTGGTACATTGGAGGTTCTACTTATTATAGCTGTTGTCGTTGTCATTTTTCTTCTATTCAAAGACTTTATTATGAGTTATGTCAACAAACTTATTACGAACTCAGGCTCGAAAATGGACGATGCATTGAAGTGATGCGATGAGACAGTTTATACGAGATGAGCGCGGAAATATGAGCCTCGAATCAGCTCTAGTATTTCCATTAATTATGTCAGTCATTGTCATTATGATGGTCGCTGCTATATATGTGTTTCAGGTTGTTTTTTTGCAGTACGTTTCATTGTCTACTACGGAGCGTGCGGCATTTATATGGGATGATGCAGACCGTCAAATAGTGACTGGGCAAGTAAGAAGTGAAAAGCAATATGGTTTATATGAGAATGAAATGATGCTGCACTTAGTAAGTAAGATCATTCCTCTCCAAAATTCTCAGCGCACTACAAGCGTAGCGATTACCTCAAATATTCAATCAGAAACAACTCCAGGCAATGGGAATTCCATACCGATTACTGCACTTATTCCAGATAAATTAACTTTAGCACAGCAGCATATTGGGCAGATGAATCTCAATGTGAATGGTCAAGTGACGTATTCAACCTCCGCATTACTTCCTCGTATTGAAATTAATATTAAGCAACAGCTGTCTCCGCTCATATGGCAAAAGCAACAAGTATTTGCCTCTCCAGCATACACAACACACCGCAGTCTCGTTAATCCGATCAGTTTTATTAGAAGTGTCGATCTTGTTCTATATTACACGGAAAGATTGAAAAAAATGTCTAATAAAGAACAATCAGAGTGGAAGCAAAAAGGAGGGAAGGCTATCAAGTCCTTCTCTTCTTAGATAGGGATGATTATATGAGGGAAAATCAATTATGGTTTCGTAAGGATGGTTCGGTAACCATTTTTTGTACGCTAATGATGACCGTATTAATACTATTTTTCATGGTGTTATTAGATTATGCACGTATTTTACTGTTTCATCGGACGACAGAATCGGCAGCTATGCTGTCGATTCAATCTGTACTTTCTGCATACGATGAAAAGATTTATGAGCAATATGGTTTATTTGGTAGAGGGGGTACAGATAATAACGATTTATTCCAAGAAATAGTCCGAGCTAATCATGAAACCTCGATGAGTCTGTTTTCATTAAAACAGACGTTTGATCTTGCTCCGCTAAAGGTAGGTGAGCTAAGTGTGACGACAGATCATTATCTTGGAGAATATGATGTATTTAGAAGACAAGTGTTAGAAGAGATGAAATATAAAGCACCGATTGAATTTACATTGGAATTTATGGATAAATGGCTCACATTATCTGATTCTGTGGCCCAGGCTGAAAGCATGATGGATACGATGAATCGTCTTGAAGATATGTTTCTTGCAAGAGAAAAAAAACTAGAAACAGCATTGGGATTACAAGAACTATTAGGAAAACAATTATCAAATAGTAGCTATTATATGTATGCAACTACGAAATTGAGTAGTGTAGTGAATGGGTATAGCAGTTATCGTAGTTGGGTTAAGTATACGGCGGATATTGCCAATCAGCTAGCAGATGAAACATTGACCGAAGAAGCAAGAGAAGAACTTGAAAGTGATAGTGCAAAATATAATAAGCAAATTAGTTCATACTTGAATTCATATAATCAGATGTCGAAATATTTGCAAATGTATTCGATTGAATTGCAAACGACAAACGATCAAATGGCTACAGAAATTATTGCTAATATAGCAACAGCAGGATCACTTAATAATACAATCAAAATACAGTATGAGCTATATATGAACTCAGAGCAACAAGGTACTCCTTCAACAGATAGTAATGATTTAGGGCAGCAACTAAGCTCACTAACATTTGACGATGAAGGATTAGTACGTCCGGAACAATTTTTTCAAGATTACAAAAAAGCAATCCAGACACAACAACAACTACTTAGCGACTATATTAATCACAATAATTTGCTTATTAGTGAACTTTCATCCGCGATAAATTCTCCGAATGTCTCCTCAGGTGCTTCAGGAAAACAAACCTATTTGAAGCAACTTATGACGGAAAGTTCATCTCAAAGACAGCAATATGAAACGGCCTACTATTCGCCAGCGACAATATTGTCATTTTGGCAGCAGCAGGTTACTTCGACAAAGTGGGTAAAGGATCAGCTTAAACAGAATGAAAAGGAATATGAAGAACAATTATCAGGACTGGCAAGTATAACGGATTTATTCAAAAACAAGGAAAAGCTTGAGCAATATAAAGAGCAATACAAGCAGTTAGAAGATCGCTATTCCTTCAACTATCGAATTAATCAGGAGCAGGAAGAAGAGCGAGACAACGATAGTGAAGACAATGAGGATAGTGGAAGAAAACAAGCACAGGCTGCAACGTCGCAATTAAAATCATTGCTACAATCAATAGGAGACATGGCGGTCAATGCGAGAGATCATGTCTATTTGAATGAATATATTATGAATCGCTACACGCACTTCCCACTAGGAGATGCTACAAGTGAAACAAAAAGTATTGACGCAGACTTACTCGATTATAGTCAGCAGGAGGTCGAGTATATTATTTACGGTATACATGAGCCGCTTGAGAATGTACTGCTAGCATATGGTGAGATATTTGCATTTCGCTTTGCAATTAGAACGATAGAAGGGCTTATTGCTAATCGAGCATTAGGTAATCCATTACTTGTGTTTTCTGCTGCTGTTGTTCATGGGATTCGTGCGGCAATGGTTGATATGCAACAACTGTTGAATAAAGGATCGACGGAATTATCCCAATATGTACCTATCCAAATTGATTACCCTCAATATTTACGGTTGTTTCTAATTATGCACGTAGGAGGAAGAGATAAACGATTATCAAGAATGATTGCTGTCATAGAGCAGAAGCTTTCTATTACTTTATTATCAGTACCGACTGCGATTACTGGTCAAGTGACTACGACGATGAATCTATGGTCTTTGCCGGGAATATCTGAAATGATCGGAGCAATCCTGCCAATGAGTAATAGAATACGGGGGAATATCTATGAAAAAACAGATATTGTCGCTGTATCTTATTAAAATAAGTCAACAACGAATACATAAACTCTCTGCTCACACAAAAAATGAAGCGGGCTCCATTACTGTGGAAGCTGCCCTAGTGATGCCTATTTTCATACTTTTTCTGTTCGTATTCTATCTGCTACTTATGACGATATCAGCTCAGATGGCATTACAAGCAACCGCTGCTTCCTCGGTACAACAACTATCTGCACATATGCATCCAATTGCGCTAATGGTCAATGAACTAAAGGATCGGACAGGTTCACATACAACGATTCAATATGATAATGCAGACGAGGGCTGGAAGAAAACGGTGTATGACATTAGTGAAGTGTTGCCTGCGCCAATTGATTCATTAGTTCAAGAAGGCTTGAAAGGAAATTGGTGGCCAGCAGCTAATCTCGCAGGAACAATACTAGGAAAAGACATATTGGATACGATGATTCAAAGTCAAGTGTCTTCACCTGTACTGCAAAAGGATAAAGTAGAACTGGCCTACCTCCAATTACCTGATCTTATTAATTATACAGATCTCAATGTGACATTAGCGCTAGAGTACGAGTTGCCGATCAAAATTCCGTTATTCAATCAAGCAATTATAATTAGGGAGCAAGCTGTGCAACGCGTATGGATACCAGATGTACGGCCATCTTATTATGAGATCAATGAAGTAGAAGATGCTTACATCTATGTCGTATCACTTACGCCTAATCCAGTAAAGCCGGGACATAAGGCAACGCTTAAAATAATTACGCTACCTAACACTAAGATTGACTTAGGTATTGTTTACAAAAGTGGGAGTAGTGTAGCTAAGCACCTTGGTGAGGTTATTTCAAATGATAAAGGTGAAGCGGAGTGGACATGGCATGTATCGGGTAATACAACGGTTGGCTCGTGGAATATGAATCTTTCACTGCCTGAGCGATCCTATCAAATTGAACAGATATTTAATGTTGCAAAGAGTAAATAGGTGAAGGAGGGAGCAAGATGGTGAACTACTGGCTGGCGCTATTAATCGTTATCATCGCATTGTATTTTGATGTGACATCATTTAAAATACCGAACTGGATCTGCCTAGGTTCGCTTCTTTGTGGTTACAGTTATTGTTTAGTTCAGGAAGGATGGATGGGATTATGGTGGGCAACAGTGGCAGTACTAGTTGGATTTATTCCAATGTGGTTAATCTATCTGTTTAAAGGTATAGGTGCTGGAGATGTAAAGCTATTTGCATCAATGGCGGCTCTTATTGGCATACGACCAATTATTGAGTTAATGATGTTATCCTTTTTATTTGGCGGTGTTATATCTATTTTATTTATCGGTTATCGGACCATACTTAAGTTGAAGCATAGATATCGATATCAATATAGCAATTATGTTATTGAGGCCGATAGCACTCCGACATTAATCGCTTTAGGAATTAACAAGGTTCATCAGTTTCCATTTATGCTCGCAGTTACTCCAGCAATGCTAGTAGTCTATATGCTGAGATAATGCATTTGAAGCTACTTTATATGAATAAAAAGTTTGGCTTATGCTTTCGAAGCTACTTTTTGTTTGTGGAAAAGTTGTACGTGGAAGTTAACAAAAAGTTTTAGGAGGTTTAAGATGAAGCAATTGAAAATCGATTATACGATGAGTAATGGTCATCAGATGACGATAGAACGAACAGTTCCATTCACTTCACGTGACATGAATTCGTTAGAGATGAATATGCTAAGTGCCAATACAGTACGTACGCTACTGCCATTTGATTGGAATGAAATTGATAATGATATTGTATTCGTATATCGAATACAACATTATAAGCTACTCACTCATTATTACCAACCACGAAGTATTAAGATGATCGATTACTATAGCTTATTGCTATCATTACTTGATGCACTAGCTACTTGTTATGACTATATGCTAAGACCGCAATGTTGTCTTTTAGAGGAGAAGCTTATTTATATTGACCCGATGACTAATAATATCAGATTAGTATATATACCTGTTCAGGAACTATTCTATAAGGAAGAACATCAATTGTTATTATTAGCGGTTAGATGGTCGCAACTTGTAGATAGTTTGCATTATGAAGACTATCAAAAGATACTACAATTAATTGGAAGTGAATACTTACCGATTAATCCACTTCGTCAGCTATTATTAGATCTTATTCATCAGCAATCGTCTCCTTCACAGGAAGAGTTACAACCAGTAGATCGCGAACAATCAAAGCCTGCCTCTGTTGTATATTATGTTCAGAATGAGCTGGAATCGTCACCTGAACAAGCTCCAATTGGATTTTCAAGAGCAGATAATGATCAGGAATATGATGATTGGGGAATAGATGAAGAAGAGAAAAGAACGATCGGGATGAAGCATTATATAGCGATTTTGCTAATAGCTGCTGTTATCGGGTTATCGTGGAAAATGCTTTACATCGAAGAGACTACAATAACTAATTTGCTGCTTAGCTCTGGAGTTACTCTCATATTGTTGACTGGAATTATTATTGTAATGAAACAACATTGGAAAGTGCTAAGCTTTCGAAAACGCAATGATCAAGCGAATCATTATGATCAATCGCTCCCTTCAGATACGAATCCATCTAATCAATCATCCCAAACTTCATTGGCGGAACATCCGGTGAAGACTAATGCAGATTTTAAGCCGTTACATAATAATGGACAAGCACGCGTGGCAGCGCCACAGGCAACAGTTATGCTCGATGTACAGCAGTTAACGACATCTCTTGGGGCAAAAGGCAATAGCGGAACACCTTCATTAGTTAGAAAGCTTTATGATGATGAGCAACGAATTATTGTTAATGATCATCGATTTCTAATAGGGCGTGCTGAGGAAGGTGTTCATTATCAAGATGCTGCATCAGGCGTTTCACGTGTCCATCTTGAAGTAGAGGTCGATAATGGATCGATTCATATTAAAGATGTAGGCTCTCGCAATGGTAGTTATTTGAATGGGCAATTGATGATCGCCTATAAGACATACCCATTGTATGAGGGGGATATTATTCAGTTAGTTAATAATGAAGGTCCTAAGTATCAATTGGCGATGTAGATGAGCAGCTTAACTAATGTCGAGTAGAGATAGAGTAGACTATTTTGATAAAGATAAAACTATCTAATTATGATGAAATAAGGCCTTGATATAAAAGAATTGAAGTAATCAAAACCCATACAATGACAGAAAAACATAATGAGGCAATTATTCTGTTAGCTTTGTTATATTTAACTAAAATAATAAACATAAAAATGAACGAAACTATTGGAATTACGAAAAAACCTAAAAAAGTAATTAATGCGAACATAAAGTTTACCTCCTCAAAAACTATGTTATGTAGATACTTACATTATACATGAGAATGAAACGGAGCAGTAACAATCATCGTGATGATTGTTACTGCTCCGTTTACTAATTAGCGACTATTCTAATGTAATGCTTGTTAACCAATTTTGTGTATCGTCAAAACCTTTATATGCTCTTTTAACGTATTTGAAGGAAACAGGTTTATCACTTGGGTAATCATTAATAATGTATTGTAGGTCCTCTTCGACTTGAAGAGAGATATAAGTACTATCTACCTCAATTTCGATAGTGTGGTTATCTGCAGCACCAATATAAATACCTTTGGCACTAATGACATCACTTTCGGTAAAGTCATCTGTAGCAGTCTGTCCATCATTTGAACTAGAGTCATTACTATCATTTGGCTTATCTGTATCATTATCTTCATTAGAATTATTATCGCCAGATATAGAACCAGGATCTAATTCACCTGTTTCGTCAGGTAGAGTCGTAGATGGGATGGAGCCTACATCTGTTTGTTCCTCTTGTGTGTTATTTGGAGGAACGATGTTGTTATTTTGATCACTACAAGCAGTAAGCATAATCGCTAATAGAATAGCACTTGTAGTTGTGGCTGTTCTCTTTGCTTTGTTTTTCCATTTCATAGTCTGAAGCCACCTCCTATAAGATAATACGCAATTACCCGTTAATAAGTTGCACTTATTATTTATTGAACAAATGCTGATACGGCGAATAATCGATATTTTTCTTCTTCAGGAAAGCCATCAAGCTATTATAATCTCGCTTGGGAGTTGCTATTATATAACCTTCAATGCAATGTCCACGTGTCACTGTCTCAGCTCCGCTTTCTATCGCTACTTGTCCGATACTTGCTGCAATAGAATGAGATGCTATATCACGGAACGGCGTAGGAACTGGTGAAACAAGCTCAGCGAGAAACAGCTTTGAATCGTCTGTCCACATTGGGCGACTTCGGTCAACCCAATAGTTTTGCCAATCAAGTTTAGATTTTCCGTCACCTTTAGGCATGATTTTAAGAAATTTACGGAACATAAAAAAGCCGCCTACCGACATAGCGGCAACCATTACTACTGCCCAAAAAACAATGAAGTACATAAACCAATCATACATTTGTAAGTTCACCTCAAATTAAGTTGCAAGCTCAAGTGAATCATTTGAGCCTTCTATAAATTATAGCCTATAATGGAAAGGTTTTCGAGCGTATTATAGCGACATTTCTTACTATTTTAATGATAATGTTGAAATATAGGCTAGAAGTAAGGAGCTTTACGGTTTTTCCCTTGCGAAATCGGCTATAATTGAACTACAATAAACTGTGATTAATCTCGAGAAGGAGAGAAAAAAATTATGTTGAAAATAGGTTCCCATGTTTCATTCTCAGATAAGGGATTATTAACTGCAACAAAAGAAGCAAATTCATATGATTCAAGCACATTTATGATATACACGGGTGCACCGCAAAATACGCGACGCAAGCCGATTGAATCTTTATACATTGAAGAAGGCAGAGCATTGATGGAGCAGACCGGTATTAGCGAAATTGTTGTACATGCCCCCTATATCGTTAATTTGGGCTCTTACAAAGAAGATACATTTGAATTAGGTGTAAATTTCCTACAAGAAGAAATACGCCGTACTCATCATATCGGAGTGCAAAATATCGTATTGCATCCAGGTGCATACACGGATAAAGATGCTGCATTTGGCATTAACCGTATTGCGGAGGGATTGAATCAAGTGTTAGCGGGAACTGCCGAAACGAATGTCAATATTGCGCTTGAGACGATGGCAGGCAAAGGAACGGAAATTGGACGTACCTTTGAAGAACTCGCAGCGATTATTGAAAAAGTAGAAATGAACAATCGGTTAACAGTATGTCTTGATACTTGCCATATTCACGATGCAGGCTATGATATAGTGAATGACCTAGATGGTGTATTGCAGCAGTTTGACAACATTGTCGGGCTTAATCGTATTGCCGTTGTTCATATTAATGATAGTAAAAATAATATCGGAGCACATAAGGATCGACATGCTACATTAGGCTCAGGCTATGTCGGCTTCCAGACGATTCATAATATTGTCCATCATGAAGCATTGGCTGGTAGACCATTTATTCTTGAGACACCTTGGATTGGAAAAGATGCGAAAAAAACAGCTCCGATGTATGAGGTGGAAATTGCATTGCTGCGTGGTAACGTGAAGGAGCGTTTTGGAGCGTCGTTTATTGAAGATGTTGAGAAGCTAACTCAATTTTTCACAAAGCAGGATATTAACCCACAGCAGTTGGTTGAGCAAACCTGGGAGTTATTGAAATCCGATGCAAAAGCGAAAAAAGCTGATCCACGCGAACCACAGGAGCGTCTGTACGATTTAGTTATGGAAGGCAACATCTTGTCTGCCGAGCTTTCCGAAGCAGAAGTGAATCAGCGTCTAACAGCAGTGTTATCAGGTCAAAGTTTAAATTAAATTTTTGGAAGTTTAAATATAAGTCTGTTTTTTGAACTACCCTATAATACAAGTTGAAAAGGAAGGTAATCATGTCACAAGTATTGAACACCACTAATCGCAACTTTGAGAATCGCGCAAGAATGCTCATCGCTTGTCCAGACCGCCCCGGAATCGTAGCAACGGTATCGCAGTTTCTACATGAGCATGGTGCAAACATCGTACAATCGGATCAATTTACAATGAACCCTGAGGGTGGCATGTTCTTTATTCGCTTTGAGTTTGATCTCAACAATCTTGAACAAGAGCTACCCATTATAGTAGAAGATTTTAATCGTGTGGCAGATCGTTTTGAGATGAAGTGGAGTACGTTCCGTGCTAGTCGTAAAAAGCGTCTGGCAATTTTCGTGTCTAAGGAAGATCATTGTCTGATGGAAATTTTATGGCAATGGAAATCTGGTGATCTGGATGCTGATATTTCTATGGTCGTTAGTAATCATCTTGATATGAAAGAACAAGTGGAATCGTTTGGCATTCCATACTATCATGTTCCAGTTACACCTGATACAAAGGCTGAAGTTGAACGCAAACATATTGAATTAGTTTCGGGGAAGGCTGATCTAATTGTGCTTGCCCGTTATATGCAAATTATTCCAGCTAAATTCATCGAAGAATTTCCAAATCGTATTATTAACATCCATCATTCCTTCTTGCCCGCATTTATTGGCGGTAGTCCATATGCTCAGGCGTACAAGCGTGGCGTGAAAATTATTGGTGCGACAGCACACTATGTAACCGAAGAACTTGATGGCGGTCCAATCATTGAACAAGATGTTCAACGTGTCACACATCGTGATACGGTAGACCATTTGAAACGGATCGGACGCACGATTGAGAAGGTAGTACTAGCGCGAGCAATCAAATGGCATTTGGAAGATCGTGTACTCGTTCATCAGAACAAGACGGTTGTATTTAATTAGTGTAGAATGTTACAATATGCAAAGAAATTAACGATATTGTCCCACGAAAAACCAACAAATTAAGCTAATGCTTTCGAACTAACTTTTTGTCAGACGAAAAGTTAATCGCGGAGGCTACAAAAAAGTTTTTAGGAGGATACTGAAATGACTATTTCACAAAAATCTATCGAGCAGTTGTCCATTGATACTGTTCGTACACTAGCAATCGATGCAATCGAAAAAGCAAAATCTGGACATCCAGGTATGCCAATGGGCGCAGCACCGATGGGGTATCAATTGTTTGCAAAAACAATGAACCACAATCCATCCAATCCAACATGGATTAACCGTGATCGTTTCGTACTTTCAGCAGGTCATGGTTCAATGCTTTTATATAGCTTGTTACATCTTTCTGGTTATGATCTTCCTTTGGAAGAACTGAAACAATTCCGTCAATGGGGATCGCTAACTCCAGGTCATCCTGAGTTCGGACATACTGCTGGTGTTGATGCAACGACAGGTCCACTTGGACAAGGTATCGCAATGGCTGTTGGTATGGCTATGGCTGAAGCTCAGCTTGGTGCGACTTACAACAAAGAAAACTTCAAAGTGGTAGATCATTTCACATTTGGAATCTGTGGCGATGGCGACTTGATGGAAGGTATCTCCCATGAAGCAGCTTCTCTTGCAGGTCACTTGCAACTTGGTAAATTAGTTGTACTTTACGATTCAAATGACATTACACTTGATGGAGTACTTGGTCTTTCTTATTCAGAAACAGTCCAAAGCCGATTTGAAGGCTATGGCTGGCAAGTACTTCGCGTTGAAGATGGTAACGATCTAGCTGCTATTGAGCAAGCTATTGCTGCTGCTCAAGCGGATACTGCTAAGCCAACGCTAATCGAAGTGAAAACAGTCATTGGCTACGGTTCTCCTAACAAAGCAGGAAAAGGCGGAAGTGGCGGTACTCATGGTTCTCCACTTGGTGCTGACGAAGCAAAACTTACTAAAGAATATTATGGCTGGGAAGTTGAAGAAGCGTTCTATATTCCAACAGAAGTTACTACTCACTTTGCAGAAGTAAAAGCTGCTGGTGAAAAAGCTAACGCAGCTTGGAATGAAATGTTTGCCGCTTACAAAGCAGCAAATCCTGAATTGGCTCAACAATTTGAAACAGCTATTTCTGGCGCACTTCCAGAAGGTTGGGATGCTGATCTTCCGGCATACAAAGTTGAAGATGCTGCAGTGTCAACTCGTATTGCATCGGGTAAAGCAATTAATGGTCTTGCGAAAAATGTACCTAACCTAGTTGGTGGTTCTGCTGACCTTGAAAGCTCTACTATGACTCATATTAATGACGAAGCTCAATATGGAGCATCTGATTACTCTGGTCGCAACATCTATTTCGGTGTTCGTGAATTCGGAATGGCTGCAGCAATGAATGGTATTGCACTTCATTCTGGTCTTAAAGTATACGGTGGTACATTCTTCGTATTCACTGATTACCTACGTCCTGCAGTACGTCTATCAGCTCTAATGAAACTACCGGTTACATTTGTACTTACGCATGATTCTATCGCAGTTGGTGAAGATGGTCCTACACATGAACCAATCGAGCAACTTGCTTCCATTCGTATTATCCCTGGTCTAACGGTACTTCGTCCAGCTGATGCAAACGAAACATCTGCTGCATGGGCTTATGCTGTTGAGAACACATCTGCGCCAGTAGCTCTAGTTCTTACTCGTCAAAACTTACCGATTCTTCCTGGTACTGTTGAAGGCGTTCGTGAAAACGTGAAAAAAGGTGCTTATGTTGTATCTGATGCAGCTAACGGAACTCCAGTTGCGCAAATTATTGCAACAGGTTCTGAAGTACAACTTGCAGTTGCAGCGCAAAAAGCATTAGCTGAGGAAGGTATTCAAGTTCGTGTTATCTCTATGCCGAGCTGGGATCTATTCGAAAAACAATCTAAAGAATACAAAGATTCTGTTATTCTTCCAGAGGTTAAAGCTCGTCTTGCAGTTGAGATGGCGCATCCAATGGGCTGGCATAAATATGTAGGCGATCAAGGTGATATCCTTGCTATCGATACATTCGGTGCTTCTGCTCCTGGCGACCGCGTTATTAAAGAGTATGGGTTTACAGTGGAAAATGTAGTAAGCAAAGTTAAAGCATTACTTTAGAAGGTAGTTCAAAAAACAGACTTTGATAACGAAGATTAGGCTAATGTAGCATAATCGGCGTCGCATCTGAAACGAACTTGGAAAGTACGGTTCGCGTGTACCAAACACGTACACTTGCGCGTCCGCCTTTCTCAAGTAGCACTCCATCTTCTCGGCTTTCGAAAGCCCATTTTTTGAACTTTTATTGGAAGAGGAAGTTCAAAATCAAAACAGTCACTCAAATAGATCTATACAGCAAAGGGGAAGTTTCCAATGTCGCAATTCGACAATGTCTCAGTAGTGAAAAAAGCAAATGTTTATTTTGAAGGTAAAGTTACAAGTCGCGCGATAGTATTTCCAGACGGGACCAAAAAAACATTAGGTATTATGCTTCCAGGTGAATACGAATTTGGAACAGATACTATTGAGATTATGGAAATTTTGGCTGGTGATTTGAAAGTTCAGCTTCCAGGTCAAGCGGAATGGATTCACATTCAAGGCGAAGGTGAATTCAAAGTTGGAGCTAACGAGAAATTCAAGCTGCAAGTTACTGAAGTAACAGATTACTGCTGTTCATATTTGTAATAGATTTAACTGAAATTGAAACAAGGGGCTGTCCCGAAGTCTGAGAAAGAAATGACTTTGGGATTAGTCTCTTCTTTATATGTACCGATCACTGCTATTTAGATCGTGTTTCACTTAATATCGTATTATTGTGACAAAACGGTCAAGAATGAGGTGGTATGAGGAGCTCATTATAAGCTAAAGTATAGATAAGAATAAGATTTGGAGGTTTCAATCGGATGAAGGATAAAAATTACACACCGCTCGTATTGTCTTTGACAGTTGTGATTGTAGCACTTGTTGCCGTACTATTTTTCTTACCAGCTTATGATGGTGAGCTTGGATTTGATGTAACGATTTTACCTATGTTAAATGCGATTTTTAACAGCTTTACATTTCTAGCATTAATTGTTGCAATGACTGCAATTAAGAAGAAAAATATTAAGATGCATAGAACATTTATCGGGGTAGCATTCGTTTCGACGACGTTATTTTTAGTCTCGTATGTGTCATATCACTATTTGACGGAGTCAACATCTTATGGTGGCGAAGGGATATTACGACCGATCTACTTCTTCATCTTAATTACTCATATTTTATTAGCGATTGCTGTCGTGCCGTTAGCGTTGTTCTCGGTAGTATTTGGACTAACGAATAAAATTGAGAAGCATCGCAAAATTGCAAAATGGACAATGCCTATCTGGCTATATGTTAGTTTGACAGGTGTAATTGTGTATCTTATGATTTCACCTTATTATTAAGAATATAAGTAGTTCAAAAAGCAGACTTTGATAACGATGATTATGCTTACGTGGATTACTCGACGTCGAATATGAAGCGAACTTGGAAAGTATAGCATAAGCTTCCGATGTATGTTTCTTGCAGAAACATTGTAGGGCCGCGTGTACGTAATCATGTACACTTGCGCTTCCGCCTTTCTCAATTAGCGCTCCATCTTCTCGATTCTGAAAGCCTGCTTTTTGAACTTTCATTGGAATAAGTAGTTCATTATTATAGCTAATGGACTTGTGTTTATGATGCAAATTAGATATTCTTAAACAAATGTCTTATAATTTTTAGAGAAGAAGCTTAGCTTCGTACAAATCAGGAGGTTATTGAAATCATGGGAAATACATTAAAGTTTGATTATAGCAAAGCATTATCATTTGTAGGTCAGCATGAGGTAGATTATTTGACAGCTCAGGTACGTCTTGCACATGACCAGTTGCACAATGCTACTGGTGCAGGTTCTGACTATCTAGGATGGATTGACCTACCCAATGAATACGATAAAGAAGAGTTTGCCCGCATTAAGCAAGCTGCTACAAAAATTCAAAATGATTCTGAAGTATTGATCGTTATTGGAATCGGTGGCTCTTATCTAGGAGCTCGTGCAGCAATTGAAATGCTATCTAACTCTTTCTATAATATTCAATCCAAAGAGCAACGCAAAACACCTCAAGTATTATTTGCAGGTAACAATGTGAGCTCTACATACGTGACTCACTTACTACAATTGATTGAAGGTCGCGATTGGTCTATTAACGTTATTTCCAAATCAGGAACAACTACTGAGCCAGCTATCGCATTCCGTATTTTCCGTGCTGAGCTTGAGAAAAAATATGGTAAAGAAGAAGCCCGTAAACGTATTTATGCAACAACAGATAAAGAAAAAGGTGCTTTGAAATCACTAGCTACTGCAGAAGGATATGAATCTTTCGTTATTGCTGATGATATCGGTGGTCGTTATTCTGTGCTAACTGCTGTAGGTCTATTGCCAATCGCAGTTGCTGGAATTGATATCGATGCAATGATGCAAGGTGCTGCTGCTGCTGTCACTGAGTATAGTAAGCCAGAACTAGCAGATAACGAAGCATATCAATATGCAGCTGTTCGTAACTCTCTATACCGTAAAGGTAAAGCAATTGAAATTCTTGTTAACTACGAGCCTAATCTTCACTTCGTGTCAGAATGGTGGAAACAACTATTCGGAGAGTCTGAAGGTAAAGATTTCAAAGGTATTTATCCAGCATCTGTTGACTTCACAACGGATCTACATTCTATGGGTCAATTTGTCCAAGAAGGTAGCCGTAATATTTTTGAAACGGTTATTCAAGTTGGCGAAGTTGCAGAACATATTACAATTGAACATGATGAAAATGACCTTGATGGTTTGAACTTCCTTGCAGGTAAAACTATGGACTTCGTTAATAAAAAAGCGGCTCAAGGAACATTGCTTGCACATACTGACGGACAAGTTCCTAACCTAATTGTTAACATTAAAGATATGACACCTTACACATTCGGTTATATGGTGTACTTCTTCGAAAAAGCTTGTGCGATCAGTGGATACCTACTAGGTGTTAATCCATTCGACCAACCAGGTGTTGAAGCATACAAAACAAATATGTTCGCGCTACTGGGTAAGCCTGGCTTCGAAAAAGAAAAAGCTGAGCTAGAAGCCCGCCTATAAGATAATGGGAGTGTTTGAGATGCTACAAAGATATCGCACGGTTCGCGAAGCTGCGAACCAAGAGGTTGTCATCAAACGCTCACGTTTCATCGGCTATGCGCAACCTGTCTCTTCGGAAGAAGAGGCAGTTGCTTTTATTGAGGAGATAAAGAGATTACATCGCACAGCTACTCATAATTGCTCGGCGTATATGGTTGGTGAAAGAGATCAGTTCCAGAAGGCGTCAGATGACGGAGAACCAAGCGGCACTGCTGGTAAGCCGATATTAGAGGTCATCAAGAATAAGGGGCTCAAAAATGTAGCTGTCGTCGTTACGCGTTACTTCGGCGGTATTATGTTAGGTGCAGGCGGTTTGGTGAGAGCCTATACAGACGGTGCTGTAGCTGGTATTGAGGCTGCCCAAGAGATTGAGTATGTGCTTCATCGTGAAGTATTTATTGAAGTAGACTATACTTGGTATGGTAAGCTTGAAAATGAACTTCATAGTCGTAGTACTCGTATTGGTCAAGTTGATTTCACCGATAAAGTGACAGTATGTACACTTCCTGAAAGTGATCAAGCAGATGCATTCATTGCGTGGGCGATTGATTTCACGCAAGGAAAAGCTATCATTACTACAGGTGAAGATCACTATTTCATCGATGGTGAATAATGTACAACTCTGTAAATTTTGAAATATGGTTCCATAAGAAAGCTCATGATGTGTATTTTCCTACACATCATGAGCTTTTTTCTGTTATTCGTAAAAAATACATTGACTTCCATAATGTGGCGGTGCTACATTATTAATACCTAGTATTCAACTGGGAATTATTATCTATATGGTTAATGGGGGCTGTGCACATTGAATTCACTTTTTCGTAGCCGTACATGGAGCTACAGTTTTCGTAGTATCGTTATCATTTATTTTATTGGTTTAATTATTATTCCTATCATAAGTATTTACACACAATCGTTCTCATCTGGTCTAATAAGCTTCTGGGATAATATTTCCGATCCACTCGCATGGAAGGCTGTATTTCTAACATTAAAACTAGCTGGAATAGCAACGATTATTAATATACTCATTGGCACGATGATCGGTTGGGTGCTCGTACGCTATGAGTTTCCTGGTAAAAGTATTATTAATAGCTTAATTGATCTACCATTTGCACTACCTACTGCAGTTGCTGGTTTTATTATATTGCTACTTTTGGGTCCAAGTAGTGTCATGTTTGAATGGTTCGGACTAAGTCTTGTCTTTCATGAACCTGCGATCATCGTCGCAATGGTATTTGTAACCTTCCCATTCGTCATCAGAGGCTTGCAACCACTATTAGAAGAACTAGATAAGTCAGAAGAGGAAGCGGCATATACATTAGGCTCATCGAAATTCAGAACGTTTTTTCAAATTATTATGCCAACAATGTTACCAGGCATTTTAAGTGGCGGGATGCTTGCCTTTTCTAGGGGGATAGCGGAATTTGGGGCTGTAGTATTAATCGCTGGAAATATTCCAGGCAAAACATTAGTAGCATCAGTGTACATTTTTGGCGAGATTGAAAGTAACAATCCACAAGGTGCAGCAGCAGTATCCGTCTTACTTCTGACGATTTCCTTCATCATACTATGGTTTATTAGCAAGCTGAGTCGCGGAGGGAATACACTATGAGAAGATTATGGATTAGCTTAACTTATGTCGTTATAACATTACTATTAGTTGTTCCTTTGTATAAGATTTTTACTGGCGCATGGGCGCAAGGGTTCGATGGATTTATTGCAGCGATAGCAAGGCCGCAATCATTACATGCCCTTAAGATGACCGCGATTATCGTTATTACTGTAACGGCTATTAATACTTTTTTCGGCGTGATGTTCTCCTTATATTTAGTAAGAGCAACATGGCTTTCCAAGGCAATGAAACGGTTAAGTAATAGTATTGTCGATTTGCCCTTTGCGGTATCACCCGTTATTGGCGGTCTAATGATTGTTCTACTATTAGGTCCGAATACAATTATGGGTACATTTTTCAATAATATTGGTGTGCAAATTGTATATGCGTTACCTGGTATGATTTTGGCAACATTATTCGTAACATTTCCGATTATGATTCGTGAAGTAATGCCAGTGCTACAAGAAATCGGCGATCAGCAAGAACAAGCGGCATCAACGCTTGGAGCGTACTCATGGTACACATTTTGGAAAGTGACTTGGCCTAATATTCGGTTTGGCGTTATTTATGGAGTGGTGCTTACGGTAGCTAGATCACTTGGTGAATTTGGAGCAGTTCTCGTTGTATCAGGCAATATTATTAACAAGACACAGACTGCAACGACATTAGTGTATCAGGATGTTGAAAATTTCAATGTAGTGGCTGCTAATGCGATTGCACTTGTACTTGCTGCATTCTCAATTATGCTTTTGTTATTAATGGAGTGGACGAAGAAAAGAAAGGGAGTGCATTAGATGATGCATATACAAGTGAAAGATTTGAATAAATCATTTGGCGATTTTCAAGCGGTTAACAATGTTAGCTTTGAGATTGAAAAGGGGAAGCTAATCGGCTTTCTAGGACCAAGTGGTGGTGGGAAAACATCGATCCTTCGCATGCTAGCTGGTCTTGAGTCGCCATCTACTGGAGATATTTACTTCCATGGCAAACGAGTGAATGACCTCCCCCCTCAAGAGCGTGGGATTGGCTTTGTATTTCAAAATTACGCACTATTCAAACATATGACGGTATTTGATAATATTGCTTTTGGGCTAAAGGTGAAGAAGAAAGAGAAAGCTTATATAAAGGAAAGAGTTCAATATTTGGTAGAGCTAACGGGCTTAAAAGGATTTGAGCATCGTTATCCTCATCAATTATCTGGCGGTCAGCGTCAACGAGTTGCTTTTGCAAGAGCATTAGCTCCTGAGCCGCAATTGCTATTGCTAGATGAACCGTTTGCTGCGATCGATGCGAAGATTCGGACTGAATTGCGTACGTGGCTGAAAGATATGATCTCTGAGCTAGGTATAACTTCTATATTCGTCACTCATGACCAAGAAGAAGCGATTGAGGTTGCAGATGAGATTATGATCATCTCCAAAGGTCAGTTAGAACAGAAAGGCACACCGTGGGACATATACAAAAATCCACAAACGCCATTCGTCGCTAGCTTTATCGGAGAATCTTCGGTTATTGAAAATATTCAATTTATCCGTGGCTTTGAAGATGTAGCTGTAGATGAGGGAATTAAGGCACTTATTCGTCCAGAATATATTGAAGTAGGCAGACCAGGGGAAATTATACTTGCTTCAGCAACAATAGATGCATTGGTGAGACATCTTCATTTCCGCGGTAATGAATGGATGGTAGAGCTTGAAGTAGGCGATCAAAAGCTAATTACTTATCGTTCATTGGAAAAGGAAGTTTTGCAGCCAGGTGATCGTGTTAAAGTTCTTGTGCATCGTGCATATTTGTTTAACGATGAGATGAGCTGGATCATGGAAAATCCATTGAAGGTTGATCCGCTTCCAGTCTATATCTAAGTAAGGTCAATATCGGCAGAGAAGGCGTGGTTTGGTCGTGAAAAACAGTGTTCAACGCTCTAATATAAAGTCATATAGCTTCTTATTCATTGGAATGATAATCATGACAATATTATTAAATGGTTGCAGTAATACGCCTGTTGCAGGTGGAGTGAACACCGAGCAAGGTAAAGCTGACGAGGTTACTTTAGTTATTGGAGCTTATTCTGTAGCGAAAGATGCGCTAGAGGAGCTGTTACCGTTATTTCAACAGCAATGGTTAGCTGAAACGGGTCAAAAGGTAATCTACCAACAATCGTACGAGGCATCTGGCACGCAAGCGAGAGCTATTATCGGTGGCTTCGATGCAGATATTGCGATCCTTGCGATGGAAGGCGATATCGATACGATTGAGGCAGCAGGACTTATTACGCATGATTGGCGCAATAATGATAGCAAAGGGATGGTATCTCGTTCAATTGTTGTGTTAGGCGCAAGAGCAGGTAATCCGCTTCATATTCAAGACTGGAACGATCTAACTAGATCGGATGTCCGTGTAATGTATCCGAACCCGAAAACATCAGGTGGCGCACAATGGGATATTAATGCGGTCTTTGGAGCGGGCTTGAAGCGATCTGAGCAGGAGTTAGGATATGCGGATGAGCAATATGCCAAAAACTTTTTGAAGCAAGTACATGCAAACGTCGAGTCTCTAGATAAGAGCGGACGCGCTTCTATGGCAGCCTTTGAGTACGGTGTCGGAGATGTTATCGTTACCTATGAGAATGAGTTGCGTGCGCGGATAAGTAAAGGGATTCCATACGAAATTATTATTCCAGAGCATACATTATTAATTGAGAATCCGATAGCAATCGTAGACAAACATGTTAACGAGCATCAAAATCGTGAAGTAGTGGAAGCCTTTTACAATTATATTTTGTCGGCAGAAGCACAGACGATTTTTGTAAAGCATGGCTTCAGAGCGGTGAATGAGCAAGTCGCCGCTGCTAGTGAAGATCAATTTGAGCAACCTACTGATCTATTTGATATTGATTATTTGGGTGGCTGGGATCATGTGCGTGAGGTGTTGTACTCTAAGCGTGGTATATGGTACCAAGTGCTTGCCGACCTTTAGAGGTGGGTTAAAAAGCGGAATTTGATAACGAAGTTTGACTGACGTAGCTTATTCGACATCGAAGATGAAGTGAACTTGGAAAGTACGGTTCGCATGTACCAAGTACGTACATTTGCGCTTCCGCCTTTCTCAAGTAACACTTCATCTTCTCGATTCTGAAATCCCGCTTTTTGAACCTTCATTGGAATAGGTAGGTTAAAAAGCGGGCTTTGATAACGAAGATTGGCTTCGTAGCGTACTCGACGTCGCATTTGAAACGAACTTGAAAAGTACGGTTCGCGTGTACGTAATCATGTACACTTGCGCTTCCGCCTTTCTCAAGTAACACTTCACCTGCTCGGTTCTGAAAGTCCGCTTTTTAACCTTCATTTTAATGAGGTAGGTTAAAAAGCGGGCTTTGATAACGATGATTGGCTTCGTAGCATATTCGACGTCGCATCTGAAGCGAACTTGGAAAGTACGGTTCGCGTGTACGTAATCATGTACACTTGCGCTTCCGCCTTTCTCAAGTAACGCTTCACCTTCTCGATTCTGAAATCCCGCTTTTTGAACCTTCATTGGAATAGGTAGGTTAAAAAGCGGGCTTTGATAACGAAGATTGACTGACGTAGCATATTCGACATCGCATCTGAAGCGAACTTGGAAAGTACGGTTCGCGTGTACGTAATCATGTACACTTGCGCTTCCGCCTTTCTCAAGTAACGCTTCACCTGCTCGGTTCTGAAAGTCCGCTTTTTAACCTTCATATTAATTAGGTAGGTTAAAAAGTGGGCTTTGATAACGAAGATTGACTGACGTAGCATATTCGACATCGAAGCTGAAGTGAACTTGGAAAGTTTAGCATAAGCTTCCGATGTATGTTTCTTGCAGAAACATTGTAGGATCGCATGTACCAAGTACATACATTTGCGCGTCTGCCTTTCTCAAGTGACGCTTCACCTGCTCGGTTTGCGAAAACCCGCTTTTTAACCTTGATTGAAAGTTTCGAGCATTTGCCCGCTGGTGTACTCGTACCGTACACGTTGCTGGTTTTTTTTTATCGCTCGTGATAACGATGAATGGCTTCGTAGCTTAGTTTGTGCTACATATATGGCTAACGAGCAGGTTTGCATGATGGCAATCTACTAGTTATGTTGAACTTGGATAGTTAGTCTTTAAATGAAAAAAGGGAAATTTATTAACCCCTCGAATCTTATAAAGCAATGCTTATGATTGGGAGGTGTAGTAGATGGGTAAGGCTGATGGGATGTATAATCAATTGGTAAATGAAATTCTTGAATTTGGAGATTGGGACAAAGACCATGACGTTAGAACGATTTGGTCGGATGGGACTCCAGCCTACACAAAAAGTTTGATTTCAAAGCAGTTAAAATATGATAATTATGAGGTCCCTATACTTACAACAAAAAGAGTACCATGGAAATCAGCAATACACGAACTACTATGGTTTTATGTGAAAAGAACAAGTGATTGCTCCTATCTGAACGAAAACAACGTAAAAATATGGAGAGAGTGGACAAATACCAATAATAATATAGGTAAAGCATATGGCTATCAGTTGGGTAAGCCGATCATGATCAACGGTAAAATCACTAACCAAGTGCATAATTTAATTGATCAACTAATGAATAATCCTACTTCAAGAAGGCATGTAATATCACTTTGGAATATTGATGATCTTGACCAAATGGAGCTTTATCCTTGTGTTTGGAATAACCAATGGCTTATAAAGCAAGGAGTTCTTCATTTAGTTGTCAATGGAAGGTCAAATGACATTGGTTTAGGAAACCCATTTAATGTATTTCAATATTACGTTTTACAGCGAATGATAGCTCAAGTTACCGGATACCAATTAGGAACACTTACGCTAAATATTAATGATGCTCATATTTATGAGAGACACATTGACCCATTGAAACAACAGATTCAACGAGATGCATATCCTGCACCTGAACTTTGGATCAATCCAGAAATAAAAAATATCGATGATTTTACTATTAATGATTTCGAGTTAATAAATTATCAATATCATCCATCAATAAAAATGGAGATTGCCATCTAATTCTTCAATGAGGTTTAACTAACGAGGAACGATAGTTGAATAATACACATTGATGAGTAGGTGCTTAGGTATCCTGCTCATTTTATTAAGCGAACGGGCAGGATATTTCAATACATGGTGAATTACATTAAAAGTAGCGATTAATTCAGTAAATGGGGGTGCAACTTTGAAAAAGTTTCGCGGTAAAAAAAAATACTTCAGAAAACTATGGTTATCTGTTGAAAATTATCAGGCACATGTCGACGAAGATTCTTGGTATGATTATTGGCATAGACATCTCGATTTCTTTGGTTTAGGAAATGACAGCTTGCAAGTAAGAAGAGCGCACATTAAAGCTCATATCACACTATATACAAGAATTTTAAAACAACTTGAGCAACTAAATAAGCCGTATCAAACATGGGTATGTATTCATGATGAAGATGCGGGAGCTGATGCAATCTACATTCACACACCTAACCCTAATTCGGACGATTTTCCAACGAACTTTGATTTTCTCAAATGGGATTGTAAGCTTCCGAATGCTTTTTCTGACCTTATAGATAAAACTCAATTCAATATTGGTTATTATGAATCAGAGTTGGAGTGTGTTTATTACATACAATCAAAACACCTCAAATCTCCAATATCAAACTAAAGATTATTGAGCTCCCTCGGTACGATGTAGTTTTCTCACGAATGCTCGCTTATTCGCAGGATTTCACCTGAAGATAAATCATAACTCGGATTAAATGGAACGGGTGCCGTCAAAATTGGTAACCGATGGGCATGCGGGAACAGAAGGGGCGAGTTTTCGCTCCTTTTTTGTTGATCTACTGCACGCTGCTCCACGCACCTCCGGAGGCTTTCACTCCCATTTCTCGACGGGTCTATGCCCTTTCATTCCTTCGTTACGCCTATCTAGAGGGTGGAGGCCGGTAATCCTAACGGTACGGGTCTATGCCCTTTTGTTCAATGCAATCCGGTACTCCGTGCAATCTTAAAATCCTGCGAATAAGCCAATTTTTGTGCTGATTGTGTAGCGATTAAGACACCTGCTTTATAGGAAGAGCTCGATCCGGTTCGTAAGCTTCACCACTACGAGCTAGGGCAACCAGAATGCGGGCCAGTTTACCGCAAAGCTTCATCACTGAACGCATGGGCTTCATACTTTTTGTCTTTACATTTACTTCGTGTTGTCGTTTAAATGTTTCATCGTTCATAATGAGAGCCATAGTTGCCATGAACAGGGCATGCCGAAGCCTTGGTCGGCCACGTTTGCTAATGGACATCTGACCTTTCCACTTGCCTGAGCTTGCTTCAGCTAGATTGAGACCGGCATGACGCAACAACGCATTGCCATGTGCATAGCCGCTGAGATCGCCAGCTTCACCTAGAATGCCGGCAACAGACAAGGTACTCATCCCCTTCATTGCGAGAAGAGGCTTAGCTAGTGGAATATGGGCTAGGACAGTCGCTACTTCTTCCTCAATGACCTGTAGCTGCTCCATAGCCAGATCATATTCTGCCAGAAGCTGTTGTATATGAAGTTTATAGGCTTTTTGGGCATGCTTTGCACCGACCGAGCGAGCTGCCAATGCTAGTAACTCACTAGCTCTGCGTTCACCGCTATGCCGTTTCATGACTGTTTTCCAGCCTTCGATTACCTGTTGAACAGTGAGTTTATTAAGATCAGCAGGCGTTGGAAAGAGACGCAATGTAGCGAGTGAGCCAGATCCAATGAGGTGCTTGTATACCTGCCTTAGCTCCGGAAATACAATATCGACCCAGCGATGAATCTGATTCTTAACGCTGACAAGTCGATGGACGATTGTCTCCCGGTTGGCCATAAGCACTCGTAGTTCTATGAACACTTTACTAGTTTCTTTAATGACAGTGTAGTAGCCGTTTTTCACCATGTCGGCGATAACCAAGGCATCCTTGATGTCACTTTTAGAGGGAGTATTGTCTCGGTTTTCCTTATTCTTTTTGACGAGATGGGGGTTTACTAGCACTGTCTCGTAGTTTCGGTCCTTGAGCCAGGCAGCGAGGCTGAGCCAGTAGTGGCCAGTTGGTTCCATACCGATGATGGTGTCGTTTAGATGATTGGCTTTTTGGATATCTTTCATCCACCGCAGCAATTGGCCAAAGCCAGCTTCGTCGTTAGAGAAGTGAAGCGGAGTACCGAGTGAGATGCCACGGAAATTGACAGCACGAGCAACATGAGATTGCTGAGCGATGTCGATTCCGACGACAAGGTGCTGGATAGAAATGCGTTCAAGTAGTTGATTTTGTTTGGTTTGGGCTTTAAAATTCAAGATAGAGCGACCTCCTTAAGATAGCTAAAGGGCAATGACCCGTGACTACCCTATCGTAACGGAGTCGCTCGTTTTATTGCAAAGTGTAAATTTAACGCTCTACAGGAATCCTAACGGAGAACGATAGCTCAATCGAAAAGTAGCCAGTACGACATGGTAAAATAAAACTGGATTTTAATCGATACGAAATTGACAACCTTTTAGGTGAAGGACTCGCTACCTGTCACATATCGCATCATTTCGAGATCCCGTCCGTGAACGCCGATAAGTTTGCAATGGAAATCACGCTCACATCGTTCACGACTCGGCGGATTTCATTAACTGATAATCGAGTCGCGTTTATAACTACCGCGACACATGCCTTAGCGCTTATTGATTATCAAACGCATCTCATGAGTATATACGGTAAAAACAGGGGATTTATGCCACTAGGAGCTATGAGGATACAGTTTGATTCAGTAGAGGTCTATCAAGACTTAACAGAGCTTTTATTATCAAAAAATTAACGAATAGAACGAAGCTAGCAAATACTTTCGAAATAATTGCTAGCTTTGTTCTATTTATAGTTGCTTTCTTAGGCAAAATAGCATACCATTATTTTAGAATCATTCTAAATTGAGAAAATACTAAATAAATAAGGTATACTTAAAGTTGTCTGTAGGAGGCGAAGGTATGAATATACAAGCTGAAGTTGAAAAAATTAAACACAGCTTAATGGAAAGTGGATATAAGCTAACTACACAGCGTGAAATAATAGTCCGTGTGCTTCTGGAAAATGAAGAAGATCATTTGAGTGCGGAAGATGTATATATGCTTGTCAAAGCGAAATTCCCTGAAATTGGTCTTGCGACGGTATATCGTACATTAGAATTGCTAGCAGAGCTGCAAATCGTAGCGAAAATGAACTTTGGTGATGGTGTTGCTAGATTCGATCTTCGTGGACAGGATCATGAGCATATGCATCATCATTTGATTTGTCATACATGCGGAGCATTAGAAGAGATCAAGGATGATTGGCTATTGGAGCTTGAACAACGTTTAGAGCTAGAGTACGGCTTTAAGGTTGTGGACCATCGTCTTGATTTTATCGGGAATTTCAAAGCTTGTGTAAATCCAAAATGTAAAAGTAATATTAAATAGTGTGTGCAGACATATAAAGCCGTAGACGCCTCGTTCAATAAGGAGGGGGTCAACGGCTTTTTTATGCTCACTTCATCATTTTATTCGTTGAAAATAAATTTTTCAATAACATGACAGACACCGTCATCATTGTTTGATCGTGTGACGTAGTCAGCTATTTCTTTGAGCATCGGAACGGCATTACCCATTGCAACGCCAAGTCCAGCAGCAAGTATCATCTCACGATCATTCCATGCATCGCCGATCGCAATCGTTTCGTCCATTGTGGCACCGATATGCTGCGCCAAAGCTTGAAGCGCATGACCCTTTGTACCTTCCTTGTGCATGAATTCTAAGTAATGTGCTTTAGATTTTGTAATGTGGAGCTGGTCACCTAGTAGCTCCTGTAAAATTACTGCGTGATGATCGAGAACGTCTGGTTCATCTATAATAAGCATTTTATGGTTAGGTTTATCAATCAGCTTTGCAAAATCAGGCTCAATTTCATAGGGGATATTAACTAGTTGAGAATAAGCTTGAATTCGCTCATTATCCTCAGTGCCGTATAATATATCGTCAACATATAATTGCAGATGCAAGTTATGCTCTTTGGCATATTGTAATAGTTGGCGTGCTGCGTCTACAGGAACACAACGTTCATATAACACTTGCTCATTAAGCAACGTTTTGACTAAGGCGCCTTGATAGGTGATAATTGGTACATTGAGTTGAATTTGATCGGCTATTTTGCGAGCTGATGAATACATGCGTCCTGTTGCTAATGTAACGGTTACGCCGGCTTGAATCGCTCGTTCAAGTGCAAGTTTAGTGGCTTCTGTAACGATAATATCATCGTTAAGTAAGGTGTCATCGATATCAATTGCAATTAATTTGTACATAGTTGTCAAAAAACTCCCTTCAGACTGCTGTTTATAGTACGAGTTCAAAAAGCAGGCTTTCATATTCGACGTCGAATAAGCTCCAGCGCGTTACTTCGTTATCAAAGTCTGCTTTTTGAACAACCTTTTATAGCTAGTATGATTGTATCGAAAACAATCTGGAACTACAAGGAGAAACATACATGGAATCAAATGAACAAAGAGTAAAGCGCTCAAATAAAGACTCAAGTAAATATGTTGCCGTTTTTGTTGTTATCGCATTAATAGCAGGTTTTTGGGGTGGACAAGCATGGACAAAGCGTCACTATTCGGTAATGTACGCTGACGATTTTAATTTGCTACAAGCCTCGTATAGTAAAATTCAAGAAAGCTATTTGTATGGCGCGGACAGCGGTGAGCTTATTGATGGAGCTATTGCCGGGATGGTAAGTTCATTAGGAGATCAATATTCACAGTACTTGGCCAATGAAGCGGGAGAAAGCTATGCTGATTCTTACAATAGTAACTTCTATGGAATAGGTGCTGAAGTGCAGCAAGAAGATGGGAAATATTTTATTAGTACATTAGTGAAAGATATGCCAGCTGAAAAAGTTGGCTTAAAGCCTGCAGATCAAATTGTAACGGTGGATCAGCAATCAATCGAAGGCAATACATTCAATGAACTACTTAGTAAAATTCGTGGTAAAAAAGGAACGAGTGTAGTCATTGGAATAAAGCGTGGAGCGACAGAGCAAATTACCGAATTCAATATAGAACGTGCTGAAATTCCAGTTCATACGGTTAGTTCGAAGCAACTGGATAATAATATTGGGATGATCACTATATCGCGGTTTACTGAAGAAACAGATGTGGAATTCAAAGAAGCATTAGCTAGTTTAATGAAGGATGGAGATATGAAAGGGTTAATTATTGACCTGCGTTCAAATCCTGGTGGGCTATTGATCCAAACAGTCGAGATCGCGAATCTACTTGTTCCTAACGGTGAAAAAATTCTTGATGTTGTATATAAAAATGATGAGAAGACGATAAAATTCGTATCTAAGCAAGTCAAACCCTTTAACATTCCGATTGCTGTCATTGTGAATGAATACTCCGCGAGTGCAAGTGAAGTACTTGCTGCAGCATTGAAGGAATCAGCTGATGCACATATTGTTGGGGTAACAACATATGGTAAAGGTGTTGTGCAAACCTATGAGCAATTCCGTTCAGGCTCAGTACTTGTGTTGACTGAAGCAGAGTGGAAAACACCGAGTGGAAGCGGTATTCATAAAATAGGTGTTGAACCAACAGATGTCGTGGAACTTCCTGAATATGTGAACTTGCATCCTATAAGTGCTGGAATAGAGCTTAAGCTTAATAGCTTTGGTGATGATGTAACTGCACTACAAAAATTGCTTCTAGCAGTAGGCTATGCTCCATCAGACAACGGATTATATGATGAAGCAACAATGCAAGCAGTGAAGCAATATGAGTCGGCCAAAGGAATAGATGTCAACGGAATCTATACAGATGAAGTAGGAACTTTACTAGTTGAAGATATTCGCAACTTACTGCAAGCGAATGACTCTCAATTACAAAAGGCAGAGGATTTGCTGAAAAAATAACGATGTAAATTTAATACATCTATTGCTAGTTCATGCAAGGTATGATAATATGATTTATATTGATATTAAGACCTTAGTCGCAGCCACAATTAGGCTTTAGTTAATTCAATTGCCGTAAATTGGGTTGTGACTTTTTGTGAATACAGGGACTTAGTAAATACTTATAAGGTGGTAACGACTTTGGAACAAGGTATCGTTAAATGGTTTAATGCAGAAAAAGGTTTTGGCTTCATTTCAGTTGAAGGTGGAAGCGATGTATTCGTTCACTTCAGCGCTATTGTAAGCGAAGGCTTCAAGTCTTTGGATGAAGGCGACCGTGTAGAATTCAATATTACACAAGGTAACCGTGGTCCTCAAGCTGAAAACGTAGTAAAACTTTAATTTTACTCGTTAGCTTGAAAAAGGTGTCTGATCTCATTCTTCGGAATGAATCAGGCACCTTTTTTTGTTTTACAGCAACTATAGCGACTCTATTACATAGTAGAGTTAAACAATAAGTTGACATTATCGCTGATAATCATTATCATCATAAGTATTGAGATTGATTATCAGTGTGGGTGGTGGGTTGCTTATGAAAATTAAGTATTGCAAGCGTAGCTTAGAACAAGGCTTGAAACCAGTGTACAAGAGTTTGAAGAAAAAATATCCTGAACTGAAGCAGAAGAAAACAGGCTGTCTCGGTCAATGTAAGTCTTGTCGATCTGGATGCTTTGTTATGATTAAATCGCAGCCCATCGTTGAGGCGACGCCTGATATGTTATATAAGCGGCTTAAAAAAATCGTAGGCTAGAGGGGTAGTTAAAAAAGTCCGACTGTGATCACGATGAGAATGCTGACGAAGCGTAGTCGGCAGCGAATATGCCCTCCATCGAAAGCCTGCGTGTGCTCACGTACATAAACCGTACGCTGTGCTACTCGTTTCCGCT
Source organism: Paenibacillus sp. Y951 (assembly GCF_056786395.1). NCBI lineage: Bacteria > Bacillati > Bacillota > Bacilli > Caryophanales > Paenibacillaceae > Paenibacillus > Paenibacillus sp. Y951. The sequence continues at coordinate 271,194 of NZ_JBXCIY010000005.1, read as the reverse complement.
GAAGGGCATCTTCTTGGTGCTGACAGCCGAACTTTTTTAACCTTCATTGGAATGGTAGTTAAAAAACACGACTGTGATTGCTGCAAGGGTGCTGGCTTTGCCAGCTACTTGCGTAGGCTCTCGATGAGTGGGCTACCTTCCACCCGATGTTTGCTTCGTAGTTGGTAAAAATTGATTTCTACACTTTGCTTATCTTCATTTTTATGTTAGAATTATTACAAATAAGAAATGCGAGGTGCACATTTTATGAATGATAGTTTAGCAAAAGCACTTAATGATCAAATGAACTTTGAATTTTATTCCGCTCATGTATATCTAGCTATGGCTGCACATTGCTCTGCAGATAATGTTGATGGCTTCGCAAACTTTTTCCTTGTGCAAGCGGAAGAGGAACGTTTTCACGGTATGAAAATTTATAAATTTTTGAATGATCGTGGACGTCGCGCAACGATTCAAGCATTGGGAGAACCGAATAATACTTATGCATCTGTACTTGAAGTATTTGAAGAAGGCTACAAACATGAGATGCAAAATACGAAACGTTTCTACGATCTGTCTGATATTGCAATGAATGATCGTGAGCATGCTACTATTAACTTCTTGAAATGGTTCATAGATGAACAAGTTGAAGAAGAAGCGTTATTTGATGGCATCATTACCAAATTAAAACGAATTGACCAGGATAGCAACGCATTCTATATGCTTGACGCGGAGTTTGCAACACGCTCTTTTGATCCTGCTGCGGAAGCTTAATCGGTTAACGACTTGAATATAAGACAAACCGTCATATTAGCAGACTATCTGCTAGTATGACGGTTTTATTTGTCTACATAGTTTATTTATGTAGACAAGCTAGGTTAATGGTTGCTCTAATTACAGGGTGAACAGTGATCCTCCATTAGGGAATATATGCGCTAGTCTTCTTATTTGCATTAAAATTAGTTACAATAGAGGAACACACAATTATTTATACAGATGATGATTGAGCTTTATTTGAAAACGAAAGCCGAGGGACAATACATGAAAGTCGTACTATCAACATTGAACGCAAAATTTATTCATACATCGCTTGCATTGCGCTGTCTAAAAGCATTCAGTGGTCATAAATTTGATATGGACATTGCAGAGTATACAATTAAAGACCCTGCAATGAATATCGTATCTGATATATTTGCAAGAAAGCCAGATGTCGTCGGGTTCTCCTGTTACATTTGGAATATTGAAGAAACGATTACTGTTGTTAATATGCTACGTAAAATACAGCCTGAATTGAAAATTATTATGGGTGGTCCTGAAGTAAGCTATGATACGGAGCAGTGGATGGAAAGATTGACGGATGTCGACTTTATCGTCATGGGTGAAGGTGAGGAGACGTTCGATCATCTATTAACTGAAATTGAAACAACACAGAAGTATCATATGGTATTTGGCATTGCGTATCGCAAACATTTGGCAGACGGGGTAGAGATTCGTATTAGTCCAGGTCGTCCGAAGCTTGATTTGAATACATTGCCATCTCCGTACCGATTCGAAGAAGATATTCCGCAATTAGGAAATCGAGTGGTCTATTTCGAGACAAGCCGTGGCTGTCCGTTCAGTTGTCAATTTTGTTTATCGAGTATCGAAGTTGGCGTACGTTATTTCGATATCGAGCGTACGAAGGCGGATATTATCTATCTTATCGATCAAGGTGCGAATTTGATTAAATTCGTCGATCGTACCTTTAATATTAAGCGAGACTATGCACTAGAGATGTTCCAATTCCTAATTGAAAATCATCGTGGTTGCGTCTTCCAATTTGAGATTACTGCGGATATTATGCGTCCAGAGGTACTAGATTATTTGGCTGAAAATGCTCCTCCAGGTGTGTTCCGCTTTGAGATTGGTGTTCAATCAACGAATGATGTAACCAATCTAGCGGTTCAACGTCGTCAGAACTGGAGTAAGCTTGTCCGCACAGTGACTAAAGTTAAAGAGTCAGGAACGATTGCTCAGCATTTGGATTTGATTGCGGGCTTACCACTTGAAAACTATGATACGTTCCGTGGCACATTTAACGATGTATTTGCACTGCGCCCTGAGGAGCTTCAGCTTGGTTTCTTGAAGATGCTACGTGGTACTGGCCTACGCAATGATGCAGACAAATGGGGTTACATCTACCAAGATCGTGCGCCGTATGAAATGCTCGGTAACGATCTTATGCCCTTTGCTGATATTGTTAGAATTAAGCGGGTAGAGGATGTTCTAGAGAAATACTGGAATGATCATCGGATGGATAGCACATTGCTTTATCTCGTTGATCATGTATTCAACTCACCGTTTGACTTCTTCCAAAGCTTCGGCGATTATTGGGAAGGACAAGGCTGGCAGAAAATTGGTCATCAGCTAGAGGATCTATTCTCGCGGTTATGGTCATATCTTGTTTATGCACAAGAGGCCCAGGGGCATCAACTTGATCTTCCAGTAATACAAGGCTTGATGAAGCTAGATTATTATAGAAACCATCGCTATAAGCCTCGTAAAGTATGGTGGGACTCGATTATGGAGAAATCAGAATGGTCAAGCTGGATGAAGAAGCTTGCTGATCAACCTGAACAAGTGAACGAGCAGTTTGCCGGCTATCGCTTCAATGAACGTGAATTGCAGAAGCATGTCGTTCTAGAGAAAGTTCCATTCAATATGTCACATTACCTGGAGACAGGTGAAGTGGTGGCTGAAGGGGAATCATTACTCATTGCAATGTATATCCAGGAGCAGGGTGAGAAGCATTCCACTGCTAATATATATAGTATGAATATTAGCCAAACTGTACAACAATAGAGAATGCCTACACTGACTGAAACAGTAATGATGCTAATGAATAGACTATAGCCTAGCGCTATAGTCTATTTTTGAGTTCCACTATCCTTTTACAGCTCCAGCAGTCATACCGTCGATAAAATATCTTTGGAAAGCAAAGAATAATGCAAGAATCGGAATAATAGAGAAAAATGATCCGGCGATTAGTAGATCATAGTTGTTTCCATAAGGCGTTAACAATGTTTTCAAGCCGATCGTTAACGTATATTTGGAACCATCACTTAGTACCATGAAAGGCCATAATAAATTGTTCCAGCTATTCATACCAAGTAGAATAGCCATCGCGGCAAATGAAGGCTTCATAACCGGAATGATAAGACGAAGGAATATACCGTACTCCGTAGCACCATCTATGCGCCCGGCGTCAATAATCTCTTTCGGAATACCTCTCAAATATTGACGAAAGAAGAATATGGTTGAAGCATTCGCGATGCCAGGCAATACGATTGCTGAGTAAGTGTTCATTAAACCAAGCTTAAAGGTTAGCGTATAAAGAGGTAATAGCAATATTTCAAATGGAACCATCATGATCATTAACACACAAATAAATAAGAAGTTTTTCGCTCTAAATTCGTATGCGGCAAAGCCGTAAGCAACTGCTGCACTAATAAATAGTGTAAGTACCACTTGTACAACAGTTAGTAAAATCGAGTTGCCAAACCAAGTGAAGTAGGAGTGGTTTCCGGTAAACAAATAAATATAGTTGTCAAAGCTCATCATAGAGAAGTCGAGATGAAGATTTAAGCCTTTTCTAATCAATTCTTGTCCAGGCTTAAAGGATGCGATCATTATCGCGTAGAAAGGTATTAGAATAATGGTTGCAATGATTGCAAAAAAGATAAAGAGACTTGTTTTTTTGAGCTTTTCATATTCCATCGCTAGTCTCCTTTCTTGAACATACCACTTAATGTTAATTGCGATAAATTAATAATCATCGTCACGGCAAGAAGCACGATACCTACAGCAGCTGCATAGCCAAGATCATTTTTCTCAATACCTTGACGATACAAATAACCTACAATAGTTAGACCGATATTTTTCGGAGAGTTGTTACCATTCCAGAGCATCAAGCTCTCTACGAACATCGCAAGACCAGCGTAGATGGAAATCGTAATAACGTATATTGACGTTGGCTTCAATAACGGAACCGTAATAAGCATAAACTTTTGAAATTTTGAGGCTCCATCAATTGAAGCGGCCTCATAATAGTCATCGCTAATATTATTAAGTCCAGCAAGGAAATATAGCATGTTAACCCCTGTCCATCTCCAAGCTGCTAGAGTTAATAAGGCGATAAAGCCAGTCGTTTGACCTTTAAGAAATTTCATAGGATCAATGTCGAACCAAGATAATATCGTGTTAATTAGCGAACTCTCCATTTCACCAAACATTAAACGGAAAATGGTACCTGCAACAACAACCGAAGTGAGTGCTGGAAAGAAGAACGAAGATTTGAAAAATCCTTTGAATGTCATATACTTACTATTAATGAGTACGGCTAGTATCATAGGTCCAGGAATTAGAACGATAAGTGTTAACAGCATATAAACAATGCTATTCATTACAGCCTTCCCGAAAATTTTATCACCCAATAATTTTTCGTAGTTGTTCATGCCTATCCAAGCTGCATCTTGGCCGAGCGTAACCTTTTGAAAGCTCATTCCAGCCGAACTAAGTAATGGATATAACCAAAAAATAAGGAAGACTAGCACGAAAGGGAGAATAAATACGTAAGGAGCTACTTTTTGTGAGTGTAATATTTTTTTCATAAATTAAACTCCTTGGCCTCTTAATATATTCAATAGATAGCTTTGATGGTAGAGATTGATATGAAAGAGCTATCTACAGTTACATATAGATAGCTCTTCGTATTTTTGAAGAATGACGATTGCGGTTAGTTGCTTAGCTGCTGCGTTATAAGCTCTTGAGCTTCATTCAACGCTTCAGTTACATCTCTACCATCCTCGAATATTTCATTAAGTGTAGTTGTTCCAAACATATTATTAATTGTTGGTGATGCTGATGTAGATTTGATCATTCTAATTTCATCTCTAATCGTATTCAAAACATCAAATGGACTATTAACAAAGTATTTAACAAACATATTTTCTGGATTGTGGGTTATATCTTTCATGTCCCATACGTCCATATTTACTGGATCGAAGCCGAGTGTATTCCAGATTTCGATATTAGCATCTAGAGATAGCTTTGCATAAGTTAGAAATTCTTTTGCAAGCTCAACATCTTTAGATGTTTTCGTAACAACAGTACCAGTACCACCGCCACCTACCGATCTAGGCATTCCTTGTTCGAGTACAGGAAGTGGTGCGATAGCAATTTTTCCTGCAAGATCAGGCATATAATTTGTAAAGCGTGACATCATCCATAATGGCATGAATGCACTAGTAAAATTACCTGCATTGTATTCTCCATATGCTTCTTCTGTATCCGGTTGACCGCCTGCAATGGTGGATATAACGTTGTTTTCAAGAAGATCCTGCATCATCTCGAATCCACGAATTAACTCAGAGGAATTAACTTGCGGTACGCCGTTATCATCCGTCAAATCACTGCCTTGCTGAGCAAGAAGTATACCAGCCTGCCAGTTAGCGCTCGTATCGGCAGTTCCAAGATATTTTCCGGTTTTTTCATACACCGTAATACCAGCTTTTTTGTAGTCTTCAAAAGTAACGATATCTTTGTAGTCGATACCAGCCTCTTCAAGAATTTCTGTGTTGTAGAAGGCAACGGTTGCACCAACGTGAGTTGGGATTCCATAATTTTTACCATCCTTGCTGTAGATGTTAATGCGCGACTCAACGATTGTATCGCGGTAAGGATCTATTACGTCGTTAAGCTCAACTAGATTAGGGGTACCGTTAAGGAAGTCAGGGAATTTACCTAACTCGATATCTGAAATATCAGGAGCTCCCGTTCCAGTTTGAAGTGCGATTAGGAGTTTGTTGTGCATATCATCATAAGGCATAACGGTAACGTTTAACTTAATTTGACGATCTGGGAATTCAGCATTCCATTTACTTAACATTTTCTCGAAATGTTGCCCGTGCAGCTCTACGAAAGTCCAGTAATCTAACGCTGTTGCATTTTCTCCGGCGCCACCATCAATAACAGATTTGTCACCTTGGGCAGCGTTGTTTCCACTTGAACAACCCCAAGCGAATAAAGACATTGATAAAATCAGACAAAGCGTAAGTAGTTTTTTCATGTGAAGCCCCCTATAAATTTTTTTAACTTGAAAGTAAAAACTAAGAAGAGAAAAATCGTATTAATATTTTCATTAATTGTTAGCTATAACATTAATGAAAACGCTTTAATGATAAAATATCATAATAGCATAATTTTGTAAACCACTTATTTTTAGTTTTAACTGGATAAAAGTAAATGTATTTTAGATAAACCATTTAAAAACTAAACGGTTAGATGGTTTTCGTAGAGCGTTTTCTTGAAAAATGTCTTCTTGCTAAATTGTAAATGTTTATGTAATGGATAAAGTGTAATGTTAACAATTCACCTTGAAAATAAATATATTCGGAAAAAGTTATAATATGCAATGATAGTCCCAGAAAGATAGAAAAGCCATTGAAGCGACTACTTTAGGTAGCAGCTTCAATGGCTTGGAAATTATCATTATATGAAAATGAAAAATATGTTTAACATATCTAGAGTTGAAATTAAATGCTAGGCACAACGCTGCGTAACACTGTCATATTACCGTTTAATGTATATTTTCCTAGTACAGCAGGCAATAGGAAGCATTGACCAGCTGAAATTGCTTGTTCTTGATTTCCCCAGCCAATTGTCCCGTTTCCGTCAGCAACAACAATAATTTCAAAGCTATCAGCAGATGTGGATAATGTAGTTTGATCTACAATTATACCTTTATCTACGACGAAGTAAGGAGAAGCAGCAATCGTTAGCCACTCTCCAGCTCGCATAGTCGTCGTATCCACGTAGGAAGCGCCTGCGCCTTCATATGCGATAACTGCTAATGAATCTTCAATATGTAGCTCTCGTAGCTGCCCATCAAGTCCAGGGCGATTATAATCATGCAAGCGGTATGTTGTATCGGAGTTTTGCTGGATTTCAGCGACAACGACCCCTGAACATAATGCATGTACGGTACCAGCAGGAATATAGAAGGCATCTCCTGTTTTAACGGATACTTCTTGCAAGCAACCCATAATATTGCCATCAGCAACCGCTTGTGCAAGTTGATCACGCGTGACATGCTCCTTTAATCCATATATAATCTTCGCATCAGGTTCTGCGGAAAGAATATACCACATTTCCGTTTTACCAAGCTCCCCAGCTGGTAATTGCTCATAATCATCGGTAGGATGGACCTGCACCGATAAATCGTCACGGCAATCTAGTAGTTTAATAAGAAGTGGGAAGCGTTCACTTTTACTTGATACACCATTTTTACCAAACCAAGCTGTACCGAATTGTTCGCGAATAACATCTAGCCCTGTACCAGCGAGTGCACCGTTAATGACCTTTGTAATGCCGTTGGGATGGTCGCTGATCATCCAGCCTTCGCCAATTGCCCCTTCAGGTGGCGTTAGACCAAACTTCTCTAAGCCACGTCCACCCCATATACGCTCCTTGAACTCGGGTTGGAACTGTAACGGGTACGGTGTAATATTACCTGGTTGGAATAATTCAAGAAACTCACCATCTGGACCATAGAAGAAGAAATATAATGAGCCATCAGGTAAAGTAATTAATTCTTTATCTTTCAGTGTAACTTCCGGTAATTGCTTCATACGTTCAAATTCCGCTTCAATATTGGTAACGGTAAATGCGATATGATGAACCTTTCCTTCAGCAGGCAGATTATCATTGAAGTTTTGAATAAGTTCGATTACCGTTTCATTGGAATTTGGATAACCAAGAAAAGCTAATGTAATTAAACCATTAGAGTGTGGCATCGTACGCAAATGCTTTAGACCTAGTACTTTTGTATAAAATTGAATAGATGTTTCAATATCTTGTACCATAAGACCAACATGCTCGATTTTTTGAATAGTCATATGTATGCTCCTTATCATTCAAATTTAATAAAGCCTATGATTTTTTTTCAATGCCGATCAGATAGGGGGCATTGGCGCGCTGCAGCTGTCGATATATAACACATTGTGCACGCTCCACGGGTAAAGCGCTTGCCCATTGCTGCACGGCATCAGCCTCTGTATCGCCGCCTGCATGACCAGGGTAGAGCATGCAAGTAACAATGCCACCAACTTTAAGTAACTGTAGTGACTGTTCAAGCGCCTCGATCGTTGAGTTAGGGATCGTTATAATACGCTCATCTCCACCAGGAAAGTATCCAAGATTGAACATGATTGCCCCTACCGTCCCTGCTTGTTCAACATATTGAGCCATATTAGCGTGACTATCGCAAATAAGCGAGACTGTAGCTAATGCTGTCTGATCTTTGTATTGCTGCAATCTTGTAGCTGTTTTGTCCAGCGCATCCTGTTGAATGTCGAACGCAAGCACAGTCCCTTTTGCACCGACAAGCTGAGCGAGTGCTAATGTATCTACGCCCCCGCCAGCCGTTGCATCGATAACGAAGCCGCCCGAGGTTACACGTTCAGCGATCCAGCGCTGAGCCATTGTTAGAGATGAGATAAAACCCATTTAGTTAACCCTCCACATTCCACAGCTTACCTTGCCAACTGTTGCGCACTTTAAGTTCGCGATCAATGCTATTCAGTACTACCCATTTATTCAAGCTCCACATCGGACCAATCAGTAAATCTCTTGGGGCATCACCTGTAAGGCGATGAACAGTCATTTCAGGCGGCAATATTTCGAGTGTATCGACAATTAGCTTTATATACTCATCCATTTCTAGAAATTTCAGTAGTCCTGCTTCATATTGCTTTACCATAGGCGTTTTTTTCATCAGATGCAGCAAATGGATCTTGATGCCTTGAACATCCATCTTCGCTACCTGTCTACCTGTTTCTAGCATCATTTCATGCGTTTCTCCTGGTAATCCGTAAATGATATGTGTACAGATCCGGATATTTCGTTCGCGTAAGCGGCGAACAGCGTCAAGATAACAGGCTGTATCATGTGCACGATTAATTAATGTGGAAGTCGATTCATGAACCGTTTGCAAGCCCATTTCCACCCATAGATAAGTACGCTCATTGAGCTCTGCCAAATAATCAATAACATCATCTGGTAAGCAATCGGGACGAGTGGCAATAGATAGCCCTACAACGCCTGGTTGATCAACGATCACTTCAAAGTATTCACGCAGCGTTTCTACCGGTGCATACGTATTTGTATACGCTTGGAAATATCCAATATATTTGGCATCAGGCCATTTCTGATGTTGTCGATCACGAATGGTATTGAATTGAGTAACTAGATCGTCACGTCTACGCCCAGCGAAATCACCTGATCCGCGTGCGCTGCAAAATGTACAGCCGCCTTTAGCGATAGAACCATCGCGGTTGGGACAAGTAAACCCTGCATCTAGCATCACTTTGAATACTTTAGAATCAAATTCATTGCGCATTTCATAATTCCAAGTATGAAAATTTTTATCTCCCCACAGCAAAGGCTGTTCTGAGGTGTTTTGTATATTAATCATCTTTACCCATCCTTTATCCTGCTTCATCATCAATTGTAACGAAAAATAAGCTGAAAAGCCATGCTTTCTATTGTATAACTTCTTAATTGTTCGGAAATGAGTAAGGCGTGGAAATGAAAGGATTGACTTGTTAAAAGTAACACCATATGTTATATTGAAAGTGTGAAGTATCAACAAAAAAACCTGACATTTACTTTTTGTAAACGGATTCAAATTTGCATAACTTTAGCTTCATTTTCATAATATATGATGAGGTGATTAGAGATGGATATGACAAAAATTCCACAGGGCGATGAAGTATTGACGGTTGAATTAACAGTTAAGGAGCTTATTGCTCTTACAGGAGTACGTTTTAACAATAACCAATCCTTGAAAGTTTCGGCGCACAAAAAATTAAACAGTGCATTACAGCAAACAATGAACAAAGAGGCTTCTAGCGAAAGTGAGCGCTATTGGTAAACGAGCTGCTCGATCGGCAAGTGATGGCTCTATTAGCGTAGTAACGTCGCTTATATAATTTAGCTAAAGACTGGTTGGAAGAGATTTTTCCATATCGGTCTTTTTTGTTGTTGAACTTTCTTTTTGCTGCACTTATCTGGTAATATGCACAATAAAACGGAAAGTTCTTTACAAGCAAGCATTTGTTAGGCACAATAATAGCTGATTATAATATGAACTTGAACATAATGAAGGAGATATAACAATGCGTCTAAGAGGGAGAAAAGGGATTCTTGAAAGCATAGAGTCACAAACTGACTTATGTGTGCTTGATGCTTCTCAATATAAAGGAAAATGGCATGAGTTTTTTGGTAACAATCATCCTATTTATGTGGAATTAGGGATGGGCAAAGGTCAATTTATTAGTCAAATGAGTGTGCGTAATCCTGAAATTAATTATATTGGTGTCGATATGTACGATGAACTTATTCGTCGTGCAAGCGAGAAGGGGCGTACAGCATGGGAGGAAAAAGGTGAAGAAACACCTCCTAATCTGGCATTGCTACGCGCTAATATCGAAAACATTGATGAAATGTTCGCAGATGGGGAGCTTGAACGTATTTATTTGAATTTCAGTGATCCGTGGCCGAAAAGCAAGCACGCTCGTCGTCGCTTAACTCATCCTCGATTTGTCGAAAAGTATATGGAGAAGCTTAATACTCGCGGTGAAATTCATTTCAAAACGGATTCGCAATCATTGTTCGATTTCTCATTGAATAGCTTTGCCGATATGGAATTAGTGATGCGTAATATTTCACTTAATCTTCATAAAGACGAGCCCCGTGAGGATCTTGTGTTCACCGAGTATGAAACGAAGTTTTATCATTTAGGTCAGCCGATTCATCGTGTCGAGGTTGTTATTGGTGAAGAAGTGTTGAAGGAACATCGCGAGCAGAAGAAAACGAAATATCGTATGTAGTTCTTATTGAACGTTGCAAAAAACCATTAGTGCCTTTTGATGCTAATGGTTTTTTGTGTTTTATGGAAAATAATGAAACTTTTGTTTTGGATATATCGTCTAATACTCAGAAATGGAGGCGTGAATATTGAATAGATTTTTATATTTTTGGGTATTAGTTATCTGTTCTTTAATTTTATTAGTAGGTTGTCAAAATCAAGGTGAGATTATTGGAGTTACCTCGCCATCAACAACGCAAACCGTAATGACTGATCTAATTGATGAACCTGCACCTAGTTTTTTTGAACCACAAGAAGAAATTGAACTGATTTATAAAAACGTAGAAGAAAGTGCAGGAGATTTCCCAGTAAGTATTAATCAATATAGGGCTAAAAAGATTTTAAACTCTTCAATTTTTGTGAAATCTACAATTTCGCTAGATGAAATTAGTGATTTTGTCATTTATACCAAAAGTGAAGAGGATACTGAACTTTATATAGGTATGCCTGTTGGGGTAGATAGGGTTGGATCAGAACCGACGAATGAGATGTATGAAATAGGAACTGCTGGTGAACTTGGATATTTGGATACAATTGAAATTATGAAGAGTAATCTCTTTGGAAATTTTCAAATTCAAGTGTTTTCTTCATGTGGAGCTAGTTGTGTGCATAATCTATGGTTTTTCTTCGACTATGCAGTTCCCGTCATTAATTTTCAATTGAATACGCACGCTCAAAAAATAGATCTGGATGAAGATGGGATAACTGAAATTATAGCTACGGAGTCAACAGTCGATGGTAACATGAGAATATACAAAAAGTTTGGAGAGCAAATCAAATACGTTGATTTAGATACAATTTTAGGTGAGGATTTGTCTTATACTGTGTACTACGATAATGTTAGCTACCAATTTATTTTCCAAACTGAAGATCAAACTATTGCTTATCAATACAAAAGACTTGAAGATATATTCGTACTTGTAAATGATACAGAATCATCACAATTGCCTCTATTTATTGGTGGTGTATTTGACGGTACTGAACAAGTGACTCTCGAAGTAAATGATACGTCGATCGAAGCGAGTTGGTTTCAAGATCCTTTAAGTGAATTCGGACTTTATTTTCCTGAATCGATTGAAACAGTAAGTTTTGAAGATGGATATGAATTTAGGCATAAAGAAAGCGGCTCACTTATTAATATTATCGACCAGGATAGGTCCAACTTACCTTATTTACGAAAAGAATCTGATCTAGAGAACTTCTCGGAGTATCTTGGAACGGAGTATTATGGAGACGACCGGAGTATACGCTACGACTACTATACGTATAAACATGATGAGGATCATCAAGCTATCGTTTCTGTACGTTATCTAACAAAGGATATTGAAACTGTTCGGCCTCTATTGCTTGCGGTAATCGCTAATATTCAATTTGCTCCTAAAGTAACAGATTGAACGTAATTGGCCTACTTACACTCTAATACGAGTAGGTTATTATGGTGTAATATATCAATGTAGTCAAATGTGAATACACAAAAAGCTGTTGATACTTGTCCTAACAAAAAGACGAAGCATTGACAGCTTTATTCATTTAATTATTTTGTTGAATTTCAGGAGGAACGTTAGCGATAGCTTTTTTGTTACATACCTGAAGTGCCTTGCCAGAAAAATTCAACGGCATAAGCAGTGAGCGTCCCGATCACGCCACCTGCTGCAATATCTGAAGGATAATGCAATCCAAGGTACATCCGTGACCATGCAACGGAGCAAGCAACGATCAGTGCTAGCGGGACAACAAAGGATGGTAGCAACGACGCATTTAACACAATGGGAATAATTAGTGCGAATATGGCAGTTGTATGTCCAGATGGGAATGATGGATCTTCTAACGGTTTTAATCCGATGTTAACACCTGGTAAGGATTGATATGGTCGTAAGCGTCTAAATTTGCGTTTTAAAATGGCAACGGGAATATGGCTAATCGCCAAAGTAGTTAAACATTTCCAACCAATTAAAGCAACTTCTCCTTTAGCATAAATTGCCAATAGAAAAGAAAAACAAATGGTGAAAGTAGCTCCACCGAGATGAGTTATTATACTCATCCAATTATGCATAAAGCGAAATACCATGCGGTGTGATAGTCTTCTGTTGGCCCATATTAACAATCGTTCCTCATGGATTCTCAACCAACTAATCCATTTTTCCATGCAATACATCCTTCCAATATATAACTCTTCACAGCATATGTTGTGATGAAATTCTTTTTTTACATGTATACTATACCATTTTAGTTTTAAGTATGGGTAATAGAAACTTTTAATTATGGTAAACCTAACAAATAGTATGAATAATCTCTTTTCCAAAAGCAAAAAACATGAAAATGGGATGTTTTCGTAGCTTTGTGAAGCAAAAATGAAGAGTGATCACGATGCAAACGTTTTTATAGCCTAATGTGGCTATTATAGACCTTTTTTTCATTTTGACAAGAGTGATCGTTAGACTGCACAATCAGAAGGTTAATAAAGTTTTCGTAAAGAATTACTTAAACATTTTTACACAGAGAGAAAGATGTATTAAAGGGGGCGATACAACATGGTTATGACAGTAGCATTTCTTGTGATTCAGATTCTACTGGCTATCATTGCGGTATACCAATTTACGTTATCGATGTTTGGCTTCAAGAAAAATAAAAGTAGGCCTAGACAGAAACCGCAAAAATCATTCGCTGTTCTTGTAGCAGCGCATAACGAAGAAAAAGTAGTAGGGGCGTTAATTGAAAATTTGAAAGCAATGGATTATCCAGCTGAGTTGTTTGACATTTTTGTCATTTGCGACAATTGTACGGATAGTACAGCTGATATTGTACGCGAACATGGTGTAAATGCTTGTGAACGTACAAATCACGAGCAACGTGGTAAAGGATTCGCGATTGAATGGATGTTGAAAGAACTATGGGCTAAGCCTCGTCAATATGATGGAGTTGTCATGTTTGATGCTGATAATCTAGTTAACCACGACTTCTTAACTTTAATGAATGATGATCTATGTGCGGATTACAAAGTTATCCAAGGGTATTTGGACACTAAAAACCCTGAAGATTCATGGGTTACAGCAGCTTATGCGATTACGTATTGGTATTGTAATCGTCTATGGCAGTTATCGCGTACAAACTTGCAAATGAGTAATTTCTTAGGCGGTACAGGGATGTGCTTCGATACCAACTTGTTGAAAGAAATGGGTTGGGGTGCAACGAGTTTAGTTGAGGATTTAGAATTCTCTATGCGTTGTGTAAAGCGTAACGTATATCCTGTCTTGAACTATGATGCAAAAGTATACGATGAAAAGCCGGTTACTTTTAAGGCTTCAGCTCGTCAACGTTTACGTTGGATGCAAGGTCATTTCAACGTAGCTAAAAATTACTTTTTCCCGCTTTTGTGGGCAGGTATAAAAGAACGTAATCTTACAAAAATTGATGCTGCTGTATATTCGATCTCCGTATACAATACACTTATTGGATTCTTATTAACGGTTGTATTGTGGATTGATTTGATTATTCCGGCTGACAATGTTATTTTCTCAATCTATAGCGCGATGCCGATTTGGTTTGTTACGATTATTATTATAGCGGGAGTATTACCATTCCCAGCAGCAATGATGATGGAAAAAGTGAAGTCGTGGAAAATGTTCGCTCATCTAATCACATTACCATTCTTCTTAATTTCTTGGTTCCCAATTACATTCTATGCGTTCTTTACACAGAACAACAAAGTATGGAGCCATACAGAGCATACACGTGTTGTACGCATCGAAGAGGTTAGAGGGAAATAAATTAAGCTATCTTTCGTAGTTGTCGGTAAATGTTTGACATGCGATTTGTAGTGTGATATATTATTTGAGGAACATTAATTGAATACATTGCACAAGTAGAGGCACCCGCTTCTCACCTGTTCGGTTAAAACTGACTGGTAGCGATGAACGAATGCAGAATAATCGAATGGCAATCATTCGATTTTGATGATACATTACGTTTATAGGATGCGGGTTCAATCGAACCCGCATCCTTTATTTTGTGCAGGTAATAAAATTTGGAGGTGGAACACTATTAGCAGAGAACATCAAATCAATGACGAAATCCGCGCTCGTGAGGTTCGTCTAGTTGGTCCAGAGAGTGAACAACTTGGTATTAAGCCAATACGTGAAGCGTTACAAATGGCAATTGAAATGAATCTTGATCTTGTGAATGTCGCTCCGACAGCAAAGCCGCCAGTATGTCGCATTATGGACTATGGTAAATTCCGTTATGAGCAACAGAAGAAAGAAAAAGAAGCACGTAAAAACCAGAAGGTTATTGATCTTAAAGAAGTTTGGTTCCGTGCAAACATTGATGAACATGATTATCAAACTAAATTCCGCAATGTTGTGAAATTTTTAGGCGAAGGCGATAAAGTAAAGGCTTCTGTTCGTTTCCGTGGTCGTGAAATTGCACATGCTGATTTAGGGAAAAAGATTTTAGATCGTTTGCAAAAAGAGGTTGCCGAAATATGCAATGTTGAGCGCGCTCCTAAGCTTGAAGGCCGGAGCATGATTATGATTTTGGCACCAAAAAGCAGTACCTAATCTTATGTATAACTTTTAAGGAGGATAACACAATGCCCAAGATGAAAACGCACAGCAGTCTTAAAGACCGCTTCAAAATTACTGGTACAGGTAAAGTTAAACGTTACAAAGCTTACAGAAACCATTTACTTTCTCACAAATCAGGACGTCAAAAACGAGTTCTTGCTGGTCAACCGTTGATGGCAGCTGGCGACGTTCGTCGTATTCAGCAAGGTCTTTCTAATCTTAAATAATTATTGAACAATAAATCGATTATACAATCAGGAGGTTTCTATTCATGGCAAGAGTCAAAGGCGGATTTGTCCGCACACGTCGTCGTAAAAAGATTCTTAAATTAGCTAAAGGTTACTTTGGTTCGAAACATCGCTTATTTAAATCGGCTAAGGAGCAAGTTGGGCATTCATTAATGTATGCTTACCGTGACCGCCGTAACAAAAAACGTGATTTCCGCAGACTTTGGATCGTTCGTATCAATGCTGCAGCACGTATGAATGATATTTCTTACAGCAAATTAATGCATGGTTTGAAACTTGCAGGCGTTGAAGTTAACCGTAAAATGCTAGCTGAGCTAGCAGTTAACGATATTGCATCATTCAATGCTCTAGCTAAAGTTGCGAAAGAAAAAGTTAGCGCGTAGTCGTTAACTTCTATATAAAGGCTCTAGTTTATCTCTTAGATGGGATAATTAGAGCCTTTTTTGTTGTATGGACGGACAAACATACAGTCCTGTCCGTGGCAAAATGCATAGACTACCTTATCTAACTTAAGGAGGTGTCTTATTCAGTGAGTAACTTAGCCAAGAAGGATTTTGAACAGTATGTAGGTCAACACATATATGTTGAAAAAGCGGATGGAACGAAGGTCAAAGGAAAACTTGTTGCAGTAGACGGTAATCGGATTTTTCTAGCGCCGCTTTCAATGAATAAAAATAAAAAACAAAATAAAAAAGTTGAGACTAAATTTTTATTTTGTTTTTTTATTATCGGGATTATTGCGGTTGGACTATTAGCAATCCTTGTTTGTTCATGCTGTGGAGCACGTCGTGGACGCTGTGGCTGTGGTTGTTCGTTCCGACGTCGTCGACCATGTGGCTGCAATAGATGTAGAGGTAGAAGTAAAAGAAGAAGAGTTCATAGAAGTCGTCGCTATGCATAAAAACTGACGATTTAAGTTAAACTAATAAAAGAATAGTGTAAGGTTATTGACGTATGTGTTTAATCGTCATATAATAATGAAAAGCAATATCCAATGTATATTTTTACTATTTACGATATAAAGAAATAGGCAATGATGAGGAAGAAGTATTTAGGGCTCTACTGCTCAGAGAGTGTTGGATTAGCTGGAACCAACACCGGAATCCCTATATTACGAAGTCACCTCGGAGCTATTTCCCTGAAATTTTTAGATTAGGGGAATTCGCAGGGCAAGCGTTAAAGTGCCAATGGTAGGATGTCCTATGTTTATTTACATACGACTCCAACCTGCAGAGGTTATCTATTGAGAAATAGATAACGAATTTGGGTGGTACCACGGAAGATCAACCTTTCGTCCCTGTACACTTTCATGAAAATGATGGTGACAGTGACGGAAGGTTTTTTTGATTTTTCGAGAGGAGGAATACAAATGACAACAACAAATGTGACAACGAAATCAAGAGAAGAGCTAATCGAGAAGTTTTCTAAGCCAGAGGTAATTTCAGGTTCTGAGATTTTACTACGGAGCTTATTGCTTGAGGGAGTAGATTGTGTATTCGGATATCCAGGTGGTGCAGTTCTCTATATATATGATGCAATGCATGGAAATCCAGATTTCAATCATTTATTAACAAGACATGAACAAGGAGCAATCCATGCAGCTGATGGTTATGCTCGTGCAAGTGGTAAAGTTGGTGTGTGTATTGCAACATCTGGCCCAGGGGCAACAAATCTTGTAACAGGTATTGCAACAGCGTACATGGATTCTACACCATTGGTAGTTATTACAGGTAATGTAATGAGTACATTAATCGGTACTGATGCTTTCCAAGAGGCTGATATTACAGGGATTACAATGCCGATTACGAAGCATAGTTATTTGGTTCGGGATGTTGAAGATTTGCCAAGAGTTATTCACGAAGCATTTCATATTGCCAATACTGGTCGTAAAGGTCCCGTGTTAATTGATATTCCGAAGGACGTATCTGCTGCGAAAACATTGTTTAAGCCAGTGAGTGAAGTGAATATTCGTGGCTACAATCCAACGGTATCACCCAATAAGCTTCAAGTTGATAAAATGATTAAAGCGATCCAAGAAGCGAAACGTCCTCTTATCCTTGCAGGTGGCGGTGTAGTCTACTCCGGTGCACATGAAGAACTACTTGAGTTCGTTATGAAAACTGAGATTCCGATTACAACGACATTACTAGGATTAGGCGGCTTCCCAAGTGGTAATGACTTATGGTTGGGTATGCCAGGTATGCATGGTACCTACACTGCTAATAATTCGATTCAAAAAGCGGATTTGCTAATTAATATTGGTGCTCGCTTTGATGATCGTGTAACAGGTAAGCTAAGTGGCTTTGCTCCACTTGCGAAAATTGTTCATATCGATATAGACCCAGCTGAAATTGGTAAAAACGTGCATACACATATTCCGATCGTTGGAGATGTTAAGACGGTACTAGAAATTGCTAATCAAACAGCAGTTCGTGCAGATTTAGCGGATGAGTGGAGAACGGAACTACTCGCATCCAAAAACGCACATCCGTTCAAGTATATCGATTCAGATACAGAGCTTAAGCCGCAATGGGTTGTTGAATTAATTCATGAAACAACAAATGGTGATGCGATTGTTACAACTGACGTTGGTCAACATCAGATGTGGGCCGCTCAATATTATAAATTCAATAAGCCTCGTTCATGGGTAACTTCAGGTGGTCTAGGAACAATGGGCTTTGGTTTCCCATCGGCAATAGGTGCGCAAATGGCTAATCCAGATCGTCTAGTTGTATCAATCAATGGTGACGGTGGTATGCAGATGTGTGCGCAAGAGCTAGCTATTTGTGCGATTAACAATATTCCTGTTAAAGTTGTTATTCTGAATAACCAAGTGTTAGGTATGGTACGTCAATGGCAAGAGCTTATTCATGGAAATAGATTTAGCCATATTGACTTGGCTGGTAGTCCAGACTTTGTTAAGCTGGCTGAAGCTTATGGAGTGAAGGGCTTCCGTGCAACGAATAAAGAAGAATCTCGCAAAGTTTGGGAAGAAGCGATGAACCATCCTGGGCCTGCAGTAATTGAGTTTGTTGTACGTCGTGATGAGAATGTATATCCGATGGTTGCTCAAGGTAGCACAATCGATCAAATGATTATGGGGGATGCAGAATGAAGAAACATACTGTCGCTGTAATTGTTAACGATCAGCCAGGCGTTCTGCAACGTGTGTCTGGTCTGTTCGGAAGACGTGGATTCAATATCGAAAGTATTACAGTTGGTGCCTCTGAAGAGGTAGGTTTGTCTCGTATGGTTATCGTTTCTTCTGGCGATGACCATACGCTTGAACAAATTATTAAACAGCTTTATAAATTAATTGATGTAATTAAAGTTATTGATTTGAGTGCGAATGCAATGGTATCTCGCGAGTTAGCATTAATTAAAGTTAATGCTGAGCCAGCATCACGCCCTGAAGTTCTTGGAGTTGTTGATACATTCAGAGCATCGGTTGTCGATATCGCTACACATTCCTTAATGGTACAAGTTGTTGGTGATACTGAAAAAATCGATGCAATGATTGAATTACTTAAGCCATACGGTATTCGTGAGGTGTCGAGGACTGGTGTAACCGCTCTTAATCGTGGCAACAAGCTTTGATCACGAAGTGCCGCTTCGTAGCTTAATCGGCATCGAATCTTGAACGTAGCTTCACCTCTTGGGTGCGCACGTACCAATAACGTACGCTTACGCTCCAAGAGTCTTGCTTCGTCCAACCTTCTCGGTGCTGAAAGCTTTGACTGCTCCGAAGTTTTGAATGCTTCAAAGAATGATTAGCTAATTCGGACCTTGCAATTGGCTTCTCCAATTTCTTGGCGGTGGGGTTTGAATGCTGTAAAGAATGGGTAGCTTACTTGGACCTCGCAATTGTATTTTCCAATTTTTTGGTGTTGGAGTGTCTGACTGCTTTAAAGTATGGTAAGCTTATTCAGGTCTTGTAATTGGTTTCTACAATTTCTTGGTGTTGGAAGTTTTGGCTGCTTTGAAGTATGATTAGTTTATTCGGTCTCGTCATTGGACTTGTCCAATTACTTTTGTTAGAGGATTTATACTTAATTATTTTTACCCCTATTTGAACGGGGATGTGAGGGGAAGACTATTCTTCGTCTTACATACCCGTTCAAAAGGGTCACATTAAAGGAGGCAATTATAGAAATGGCAGTTACTTTATATTATGAAAAAGATGCAAACTTCAGTATTTTAGATGGTAAAACAATCGCGGTTATCGGTTACGGTAGCCAAGGTCATGCTCAAGCGCAAAACCTTCGTGATAGCGGTGCAAAAGTTGTTATCGGTCTTCGTCCTGGTAAATCAGCTGACGTTGCGAAAAAAGACGGTTTTGAAGTGCTTACAGTAGCAGAAGCTACTAAAATCGCTGATATTGTACAAATTCTTCTTCCTGACGAGACTCAAGCTCGTGTATACAAAGAAGAAATCGAACCAAACCTTAAAGAGGGCGCTGCAATTATGTTCTCTCACGGTTTCAACGTTCACTATGCACAAATCAAACCGTCTGCTGATAAAGACGTATTTCTAGTAGCTCCAAAATCTCCAGGTCATATGGTTCGTCGTACGTATGAAGAAGGTTTTGGTGTTCCAGGTCTAATCGCTATCCACCAAGATGCTACTGGTAAAGCAAAAGAGCTAGGTCTTGCTTATGCTAAAGGTATCGGCTGTACTCGTGCAGGCGTTATCGAAACTACTTTCAAAGAAGAAACAGAAACTGACCTATTCGGTGAGCAAGCTGTTCTTTGTGGTGGTGCTTCTGAGCTAGTTAAAGCTGGTTTTGAAACTCTTGTTGAAGCTGGTTATGCTCCAGAAATGGCATACTTCGAGTGTCTACATGAGCTTAAATTAATCGTTGACTTGATGTATGAAGGTGGACTTGCTACTATGCGTGATTCCATCTCCAATACAGCTGAATACGGTGACTATGTAAGTGGTCCTCGTGTTGTAACAAGCGAAACTAAAGTAGCTATGAAAGCTATTCTTGCTGATATTCAATCAGGTCGCTTCGCACGTGATTTCATCCTTGAAAACCAATCTGGTTTTGCAATGATGAATGCTACTCGTCGTAACGAGAGCGAGCACCAACTTGAAACAACTGGTAAAGAACTTCGTAAACTTATGCACTGGATCAAAAAATAATTAATTTTCGGATTGATGTTTGAATAAGTCATTGCATACTGTTTCATCCATAAAAAGCGCGAATGCGGGTAATACTGCTTCGTGCTTTTTTATTTGTTCTATTATAGTTATAACCTATAAAGTTGATAGCTTTTATATCTTTGTCAAAGGAAATGAATTGTGGTTAAATGAAAGTATAATTATTATAGTATTATTCGAAATCAATTCATAAACAATAGTATGAGGAGTGTTAACGATGTCTGAAGTTAAAAAAATCGCCGTTCTTGGCGGAGATGGTATTGGTCCAGAAGTAGTTGGAGAGGCTTTGAAAGTATTGAAAAAAACGGAGGAGCTTTTTGGTTACAAATTTGAAACTGAAGAGGCTCTATTCGGTGGTATCGCAATTGACGAAAAAGGTACTCCGCTACCACAAGAAACATTGGATCTATGTCAAGCATCCGATGCAGTACTATTAGGAGCTGTTGGTGGTCCGAAATGGGATAGTAACCCTGGTAATCTTCGTCCAGAAACTGGGCTTCTAGGTATTCGTAAAGCACTAGGCCTTTTCTCTAATATCCGTCCAGCTACTGTATTTGATTGTTTGAAAGATGCATCAACATTGAAGCCAGAAGTGCTTGAAGGTACTGATCTAATCGTAGTTCGTGAACTTACTGGTGGTATTTACTTCGGAGAAAAATTCCGTCGTGAAACTGAATTTGGTATCGAAGCAGTAGATACTTGTGCATATAACGAGATGGAAATTACGCGTATTGTTCGTCAAGCATTCGATATCGCTATGACTCGTGACAAACGCCTTGCATCTGTAGATAAAGCAAACGTTCTTGAAACTTCTCGTCTATGGCGTGAAGTTGTTATCAAAATTTCTGCGGAATATCCAGAAGTTGAACTAGAGCATATACTAGTTGATAACTGTGCAATGCAGTTACTTCGCCGTCCATCTAGCTTTGACGTTATCGTAACGGAAAACATGTTTGGAGATATTCTATCTGATGAAGCAGCAATGCTTACAGGTTCAATCGGTATGCTTTCTTCTGCTTCACTAGGCGAAGGTAGCTTCGGGCTATACGAGCCGGTACACGGTTCTGCACCTGATATTGCTGGACAAGGTATTTCTAACCCAATCGCAACAATACTTTCTGTAGCATTGATGTTCCGTCTTACATTTGGCTATCATGAAGCAGCACAATCGATTGAGGATGCTGTGAAAGAAGTACTTGATGCTGGTCACCGTACTGGAGATATAGCAGTTGATAAGGAACAAGCCATTGGAACAACAGCAATGGGCGATCTAATTATTGCTGCAATGAAAAAATAAATATATCTGCAATTAATAAAAATACATTGTTTTAAAGAGGAATTTAGAGAGGTTTACTTCTCTAAATTCCTCTTTTTTTTGTTCTTTGTAATCTGCATTACATACTATTAGTGATAAATAGGTTAAATTTTAATAAAGAAGACATAGGCATATCAGTTGATGACAGTGCTATGAATAATGTGTGAATCGAAGGGAGTAAGATAGTAGTGATAATTAAAAATGAAATGCGAAACGAGTTAATAGGTGGATATAACAAGATGAAAAAGAGAATGTGCGTTTTGTTAGTTTTTATATTGATGGCCTCTATTGCATTTGTTGTCCCCGTTTCAACAGCTGTGGAAAATAAGCAAGGAAAGGTAACGAATACACCAATTTATGTAGATGGTGAGAAAGCCAAGCAGGATATCCTTTCAATTTCTAATGAAAATCGATTATATTTACCGCTTCGTGCGACTTCACAGCTACTTGGGTTGAATGTTCGCTGGAGTCAAGCAGATCAAGCAGTATACATTACGACTAGCTCCGCATCGGTTACTACATCCGCTATTAATGGAACTGGACTTAAAGCAGGATCGACAATTTCAGGAACAGTATCTAATGCTACTATTTTTGTAGATGGCAAACAGATTCAGCTAAAGGATAGCAATGGTAATGCGACACCACCTCTATCGTTCCAAGGTAGTATGTACTTGCCAATTCGAACGCTTGCCACTTCTCTAGGGTTAGAAATCGCTTGGGATGGTATTAATGGACAAGTCAATATTAACACTCAATCAGCTGGTAAAAAACCAACAGATGAAAAGGGTGAGCAGGGCGAGCAAGGTGTCAAAGGAGATAAAGGAGACAAAGGGGATAAAGGAGATAAAGGAGATACCGGTTCCTCAGGTTCTACAGGGGCAACGGGATCAGCGGGATCGCAAGGGAATGAAGGAGATACGGGAGCAACAGGCCCGGCAGGATCACAAGGAGATAAAGGAGACAAAGGCGTTGCAGGACCGCAAGGAGATAAAGGGGACCCAGGCGTAGCCGGAGCTAAAGGAGACAAAGGCGCAGCAGGGGTAAAAGGAGATAAAGGGGACCCAGGCGTAGCCGGTACTCAAGGTGAAAAAGGTGACACTGGTGCAACAGGCGTGGCAGGTACTCAAAGTGAAAAAGGTGACACTGGTGCAACAGGCGCAGCAGGTACTCAAGGTGAAAAAGGTGACACTGGTGCAACAGGCGCAGCAGGTACTCAAGGTGAAAAAGGTGACACTGGTGCAACAGGCGCAGCAGGTACTCAAGGTGAAAAAGGTGACACGGGAGCAACAGGCGCAGCAGGTACTCAAGGTGAAAAAGGTGACACTGGTGCAACAGGCGCAGCAGGTACTCAAGGTGAAAAAGGTGACACGGGAGCAACAGGCGCAGCGGGGGCAAAAGGAGATAAAGGTGACCCAGGCGCAGCAGGGGCAAAAGGAGACAAAGGCGATTCAGGCGCAGCAGGAGCAAAAGGAGATAAAGGCGATGCAGGCGCAGCGGGGGCAAAAGGAGACAAAGGCGACCCAGGCGCAGCAGGAGCAAAAGGAGATAAAGGCGATGCAGGCGCAGCAGGGGCAAAAGGAGACAAAGGCGACCCAGGCGCAGCAGGAGCAGAAGGGCCTCAAGGAGACAAAGGCGACACGGGCGCAATTGGACCAGCAGGCCCACAAGGTGAGTCTGGAAGTAACTCCATTCCTTGGGCGAATGCTGTAACGCAAAATACAGCCGTTTCTGTCACTTCAGATGGAGTAAAAATACCTTGGCCGAGCGCTTCACTGAATACAACTAACTATACTCATTTATCGGACGGTATAGAAGTTAAACAAACTGGCTTTTATTATATTACCTATCATGTCAATTTGACTGAGGCAAAGAGCATTGGAACACGTCTGCTTATAAATGATTTTTCATTATTAACTTCTACGATTCCTTTAGGTCATGCTCAAGCAAGCTATTCAGCTACTGTGATAGAGTATATTACTGCAGGGAGTAAGATTTCGCTTCAATTGTATGGAGCTTCAGAGGTTGTGAACTTGGTAAGTCAAGGTCAAGGCGCTTCAATATCTATTTTGAAGGTTAGTTAACTGACCTAACTAATGACATTATTAATAATAAAAAGGTCATCATTATGTGAAATAATGATGACTTTTTTAGTTTATTTATAATGATTACAAATAAATATTACTTATAATCTTGACACTAGTCTTTTGTAATGATAATATTTATCAGTGAGCATTATTATGGTTTTCACGGAAAACTACATGATAATAAATAGATAGGATATGAGGAGGAATTTATTATGGCTGAACGTTTGGTAGGTCTTCAAGCACCTAATTTTACAATGGAAACTGCACTTGGTGATGGTTCTGATTTTGGAACTGCTTCACTTTCTGATTACAAAGGAAAATGGTTAGTATTTTTCTTCTACCCACTAGATTTCACTTTTGTATGCCCGACTGAAATTACAGCAATAAGTCTTGCATATGATCAATTTAAAGCACTGAACACTGAAGTTCTTGGTGTTTCTATCGATAGTAAGCATACTCATAAAGCTTGGATTACTACTCCAGTTGAGAGCAATGGTCTTGGACATTTGAACTTCCCATTGGCTTCTGACATTACGAAGAGTGTTGCAGCTGATTATGGTGTTCTTATTGAAGAAGAAGGCGTAGCATTACGTGGTCTATTCATTATTGATCCAGAAGGCGAAATCAAGTATCAAGTAGTTAACCACAATGATGTTGGACGTAGCGTTGAAGAAACTCTTCGTGTACTTCAAGCACTTCAATCTGGTGGACTTTGCCCAATTAACTGGAAACCAGGACAAGCTAACCTTCAAGGTTAATTAAAACAGTTAATTAATACAAAAGATCATTTATCGATTGTCAATTTGACAACGGTAGATGGTCTTTTTATTTTTGTATTATATGACTGATCTAAGTGTGGATATTACTACAAAAGGCAACGCTAAATTGCCTTTTGTAGTGGTACAGTTTAGAATGAGAAAAGGAATAATTCACAGAAAAATTTCATTTGATAAGAAGTAGAGAAAAGCGTTGGAGGTTAAAAGATGACAACTTATACATATGGCAATAAAGAGCAGCCATCAGATGCATTATTATTGCTAGTTAATAAGCAACAATTACAACAATTGAAGCAAGGTGCGCCGATTGCAGGAAATGCACTTGATCAGCATATTTTATCAATGTTTGAAAATGAACAATTTAGTGCAAAAGCGAATCAAGTTGCTGTTATTGCTACGTTAGGTTTAATTAATGAGCGATATTTGTTGCTTGCAGCTTATAGCGAGGAAGATGGAGCAGATGGATTACGTGAGCTATTTGCAGCTATTGCGAAACAAGTGAAGTCATTACGACTTGCTTCTTTGTCACTATCACTGAATAATGCGGAATTAGAGACAGCGCTATCAACTCAAGGTACACATCATAGCGTACAAGCGATGATCGAAGGGTTACAATTAGCATTATATGAGCGTACAGTAATGAAGAAAGAAGATCAGAAATTTTATAATTTGCAGGTTTTAAACTTTGTACTTAATGATTCACAGCTTGCCAATGTCGCTATGTATGAAGCAGCGGTTAATGAAGCAGAGCATATGGTACAAAGTGTAAAACTTGCTCGTGACTTGACGAATATGTCAGGCAATGATCTGACACCAGAACGACTTACTTTTTATGCTGAACAATTAGCCGACGAATTGGAACTGGATATTGAAGTGCTGGATGAGTGGACATTGGCTGAAGAAAATATGGGAGCTCTGCTTGGTGTTGGTCAAGGTAGTGTTAATCCACCGAGAATGATCGTTATTCATTATGAAGGTGATCCTTCTTCAGATGAAAAATGGGGTCTCGTTGGTAAAGGGATTACATTTGATACAGGTGGTATTTCCTTGAAACCTGCTGCAAACATGGAAGAAATGATTTCTGATATGGGTGGTGCGGCAGCTGTGCTTGGTGCATTACGTGCCATTGCTTCGATGAAATTAGCAGTCAATGTTGTCGTTGTCATTCCAACAGCAGAAAATATGCCTAGTGACCGTGCCTTGAAACCAGGCGATATTATTACAACGATGAGTGGATATACGGTAGAAATCGTTAATACCGATGCCGAAGGTAGATTAGTATTGGCTGATGGGATGACGACCGCTATTAAGCGAGGAGCTACGAAACTAGTTGACGTCGCTACGTTAACGGGGGCTGTTGTAGTAGCACTAGGGACAGAAGCCACAGGTGCGATTACGAATAATGAGCAGCTAATGCAACAAGTAATTGCTGCATCTACTAGAAGCGGAGAACGGGTATGGCAGCTTCCTGCATATGCTGAATATAAGAAGCTAATCCGCAGCGACGTTGCTGATTTGAAAAATAGTGGTGGCAGACATGGAGGTACCATTACAGGTGGTCTATTCGTTGGACATTTTGCTCAAGGAAAACCATGGGTACATCTAGATATAGCTGGTACTGCCTTTTTGAGCAACTCTCGCAAATGGGAAACAAAAGGTGCAACAGGCGTAATGGTGAGAACACTTTATCAATTAATATCTGAAAATGATTGAGAAATGGACAGAAAGGTCGATATCGGTTGAATCCATATGGATAATCGATGAAACCGATGCCAAAATAGCGGTTGAAGCCTTTTCATTAATGTACTAGAATATAGAGAAGTTACGATACTGTGACAAACAGTAGTGTACTTCTCTTTTCAATATAAGTGTTAATGCACTTATAATAATATCAAGATCTAAAAGTATAGAGAGGGTGGAATAAACTGCAATGAGCATCCATGATGAGCGCAACACTTCTCCTTGGAAGAGTTACTATGGTCATAACTATGGTTATGTGCAGGAGCAATATGAGCTTTATTTGCAAGACCCGAATATGGTCGATCCTTCCGTTCGTGAATTATTTGTCCTTTGGGGGGAACCACCAACTGATTTTTCTACACGTGGAGCGCAATCTTCTGTAGCGAATTCTGGAGTTAATGCTTCAAGAGCGTCACTCGTAAGTAGTAACATCCCGTTAGACAGTAATTTATTGCAAAAGGTTGTAGCTGCTCACCAATTGATGTTGAATATTCGTCGTTATGGACATCTAGGTGCAGATATCAATCCTCTTGATCTAAGTCCTAAAGCTGATACGAAGCTGTTGGAACCGAAAACTTTTGGCTTAACTAAGCATGATCTTGAAGCCATTCCAGCAAAATTAATATGGAATAATGCTCCTGCTAATATTGCTAATGGTTGGGAAGCTATACTGCGTTTACGTGAAATCTACGCACGTTCTGCTGCCTATGAATTTACTCATATTCATGACGAACATGAACGTGATTGGTTATTTGAAAAAGCTGAATCTGGATCTTTCCCTGCTCCACTTTCCGATCGTGAGAAAGAAGCATTGCTAGAGAGATTACTACAGGTTGAGTTATTTGAAAACTTCATTCACAAAACATTCGTTGGTCAGAAGCGTTTTTCTATCGAAGGTCTAGATATGCTAGTTCCTGTACTAGATGAAATTGTGAGAGCTGTGGCACATGATGGTGCACAGCATATTTTGGTGGGAATGGCACATCGTGGGCGTCTGAATGTACTTGCCCACATACTTGGAAAGCCGTATGAGCGTATTTTTGCGGAATTCCAAAACTCACCTAATAAAGCACTTGAAAGCGCTAAAAACTTAAATTACGGATGGACAGGTGATGTTAAGTACCACCTTGGTGCTGATCGTACAGTGCGCGAAGGTGAAACGGTACGAGCTAATATTACACTTGCTAATAATCCATCACATTTAGAATTTGTTAATCCAGTGGTAGAAGGCTTTACAAGAGCCGCTCAAGAGGATCGTTCCAAACCAGGTTATCCTAAGCAGGATCCTCATGCCGCAGTAACGATTTGCGTTCATGGTGACGCTGCGTTTATCGGCGAAGGTATTGTAGCTGAAACACTTAACTTTAATAATTTGGACGGTTATAGTAATGGCGGTACTTTGCATATTATCGCTAACAATCGTCTAGGGTTTACAACGAATAGTCAAGATTCTAGATCGACTTATTATGCTAGTGACTTGGCGAAAGGCTTCGATCTTCCGATTGTTCACGTAAATGCGGATGATCCAGAGGCTTGTCTTGCTGCGGTTAGATTAGCATGTGAGTATCGTTTACGCTATAACAAAGGCTTCGTCATCGATCTAATCGGCTACCGTCGCTACGGTCATAACGAGATGGACGATCCAGAAGGAACGCAACCGTTGATGTACAGCAAAATCCGTAACCATCCTACAGTTAGTACGATTTATGCTAACGAATTGGTAGAGCGTAATTCTATGACTAAGGAACAGGTAGCAGGCTTACGTGGTCGTACATTGGATGTGCTTCAAAATGCGTATGCAACGATGAAAGCTAATGAAGGACAAAAGAAAGAAAAACGTGAAAAGCCAGAAGGCTTTACTGTTCCAGAAGATGTGAAAACATCCGTAGTGATGGAGCAATTACGTGAAATCAATCTTGAGATGCTTAATCGTCCTGAAAGCTTTACCGAATATAATAAGCTACAAAAGATTTTACAACGTCGTGCTGTAAGCTTGAATGATGGGGAAAAGGTTGATTGGGCACATGCTGAAGCGTTAGCATTTGCTACAATATTGGCTGATGGTACTCCGATTCGGATGAGTGGTCAAGATGTCGAGCGTGGAACATTCTCACATCGTCATATCGTCTTGAATGATAATGTAAATGCCCAAAAATTTTCGCCATTACATTATATTCCGCAAGCTAAAGCGTCGTTCTCTATTCATAACAGTCCACTTTCTGAAACTGCTGTTCTAGGCTTCGAATATGGTTATAATGTATTTGCGCCAGAGACATTAGTGATTTGGGAAGCTCAATATGGTGACTTTGCAAACGTTGCACAAGTAATATTTGATCAATTCATTGCAGCTGGTCGTGCAAAATGGGCGCAAAAATCTGGTATTACGATTCTTCTACCTCACGGATATGAAGGTCAAGGTCCAGAGCATTCTAGTGCACGCCTTGAGCGTTTCTTACAGCTATCAGCTGACAATAACTGGACAGTTGCGAATCTAACAAGTGCATCACAATACTTCCACTTATTACGTAAGCAAGCAGCAATGCTAGGAAGTGAAAATGTTCGTCCATTAGTGCTTATTGCGCCGAAGAGCTTAATTCGTAATCCTCGTGTCGCTGCACATGGTGTTGAATTTAGCGAAGGCTCGTTCAAGCCAGTGTTGCCACAGTTCAGCTTAACAGAAGCAAAGGCTGATCGTGATAAAGTGAAACGTATCGTATTCGGAACAGGTAAAGTTATGGTTGATCTTGAAGAAGCACAATCATCTTCCGCTCCTACCGATTATGAATGGTTAAGAATTGCACGTATCGAGCAACTATTCCCATTCCCAGAGGCTGAGATTGAGCGTATCGTTAAGCTTTATCCGAAGCTAGAGGAAATTATATGGGTACAGGAAGAACCGAAAAATATGGGATCATGGCTATTCATGGATCCAAGATTACGTGCGATCGCTCCGAAAAATGTAACAGTGAATTACATCGGACGTCCTGATCGCGCTAGTACAGCTAGTGGACATCAAGAGGTTCATGTAAGAGAACAACAAGCAATTATTTCATCTACTTTGAATGGGCAGCCATTTGAATCGAATATTGTAAGGGGGTAAGCTACTAATGGCAGATATTATTGTACCAGAATTAGGAGAATCGATCTCAGAAGGAACGATCTCGAAATGGTTCGTCAAAGTTGGCGATACTGTTAATCAAGGAGACGTACTACTGGAGCTAGAAACGGATAAAGTTAATATCGAAATTAGTGCTGAGAGTAGCGGTGCAGTACAGGCAATTGCGAAGCAGGACGGTGAGGTTGTACTAGTAGGCGAAGCCATTGGTTCGATTGGTGGGGCATCTGCTGCCGCTGTACCAGCACCAGCGACGGCAGTAGCGGCTCAGCCGTCAGCGCCAGTAGTAGCAGTAGCAATGACTGAATCGGTAGCTGCAGCGTCAGGAAGCGTTAATGCGTCTCCTGCGGCTCGTAAGCTTGCTCGTGAGCAAGGTGTTGATCTAACTCAAGTTCAAGGCAAAGATGCAATCGGTCGTATCTACCCTGAAGATGTTCGTTCACATCAGGTTCAACCTACAGCTGCGCCAGCGCCAATAGCTGCTCCTGTAGCCAACTCAACACCAGCTTCTGTGTCAGCAGACGGCAAAGCGGTTGAACGTAAACGTATGTCTCGTCGTAGAGCAACAATTGCTAAGCGACTAGTTGAAGCTCAACAAACAGCAGCCATGCTAACTACATTTAATGAAATTGATATGACGGCTATTCTTGATCTTCGTAAACGCCGTAAACAGTCGTTCTTTGATAAAAACGATGTTAATCTTGGATTTATGTCCTTCTTCACGAAGGCTGTTGTCGGTGCATTGAAGGCATTCCCAATGTTGAATGCTGAGATTGACGGTGAAGATATCGTGATGAAGAAATATTTCGATATCGGTATTGCTGTAGCTGCCAAAGAAGGTCTAGTTGTTCCAGTTGTACGTGACGCAGATCGTATGGGCTTTGCAGAAATTGAACGTAATATTGGCGAGCTTGCTAAGAAGGCACGAGCTAATACATTGACGTTGAACGACCTACACGGTGGTAGCTTCACAATTACAAATGGTGGAGTATTTGGATCATTGCTGTCTACTCCAATCTTGAATACACCTCAAGTTGGTATTCTAGGTATGCACAAAATTCAACTTCGTCCCGTTGCGATTGATGCAGAACGTATGGAAAATCGTCCAATGATGTATCTTGCATTATCATACGATCACCGTATCGTTGACGGTAGTGAAGCGGTTCGTTTCTTAGTTACAATTAAAGAGTTGCTTGAAGATCCAGAGCAATTACTTCTTCAAGGATAGTTATTAAACTTACAAAATTCAAAAAAACCTCTTGGTGATTACTAAATCCGAGAGGTTTTTTGAATTTTATGGCAAATACTATAGTAAGGAAGCAGTAAGGAGGATGACATGAATATTCAATGTGATCAACATAATACGAATGAATACCGTGAACAATTACATAAAGATGATAATTATGGACGCGCAGTTGAATTAAGCTCAATAGGTGAACAAAGATTTGAAGAAGGACAAGAACCAATGATGTATGCTAATTCAGAACAGGAAAGTATTAATCATTTTGAAGAATTGATTAAAGAACAGCCTAATTTTTATCAGAACTTAATGGATCATGTTGTCGCGGGCGTATTCGTTGTATACGACCATAGAATCATTTATGTTAACACTTACTTTGCACAGCTACTAGGTTATGCTGTTCATGAAATGATTAATTGCCAGATGGAGCTTTTTATCGAAGAAGAGGATTGGTTATTACCTCAAACATTTGATGAAGTGCTAGATAAGGAATATACGAAGCGTCAAATTATTCGTTGGCATGGGAAGCATAAAAACAAATCGACGGTTTACTTGGAAGGCAAACGAACAAGAATGATTCATCATGATCAATCCTATTACTTGTCAACAGTGCAAGATGTGACGATTAAGTATGAGAAAGAACGTGAACTCATTCGTAATGCCAAAATGTATCAGCGTATGTTAATGACGATACCGGAACCGATATTTATAACGGTAGATACTGCTATTGTATTTGCCAATCGCCATGGACTAGATTTACTAGGTAAACGGCATGTTAGCGGATTATCAGATCAATTGTTTACCGATCATTTTATTGAAGTAGAACGTGAAGAAGTGTTAAAAGATTTTCAAAGTGCGCTTTCATTAGAGGAGGCAACAGCATTTCGCAAACAGCAAATGTGCATCGGTGATCAGATCATCGAGGTCGAGCTTTCGAGCGTGAAAATTGAAAATTATATTGGTAGGACGGCGATATTAACTGTATTGCGTGATCTGACAGAGCGACGGCAGGATGAAGAACGCCTCATACGTTCTGAGAAATTATCGGTTATTGGTCAACTAGCCGCAGGTGTTGCCCATGAGATTCGTAATCCATTGACGGCATTGAAAGGATTTACCCAGCTGTTGCGTAATAAATATATGGAGCATAGCTACTATTTTGACATTATGGGTACTGAAATTGATCGCATCAACCTTATTGTGAATGAATTTATGACTTTAGCGAAGCCCCACTACAATTCCTTTCAATTCAACGACATAGAACATATATTGCAAAGTGTACTGTCCATTCTAGATACTCAAGCTATGCTACTAGGTGTAGAAGTTAATTTTCAGACTGAGAACGATATGCCCAAATTATATTGCAACGAAAATCAATTGAAGCAAGTGTTTTTAAATGTAATAAAAAATGCTTTTGAAGCAATGCTCGAAGGCGGGACTGTAGCGATTTCAGTACGCTTTGAGTCTTCCGAACAACTGATACATGTGAAAATACAAGATGAGGGCGATGGGATGCCAGAAGATGTTATGAAGCGTATTGGCGAACCGTTCTTAACGACCAAAGAAAATGGAACAGGATTAGGGCTGATGGTTAGCTCGCGTATTATCGAGGAGCATAAAGGGACGATGCTTATTTCGAGTCGGCCTGGTGAAGGTACTCTGATAGACATCCAACTCCCCTTGTAACCGACCGCTTGTGATCACGATGATTATGCTGACGCAGCGTACTCGGCATCGAATATGCCATTCATCGCTAGCTGTGTTGCTCGTGTACCAATAACGTACACTCCGCTACTCGCGTCACTAGCTTCATGTCATCTTCTCGGTGCTGACAAGCGATCTACGCTCCGAAGTAAAGCGGAAAAGCTGTAGGTGATGCTCCGGTGTTGCCTCCTAGTTCACTTTCTGTATGAAAGTGAACAGACTCGCAGATTCACGCTGGCTGTCCGCGCAACGATTATGGGAATTATAAGGAATAAAAAACCATTAAGCGCTTTGCTGCTTAATGGTTTTTATCGTGGGTATTGTATTGTTTGCGGAACTGCTCAGCGGTTACTCCGGTAACTAGCTTGAACGATCTTGAGAAGTGTGCGGGATGCTTGAAGCCAACTTCATAGCTAATATCTGTTATAGTGCTGATCTGCTTGATAAGTAATACTTTGGCAGCGTAAATGCGACGTTCTAGCATATACTGAAAGATTGTTGTTCCCGTTACTTCTTTGAATGATTTACTAAGATAAAATTTATTGAGATGAAGCGCTTCCTGGATATGTTGCAGCGATACATCTTCACTATAGTGTTCTTCTATATATGAAATGATATTTTGAACATGGGTTTCCTTCGTTGAAGCATGTTGATTTTGCTGGATATCCTGCAGTGGTTGCTGGCATTGTGTGTAGATTAATAGCATTAGCTCTAGTAGCACGATATGACTTCGCTCTATGGCGAATGGCTCTGCGCTTTGCTGCAGCAGCACTAATTTATGGAGAAGAGTTTCTAATTCTATGCGAACGGGCTCGATGAACGATAGTCGGATATTTTTTAGTTT
The DNA here is from genome assembly GCF_056786395.1 of Paenibacillus sp. Y951. Taxonomy (NCBI): domain Bacteria; kingdom Bacillati; phylum Bacillota; class Bacilli; order Caryophanales; family Paenibacillaceae; genus Paenibacillus; species Paenibacillus sp. Y951. The sequence continues at coordinate 237,458 of NZ_JBXCIY010000005.1, read as the reverse complement.
ATGAAATGGCATTAGCAGATCGGGTACAAAGCTTGGTTGCATATGTTGTTTGAAATAAAATGGATCGAAATGAATAATGGTTCGTTCATAACAATCCGTTTGTTCTAAATGGGCTTTATGTAATGTCATTCCGTGCATAAGAATCATATCTCCTGATTCTAGTTTGTAGATGCGATCATTAATAAGGTAATTAACTTTTCCTGCATGAAAATAGTAAATTTCATAGGTGGCATGGGTGTGATACGTCAAGTGATTAGGAATATTGTTATGATAGTTTATTGTGAATGGTATAAGATGTGTTGTGTTTGACAAATCCGATTCACCTCAATCATTGTATTAACTTAAATTATACACCAACTAGAGTTAATTGCATGTTGAAATCGATTAACGGTGATGAAGTAATGGATAGCTGGTAATGCTAACATACAAGTATGCTAGTGAATATTGAGGCTCAGGCTTCCGAAGCAACTTTTCTGTACCGAGAAGTTACTCCAAGGAGCCTAGAAAAGTTTTAGGAGGTTTATTATGTCAAAAGTTAGAATCGGAATTATTGGTTTAGGTAATATGGGTAAAGGTCATATTTCATATATTCGTAATGGAGTGGTAAGTGGTGTAGAACTTACTGCTGTCTCTGATGTTAATGAGGGAAGTCGCTTATGGGCAAGTGAGACATTAGGTGAAGCTGTTCATGTATATAGCGATCCTTACGAGTTGATTGCCTCTGATGTAGTGGATGGTGTTATTATTTGTACGCCGCACTTCTCACATCCCGAATTAGCGATTGCTAGCTTTAAGCATAATAAACATGTGCTGCTAGAAAAGCCGGCTGGAGTATATACGAAGCAAGTCCGCCATATGAATGAAGCGGCAGAGCAAAGTGATGTTGTATTTAGTATGATGTACAATCAACGAACGAATCCTCTCTATCGGAAGCTGAAGCAACTAGTCGATAGTGGTGAGCTAGGCGAAGTAAGACGTACGAATTGGATTATTACAAATTGGTATAGATCGCAAAGCTATTATGATTCAGGGACATGGCGTGCTACATGGGGTGGTGAAGGCGGCGGGGTATTGCTCAACCAAGATCCACATCAGCTTGATCTATGGCAATGGACGGTAAGTATGATGCCTCAGCGTCTACGTGCGTTCTGTTACTTCGGGAAAAATCGTAATATTGAAGTGGAAAATGATGTGACCGCTTTCGTGGAGTATGAGAATGGTGCTACAGGTGTCTTCGTAACGACGACAGCAGAAGCGCCTGGAACGAACCGCTTCGAGGTTGTTGGGGATCGCGGTAAAGTCGTGATCGAAAATGGTAAATTAACATTTTATCGATTGCTAGAATCAGAGTCTGAATTCAATGCACGCTCGACGGAGCCGTTTGCTCAGCCTGAATGCTGGCAAATCGATATACCGATCGAAGGTAGCAATCCAGATCATGCGGGAATCACACAAAATTGGGCTAATGCGATATTGCATAATGAGCCGCTAATTGCACCTGGTGTAGAAGGTATTAAAGGTCTTATGCTCGCTAATGCGATGTTATTGTCTACATGGGAAGATGATTGGGTACAGTTTCCGATTGACGAGGACAAATACCTTGCTCATTTAGAAGAAAAGATCGCAAAATCAAAATTTCAGGGGTGATGATATGGAAAATATAGTGAATCATAGCGATGGAATGAACTATGCTCCTATTGGAAAGCCAGATCATGTCGTGGAACAAGGGGAATTTCAATTCGCGGCGATCGCATTAGATCATGGACATATATATGGCATGTGCAATGGGTTAATCGAAGCAGGTGCTACTTTGAAATGGGTATATGACGAGGATGAGCAAAGGGTTGCACAGTTTGTCGCTACATATCCTACTGTTCAAATTGCGAGCTCATTAATGCAAATATTAGAGGATGCTACAATTAAATTAGTGGCAGCAGCGGCGATACCGAATGAACGAGCGGGGTTAGGTATTAAAGTAATGGAAGCGGGTAAACATTACTTTACGGATAAAGCACCGTTTACTACATTGGCACAGCTAGAGCAGGTTAAGGAAGTTGTAGCTCGAACAAATTGTAAATATGCAGTGTATTACAGTGAACGACTTCATGTTGAAAGTGCTGTGTTTGCAGAGCAGCTGATTCAGCAAGGAGCAATCGGTAGAGTTATTCAGATGATCGGGCTAGGACCACATCGCCTTAATGAAGCTAGTAGACCAGACTGGTTTTTCAATAAAGAGCAGTATGGAGGCATATTATGCGACATCGCATCTCATCAAATCGAGCAATTTCTTTATTTCTCGGGAAATAATGACGCTCGCATAACCTCAAGCCAAGTTGCTAACTACAATAATAAACATCGAGCTGAGCTTGAGGATTTTGGCGATACACATCTGGTAGGGGCTAATGGTGCTACAGCATATATTCGTGTCGATTGGTTGACACCTGACGGATTAAGTAGTTGGGGAGATGGTCGAACGATTATACTTGGGACGGAAGGTTATATTGAACTGCGAAAGTATGTAGATATAACAAAGTCTGCAGGTGGAGATCATCTATTTCTAGTGAATAAGCAAGGTGAGCAATATTGGAATTTGCAAGGTAAAGTAGGTTTTCCATTCTTCGGAAAGTTCATACTTGATTGTTTACATGGTACGGAGAACGCTATGACACAGAATCATATTTTCAAAGTAGCTGAATTGACGTTGTTAGCTCAGCAACAAGCAGTTGTTGTGGAATAAGTAAGCAGGATATCAGTTTAAATGAATATGCCTATATATCTGGACATGCGGATATATAGGCATATTTTTCTATGGAATTAACTAGAATTTATAGGCACAATATATTGAAGCATCTGAGAGACTACTATATTACATCCAATTCCAAGTAATTCGCTGCCAAATACCATTCTTCCTACCATATAAAATGCAAGTCCCCCTATAATATCAAGCGCAAAATATCGCTTTATTAAACTCATTCGAAAAATATAAACTTGAAAGGTTGGATTTTGCGAGCGCGCTAGTGATAACGTCAATGGACAGCCTCCGATCGTATCATGATAATCATCCATCTTCAATGCATCAATTCCTCTCACGACTAGAGGTCACGAGTGTTCTTTACGATCTTATGAATAACGGCTCGTTCAATATGAGCCGTTATTCTCGAAAAGAACTGTTGAAAGCGTGTGCAAATTAATATATAGTAATAAGTCCGATCATATTAGAGGATGTTCAAAAAGCCCAACTGTGATCACGCTCTATTAAAAAAAGAGGAGGGAAGGAATGGATAAGCCTATCATTTCATTGCACGGAATTAGTAAATCCTATCAAGTTGCTATACGTAAAGGGGGCTTAAAGGAAGCGTTCAAAGCGCTGATTAAACGGGATTATAAAGTTATTGAAGCATTGAAGAATATTAGCTTTCAAGTGCAGCAAGGTGAAATTGTTGGTTATATCGGTCCCAATGGAGCGGGCAAATCAACGACGATCAAAATTATGAGTGGGGTGTTGCTCCCAGATAGCGGTAGCTGTAGCGTAATGAATATGACGCCGTGGTTAGATCGGCAAAAATATGTAGCTAGAATCGGTGTTGTATTTGGACAGCGATCTCAGCTGTGGTGGGATGTGCCGGTTATTGATTCCTTCCAGCTCCTTAGAGATATATATCGTATACCGGAACAGCAATATATTGAAACGTTAGAGGAATTAACAAATTTGTTGAAGCTCGCGGATATATTACATACCCCTGTAAGGCAGCTTAGCCTTGGTCAACGCATGCGCTGTGAGCTTGCCGCATCTTTACTCCATAAACCTTCCATATTGTTTCTAGATGAACCGACGATTGGCTTAGATGCGGATAGTAAAATTGCTGTCCGATCGATTGTGAAAGAGATTAACGAGCGCTATGGTGTTACGGTCATTTTAACGACGCATGATATGAATGATATTGAGGCGTTAGCACATCGGATTATGATGATCGGCAAAGGAACGCTATTATTCGATGGAACGTTAACACAATTACAACAGCGCTATGGTACAGGGAAAATTGTTCAAGTGGCTTACAGTGGACATTTAGTTGATGAAATCTTACCAGGTATTACGTTGATCGAGCAAAGTGAAGAGAAATTATCACTTGCTGTAAATACTGAATTATGTACTGTGCCTCAATGTATTCAATGGTTAACTGCGCAAATTGAAGTAACTGATTTTACGGTACAAGCGATCCCGATTGAGGACTTAATTTTGTCTCTATATAAGGAGCATTCGGTATGAGAACATACACTTCGGTATGGAGAATTCGCTTTTTGAATGGATTGCAGTATCGTACAGCAGCTTATGCTGGCATAGCAACACAATTGTTTTTTGGCTTCATATTCATCATGATCTATATCGCCTTTTACAATCAAGCACCAGCAGAGCCGGATCTTTCTTTGCAACAAGTCGTATCTTATATTTGGTTGCAGCAAATATGCCTATCGCTTGTTATGCTATGGGTGCGTGATCCTGAAATTTTTGAATTAATAACAAGTGGCAATATCGCCTATGAATTATGTCGTCCAAGCTCGATCTATCCTTTCTGGTATAGTAAGCTACTAGCCCAGCGTGTAGCGAATATGACGCTACGCTGCGTACCAGTGACGATCATTGTATTATTAATTCCGGAACCGTATCGACTAACGATTCCATCTCATTGGATTACCTTTCTAGCTTTTATCGTTACTTTATTGCTAGCATTACTTTTAGTTGTTGCGATCTCAATGCTCATCTATATCTCTGTGTTTTGGACAATGTCACCAACGGGCTCAGTGCTACTATTTGCAGTGTTGGGAGAGTTTTTAGCTGGTCTGGTTATTCCAATACCGCTAATGCCACAGTGGATGCAACTCATTACATATGCCTTTCCATTTCGCTGGACGGTAGATTTCCCATTCCGTGTATTTAATGAGCATGTACAAGGTAGTGAACTTATAATCGGAATTTGTAATCAATTAGGTTGGCTAGTGGTTATACTCGCTGTCGGATATTGGATAATGAATAAAGCTGTCCGTGCAGTTGTTATTCAAGGAGGCTAGCTATGACATTATATTATAAATATTTATTCATGCATTTACGTGCCCAGCTGCAATATAAAGGTTCTTTTCTCATGTTAAGTATCGGGCAATTTTTCATTCCATTTACAATATTTGCAGGCTTATATTTCATGTTCGAGAAGTTCGGATCGCTGCAAGGCTGGAACTTTGCCGAGGTTGCTTTATGCTTTGCGATCATTCACCAATCATTTTCATTAAGTGAATGCTTCGCTAGAGGATTCGATAGTTTTTCTTCGCTTATTATTCGCGGAGACTTTGATCGACTATTATTACGTCCACGGCATACTGTATTACAAGTTCTCGGTTCAGCATTTGAATTTACGAGAATCGGTCGTTTGTTGCAAAGCTTGATCGTACTTATCTATGCTATTAGCCAGCTCCCACAGCTATGGCATTGGCAGCATATACTTATTATTTTGTTCATGATTGTTAATGGTGTATGTATTTTTATTGGCATATTTATGCTGGCGGCAACACTATGCTTTTGGACGGTGCAAGGGTTAGAAGTTGCTAATGTATTTACAGATGGTGGGCGTGAGATGGCCCAGTATCCGCTTAATATTTATGAAAAGTGGGTCATGAAGCTATTTACATTCATTATTCCATTCGGATTAGTGAGCTATATCCCATTGCAAATGATTTTAGACAAAGTGGAAGCTCCGTTGTGGCAAGCGATGCTTATTCCTTTCGGTGGCTCACTATTTCTCATTCCCTGTTACTTGATATGGCAATTTGGCGTAAAGCATTATCGTTCAACTGGATCATGATCTTCGCGGATCGAATCGATAAAGAAGCGAGCACTTTTCGTTAAGTAATGATCTTTATGCCAGATGATGCCGATATCGGATTGTAGCTCCTCATTCGCTAGTGGGATCATTTTAACGCGCGGGTCCATAAATGAATGCATAACTGAACGCGGCAAAAGTGAAATGCCAATTCCTTCAGCAATCAGGGCAATTGTAATCGCAACAGATGAACATTCGCATATAATATTAGGTTCAAAGTTATGTTTGCGACAAGCAGCGATAACCTGCTCATGCATATGAGTCGTTTGATCTGTTTTCAGCGTTAACAGCGGTAAACCTGCAAGCTCCTCGATCTGAAACTGCTTCGTATTGCGATATTGATCCCATTTGCTAGGAATGACAACGACGAACGGATCAGAGGGTAATGGCATAATAGCAAGCTGCTTAGGATCAGTAAGTGCTTCGAACGGTAGGCGAGCGAACACAATATCAATGGCTCGTTTTTCTAGCTGTTCACCCAAATAATAATGATCGCCTTCTAATATTTTGAAGTTTACATGAGGGTAGAGCCTTCTAAATTGCTCGATCGGCTGCGGGAGTAGGGAAATGCAGGAAAATACAGCGCCGATCGACAACACGCCACGGACGCCCTCCTGGAGCTCCTTCATCTCTTCAATCGTCTCATTAAATTGCGAAATAAGCGTTTCGGCTTTTTGCTTCAGTACGATGCCAGCATCGGTTAACTGCAAACCTTTACCGTGACGATCAAACAACCGGACACCTAGCTCATCCTCTATTTGTTTCAATTGACGACTTAGAGGTGGTTGCTCCATATTCAATATTTTCGCTGCGCGTGTAACTTGACCTTCGCGAGCAATAGTCAAAAAGTATTTCAATTGACGTATATCCATGACAACGCTTCCCCTCGATGTGGTCATACCTTTAAGGTATGGCAACAACATAATATAGATATTATAAATATACTGGAAACCATGGTATCATTCAATTAATAAAACAATTTCTAAGGAGAGAATTTCATAATGGATCATACTATTGGGGTTGAACGTTCGACAAATCTTAAATCTAAGCTTGATGAAACAAAGCTTGGCTTCGGTCATTATTATACTGATCATATGTTTATTTTAGAATATACAGAAGGTCAAGGTTGGCACTCAGGCAGAGTTGTACCTTATCAAAATATTTCAATGGACCCTGCTGCAAAAGTATTCCACTATGGTCAAACGGTATTTGAAGGGATGAAGGCTTATCGAACGGACAATGGAATTAAGCTATTCCGTCCTAAGAAAAACTTTGAGCGTCTTAACCGTTCAAACGCTCGTCTAAGTATTCCGCATCTTGATGAAAATATGGCTTACAATGGTTTGATGGAATTATTGAAGGTTGATCAAGATTGGGTTCCAAGTGTTGAAGGGACGAGTCTCTACATTCGTCCATTCATTATTGCTACAGAGGCATCTCTTGGTGTAAATCCATCACAAAACTATCTATTTATGATCATTATGTCTCCTGTAGGTGCGTACTATACTGAAGGGGTTAATCCTGTTAAAATCCACGTGGAATCTGAGTTTGTACGTGCAGTTGCAGGTGGTGTAGGTGAAGCGAAAACAGCAGGTAACTACGCTGCGGGACTCAATGCGCAAGAGCAAGCAAAGGAGCAGGGTTATTCTCAAGTTCTATGGCTGGATGGCGTGCACAGACGTTATATTGAAGAAGTAGGTAGCATGAACGTATTTTTCAAAATTAATGGTGTCATTCATACACCAATGCTAAATGGTAGTATTCTCGATGGAATTACTCGTAATTCAGTTATTACATTACTGAAGCATTGGGGCGTTCCGGTTGAAGAACGTCGTATATCTATTGAAGAATTAGTCGAGGCTCATCATAAAGGCGAGCTAGAGGAAGCCTTTGGTACAGGTACAGCGGCAGTTATTTCACCTATTGGAGAATTGAATTATCATGGTGAAAAACTAGTTATTAATAATGGCAACATCGGTGAAATCTCAGGAAAAGTGTACGATACAATTACTGGTATTCAAACGGGTAAAGTTGAAGATCCATTCGGTTGGGTAGTTAGCTTAGACTCATAATAACATATAAAAATCCCCCACCTTATGGATTGTAATGACAAAGGATCATTACAGTATCGCCATATAGCAGGGGATTTTTTGTTAACGTATAGACAGGTAAGCAACAGCTCGACGTCTTAATATTAACTCTTCATCAACCTCTGAATTGCTATCTGAATCAGGTAAAAAATTAACTTGATGTAATGCATTAGTGAATAGATAAATCGCACGTTGATCATAAAAGGTTGATTGCTGTAATTGAGAGGAGATTAGCTCCGCAAGAGTATGGATAGAACATGGACCGATAAACGTGGCGAGTTGGTGCTCCCAATCTTGTAGATCAAAGCTAATTTCGGAATCGTCGACGAAGATTTCACTCCAGCCATGGCCTCTACTGCTTGAAATTCTCAGACATACACGATAACCATTGGCATCGATGGCAAGTGCAGGAATGACGAAAATTTCGATTCGCTGAATTTGAAAAATCATTGAATCTGTTGGGGAATTTTGAAAATCATTAGATGGACAAATTGTCATTGCACATCTCTCCTTTTCACGCTGACGAGGTTAGCTGTCGGGTTCGGGCTAGAGAGTGGCCCTACTGTCTATAAATTAGACTTGATTCACCCCTTAAAATCGAAAAAAATCGATTCTGTTTGGTTCCCCCGCTTTTTCATACGAAAAATTAAGCGAAATATAATATTAGTTTACTTTGTTAATACATATTTGTAAACGAAACCAAGCTATTGATAAGCGAAAAGATTCAGTTGATACATAAGTGCACAATTATTTTTATTTTGCGTTATTTATGAAATTCAAGTATGATGATTAAAAAATGAACTATGTTCTGAATAAAAGGAGTATCAGATATGCAATCCAAAACTAATCATTGTAAAATTGTAGACTGTACGATTCGCGATGGCGGACTTGTAAACAATTGGGATTTCAGCGTTGAATTTGTTCAACATTTGTACAATAGCTTGAATGAAGCTGGCGTTGATTATATGGAAATTGGATACAAAAACTCTCCTAAATTGCTAAAGGGTGCTGACCAAGCTGGTCCATGGAGATTCCTTGATGATGACTTTCTTAGAACAGTAATTCCTAATAAAGGTCAAACGAAGCTTTCTGCGCTTGTAGATATCGGTCGCGTTGATGAAAATGATATTTTGCCTCGTAGTGAGAGTATGATTGATCTAATCCGTGTTGCTTGTTATATTCAAGATGTGGACAAAGCTCTTGAACTAGTTCAAATTTTCCATGACCGTGGATATGAAACAACAATTAATATTATGGCGTTGTCTAATGTTCTTGAAAATCAAATGATCGAAGCATTCGAATTAATTAACAATAGCGTTGTTGATTTTGTATATATCGTTGACTCTTACGGAAGTATGAAGCCAAATGATATGAGTTATTTGGTTGATAAATTCCTTGAGCATCTTCCTAACAAACGTCTAGGCGTTCACGCTCATAATAACCTTCAACTTGCTTTTGCTAATACGCTTCTTGCTGGTGGTAAAGGTGTTGAACTACTTGATGCATCTGTATACGGTATGGGTCGTGCTGCAGGTAACTGTAACACTGAGCTGCTAGTAACAGAGCTTCAAAATACAAAATACAATATTCGTCCTGTGCTTGATATGATCGAGCAGCATATGGTTCCTATGCGTGACAAAGTAGAGTGGGGTTACAATATTCCGTACATGGTAACCGGTGTACTTGATGAGCATCCACGTTCTGCGATGGCACTTAGAAACTCAGAGGACAAAGATAAATACGTAGAATTCTACGATCAACTTACAACTCCAGAAATGGCAAATAAATAAGTGTAACATAAAGGTTAGTTCAGAGATGAACTAACCTTTTTTTTTGACGTATTAGAAAGTATAAGTTTTTGGTCTAATATTTGTGACGACTGTCTCAAAAGAAGTTATGGCCCTTCGAGCAGCAGTAATCTTTGTAGCCGTAGCGCCAAAAATGATGTTACAAAGTAAAGCTAGCTCGAAAAGTGCATCTGTAGCGCCAAAAATGATGTTACAAAGTAAAGCTAGCTCGAAAAGTGCATCTGTAGCGCCAAAAATGATGTTACAAAGTAAGGCTAGCTCGAAAAGTGCATCTGTAGCGCCAAAATTGGCGCTACAGACTTCGGTGGCTGACGTAAATAGAAAACTAGGCCTATCCTGAAATTGGATAATTAAGATCTGATACGTCTAAGAATCCTATGATCCAATGTTTTAAAGTATATTGTGATGAAGTACATCCTGTACTCCAATTAGGGGATAGGATTTTTTGTTGTGTTTATCTTTTATCCGACGCATAGCATACGCTCACAATCCGACGAATGTCAATTCAAGGTAACCCAAGCAGCAGCGCTGCTCCCAATGTTGACATCGGAGCATAACTCCGACGTCAGCATCAAGAAGATGGGATGAAGCTAGTGACGCGAAGCGCACAACGTACGTACTTGGTACGTGAGCACTGGAGCTAGCGATGAATGCCATCTTCGCAGTCGACTATGCTACGAAGCTACTCATCGTGATCACGTCGGAGTTAGTAGAGCTTGCCTTGACGGTAGAGAACCTGGGACAACCTCATCACCGCATGATTGTAGCAACATTGGCGAAGCTGATGATTTTGACTGAAAAACAGCGGAAACACTTGATCTAATGTTCTTTGCATCTTCTCATAAAGTAACTCGTATACACGTTCTTCACTATAGAATTGTGTATCTTTGCCTTGCAACCACTCAAAGTAAGAGACGATTACTCCTCCAGCATTAGCAAGAATGTCTGGAATGACAATGACATTCTTGGCAGCTAATACATCGTCTGCCTCACCAGTAATTGGCGCATTCGCTCCTTCAACAATCCACTTTGCCTTTACTTGACTCACATTACCTTCGTGAATTTGTTCCTCTAATGCAGCTAAGAACAATACATCAACATCTTGATAAAGCACAGCTTCACGATCTTGAATGACAGCCTCAATATGATATTCGGCGCATGCTTCAGTTGTTGTAGGAAGTTCACCCGCATGGTCTAAACTATATTGTAATAGCTTATCGATCGGTAGCCCTTTTTCGCTGAATAGCGTAACATTGCGATCGCTAACTGCAACAACGGTATGTTGAACAGATTGATCTCGGAAAGCTTCCTGTGCAATAACTGCGCCTACATTGCCGAAGCCTTGAATCGCAATCGTTAGCGGGCGATCCAAATAGCTTTTTGCAATAGGCAGATATGGATTATTATATGTTTCAAGTGTAGATAAGTTACTACGGATATAAGATTGAAGCATATATTTGAATGTAAAGTAAACACCTTTTCCGGTTGCCTCACGTCTACCAAGTGAGCCACCAGAAACGAGACTTTTTCCTGTGAAACTACCTAGATAAGGTTTACCAGGATGAATGTTCTTATACTCTGCGGTCATCCAATCCATTTCGCGCTCACCAGTACCCATATCAGGAGCAGGAATATCCTTATCAGGACCAAGAATGTCGGTGAAATATTGTACATACTTTTTACATATAAGATTCAATTCACGTTCAGAGTATTGACGTGGATTAATTCCTACGCCACCTTTACCACCACCGAATGGAACATCATGTAGTGCATTTTTCAAAGTCATTAACGCTGCAAGATTACTTACTTCGTCTTCATTGACAGATTCATGGAATCGTATACCACCTTTATAGGGGCCAATCGCATCATTATGCTGGATTCGATAGGCAGGAATTCGCACAACATTACCATTATCTAACGTAATTCTTAGATAAGCTTTATGAGTTTTATTGGGTGTAGAAAGAATGGCGCCTATCGATTGGAAAATTTGCTCGCGAGTATTTCCTTTAAGCAACGGTAAAATTACAGGATCAGCCGACAAGATATCTAAAGCTTGTTGAACGATCATGCCAGTTTGTCTTCCCATTAAATTCAGCTCCCTAATCATATTGACGTTGTATCTTTATATGATGTGCTGCTAACCGAGAATGATACAATCGTTTATTATATAATGTGTTTCGATTAGTTGAATGTTAACAAAGTTGCAACACATTAATATAACTCCTATGTTACACTGAACTAGATCAATAAGGTATAGAAAAGTAATAATTTTACTACATAATTAGGAAGTGACATAATGGATACGCTTTTGTATATAAGTAATGTGATTTTACTCATTACCTTGTTAGCTACATCTGGATTAATTATTGCCAATTCATTATTAGGAATGAAGTGGGAACCGTCGGTATTAGGACGTATTGGGCTTCGTGCTCAGCAGCTAACTAAGTTTTTGGTCATTGCGGTTATATTAGTACTATGTGTTCAATCGATGCAATGGCTTAATATCTTTGGTGCAGATTCGATTCAATGGAAGGAATTACTGTTGAATACTTCTACAGGCAAAGGTTTGATTTACTTATTGGTTATGGCAATTATCGGTTTACTTTTAAAGAAATTCGATGGCGTATTGAGTGTGATTTGGGCATGGCTTATTCTTTTTGGGGAGGCTATGAATGGGCATATTGCAGCTCTTGAAACTAGTCAGATCGGAATACTATTTGATTATATCCATCTAGCCTGTGCGGCAATTTGGATTGGTGGTGTAATCAAGCTGTGGATAATTTGGCGACATGATAAAGCTATTGCCGCTGAATTTATGAACAAATTCTCGAAAATATTATGGATAACGATAGCACTGGTGGCCGTTAGTGGTATTGTACTAACGATACTTATATTACCAAGCGGGTTATATCTACTTTATACATCGTGGGGTAAATGGCTATTGATCAAAATTGTAGTAATTAGCATAGCTATTAGCTTGGGGTATGCTGCTCGAATGAAAATTGTGAAGCATCAAAAAGATCCACTGCGTGTTATGTGGCTGGAAGCTATTTTGTTAACAGTAATTATTACGCTTGCATCAGTAATAAGTCAGATTAGTCCGATGCCGCAGATGAATAATACATTGAACGTTCATAAAATGGGTGATGAGTTACATTACACAGTGAAGCTGACTCCTAATGCGCCTGGTCCGAATCAGCTAAGTATAACGCTATGGACATTAGAAGAGGAAGGGAAAGTAGCAACAGTAGATGTGTCGTTGTCTGCAGCGGATAAGCCAGCCAGATCGGCAAGAGACATTGCATTAGTACAGGCTGAGCTTGAAGATGAATTTGGCTTCGAAAATTTCAATGAATCTAGATTTGTGATGAAGGATTTGAACTTACCGTACCCAAGCCAGTGGCAAGCGAAAGTAATTATGACATTCGAAGATGGACATGAGCGAAGCTTTGATTTTAAGTTTAGTAATGATTAATCAAGCTCCAGTGTGCCCAGATACACGGAATGAAAAGTAAAAGTACCCTTCGTGCGCCGAAAAAGTACCCAATGAGGGTCATAGACGGTAAAAATGGAGTCCATACGCCGAAAAAGTACCCAATGATGGTCATAGATGGTAAAAACGGAGTCTATATGGTGAAAAAGTAACCAATGAGGGTCATAGACGGTAAAAATGGAGTCTATACGGTGAAAAAGCACCTAATGTGCGTTATAGACGGTAAAAACGGAGTCCATGCGCCGAAAAAGTACCCAAAGTACGTCATAGACGGTAAAAACGGAGTCCATGCGCCGAAAAAGTACCCAAAGTACGTCATAGACGGTAAAAACGGAGTCCATGCGCCGAAAAAGTACCCAATGCGCGCCATAGACGTTAAAAATGGAGTCCATGCGCCGAAAAAGTACCCAAAGTGCGTTATAGACGGTAAAAACGGAGTCTATGCGGTGAAAAAGTACCCAAAGTGCGTTATAGACGTTAAAAATGGAGTCCATGCGCCGAAAAAGTACCCAAAGTGCGTTATAGACGTTAAAAATGGAGTCCATGCGCCGAAAAAGTACCCAAAGTACGTCATAGACGGTAAAAACGGAGTATATGGTGGATCACCTTTGCACTCAAAAAGTTCAATCTTGCATGAGCAAGTTATTTTGTCTATACTATAATGAGTATGTAATACTTGAAGGCTATGAAAGAGATAAGTACGTTAATCATCTATACAGGGATGGAGTGCCGTAGATTGAGAGCATTCCTATAGCAACTGATAACTGAAATTCACTCTGGAGCTTGTACTTGAACATTGACTTATGTCAATCAGTAGAGCTACACGATGACCCGTCGTTACAGGGACTAAGAGGTATATCGAAAGTTTTATGTTCGATATGTCTGAATTAGGGTGGTACCACGGTTCTTCCGTCCCTGTATAGGGAGGAAGGACCTTTTTGTGTTTTTTCGCTTGTGATCACGATGATTATGCTACGCTGTATATTCGACTTCGAATATGCCATTCATCGCTAGCTGTGTTGCTCGTGTACCAATAACGTACACTCCGCTACTCGCGTCACTAGCTTCATGTCATCTTCTCGATGCTGACAAGCGAATAATGCTTCGAAGTAAAGCTGAAAAGCTGTAGGTGATGCTCCGTGGTTAAGCTCCTAGTTAACTTTCTTTATGAAAGGTAACAGAATCGCTTGAAAGCTGTAGGTGATGCTCCGTGGTTAAGCTCCTAGTTAACTTTCTTTATGAAAGTTAACAGAATCGCATAATGCGATTAGTCGGATCTATGAACATTTATCCAGTTATTTTAATTCTAATGACTTTTATTTTGTATTACAAAAACAATGGAGGCGAGATCAATGAAGGAAAGATTAGAGGCATTGCGCATTGAAGCGCTAGCTGCATTACAGCATGTTGAGCATGTTAATGCATTGCAGGAGCTGCGTGTAAAGTATCTTGGTAAGAAAGGTGCACTTACAGAAGTATTGCGTGGTATGGGCGGTCTGAGTGCCGAAGAAAGACCTGTTATTGGGCAAGTGGTCAATGATGTTCGTGCAGCGATTGAGTCGGTAATGGATGAGAAACAAAACTTCTTCCAACAGGCAGAAACGAATAAACGGCTTAGCGAGGAAACGATTGATGTTTCGTTACCTGGTCGTAATTTAGCAACAGGCTCGATTCATCCATTGAACAAAGTTGCCCAAGAGATTGAAGATATTTTCATTGGCTTAGGCTATTCTGTTGCTGAAGGACCAGAGGTTGAGACTGATTACTATAACTTTGAAGCTCTTAACTTACCAAAGGACCATCCTGCTCGTGATATGCAAGATACGTTCTATATTACGGAAGAAATTCTTATGCGTACACAAACATCCCCTGTACAGGTGCGTACGATGCAAGCAAGTCGTGGAGAAACTCCAATCCGTATTATTTGCCCGGGTAAAGTATATCGTCGTGATGATGACGATGCAACGCATTCCTTCCAATTTAATCAAATTGAAGGATTGGTAGTTGGTAAAAATATTCGGATGAGCGATTTGAAAGGGACTTTGCTACAGTTCGCACAACAAATGTTTGGTGAAAATTCACAAATTCGTTTGCGTCCAAGTTTCTTCCCATTCACAGAGCCAAGTGCTGAAGTTGATGTAACATGTGCACAATGCGGTGGTAGCGGTTGTCGTATGTGTAAAGGAACAGGTTGGCTTGAAATTCTTGGTTGCGGTATGGTTCATCCACGTGTCCTTGAAATGAGTGGCTACGATCCGAATGAAGTTACGGGCTTCGCTTTTGGAATGGGAGTCGAACGTATCGCACTATTGAAATATGGTATCGATGATATCCGTCATTTCTACACAAATGATACAAGATTCTTATCTCAATTTGCTCGAATGTAAAGCGAGCGCTCATAACGGTTGTTACGCAATTCCATTGAAAGTGAGAAAACCTCTATCGAGGCTATCCATTATGGTAAAAAAGATCGGTTGTCGGTGAAGGAAGGGACGGAAAATAATGAAAGTATCCTATAAATGGTTAGAGCAATATGTGGACCTATCAAATATAACTGCTGCTGAATTAGCAGAAATGATGACGCGTGGCGGTATTGAGATCGATATCGTTGAGGCTAGAAATCAAGGAGTTTCGGGTGTAGTTGTTGGTTATGTGAAATCGAAGGAAAAACATCCAGACGCAGATAAGCTGAATGTATGTAAAGTAGATGTAGGCACTGGAGAAGAGCTACAAATCGTATGTGGTGCATCTAATGTTGATGCAGGTCAATACGTTCCTGTTGCAGTAGTGGGAGCGAAAATGCCAGGAGATTTCAAAATCAAACGTGCAAAGCTACGTGGTGTTGAATCACAAGGTATGATCTGTTCTGCGAAAGAGTTAGGAATTAATGATAAGCTTCTTCCTAAAGAGCAACAAGAAGGAATTCTTGTATTGCCTTCTACGCTTACACTTGGAACACCTATTGAGAATGTTCTTGATCTTAATGATCATGTGCTTGAGCTTGATCTTACGCCAAATCGTTCTGATGCACTTAGCATGATTGGTGTTGCCTACGAGGTTGCGGCACTGACAGGCCGTGAGGTGAAGCTTCCACAAGCTAATGTTATCGATACAGCTGAAAAAGCTGCTGAACATATTAAAGTAACGATTGAAAATAGCGAATTATGTTCGCGCTATTCAGCACGATATATTAAAAGTGTAAAAGTAGCAACTTCACCGTTGTGGTTGCAAAACAAATTAATTGCTGCTGGCGTTCGCCCAATTAATAATATCGTAGATATTACAAATTTTGTTATGCTTGAATACGGTCAACCACTTCATGCTTTTGATGCGGATAAAGTGCCAGGTGGTGAAATTGTTGTTCGCTTAGCGAAAGAGGGAGAAGTGCTAGTTACTCTTGATGATCAAGAACGCAAGTTAGAGTCTCATATGCTTGTTATCGCTGATCGCGCGCAGCCAATCGGTCTTGCTGGTGTTATGGGTGGCGCTTCGACAGAGGTTACAGCTGAAACAGTTAATATTTTACTTGAGTCGGCTAAATTCGCAGGTAGCACGATTCGCAAAACTTCTCGCGGACTTGGTCTTCGTTCTGAATCAAGCCTTCGCTTTGAAAAAGAAGTTGATCCAGCACGTGTTATTCCAGCACTTGATCGCGCAGCCGCTTTAATCGCTGAACTAGGTGAAGGGTTAGTGCTTGATGGAGTAGTAGAAGCTGTTGGTAAAGTAGCTGGGCCACTTTCCATTACAGTAGCTTTGGACAAAGTTAATACTTTTCTAGGAACTTCATTGTCTGGACTTGAAGTTAGAACTATTTTCAATCGTCTTGAGTTCCCTTATGACGTGTCAAGCGATGAGCAATACACAGTACAAGTGCCAACGCGTCGTGGCGATATTACATTAGATGTCGATCTAATTGAAGAGATAGCACGTATTTACGGATACGATAATATACCAACTACACCAATTTACGGTGAAGTTATTCCAGGTGCTCTTACGAAACCGCAAGCGATTCGTCGTGAACTACGTAAACGTCTATCTGATTCAGGGATGCTTGAAGTTATTAGTTATTCCTTCACTAGCCCTACTCATACGACATTGTTCCCAGAATTAGCGCAAAACACGAAAGCTGTTAAGCTATTAATGCCGATGAGTGAAGATCGCAGTGTGCTTCGTACTAGTCTGATCGCGCAATTAATCGATATTACAGCTTATAATCGTAATCGTAAAAATGAATCGGTAGCTTTATTTGAAATCGGTAGTGTATTCCACAGTGATGAAGAAGTATTAACGAATCTTCCTGAAGAAAAACAACGGTTTGGCGCATTATTAACAGGAAATCGTACGGAAGCTGGTTGGAATTCCAAATCGATTGCTTATGATTTCTATGATGCCAAAGGTGTTGTTGAAACGATTACTGCAGCACTTGGTGTTAGTGAATATATTAGCTATGAGTCCGCACAGCCTACAAACTTCCACCCAGGTAGAACAGCGGCAATTATGTTGAATATAGAGGGAAACAAAGAGGTGCTTGGTTATGTCGGTCAATTGCATCCAGAACTGCAACGTACATCTGATTTGGCTGATGCTTATGTTGTTGAGTTTGACCTAACTCCGCTATATGAGCTTGCCAATGCTGATATTGTTTATAAGGTGCTACCTCGTTATCCAGCAATTGGTCGAGATATTGCTGTTGTCGTAGAGCAGAATATTGCAGTTGGCGATATGCTAACATCTATTTCCAATACTGCAGGTGAATTGTTGGAATCTGTTCAAGTATTTGATATCTTCACTGGTGAGCGTCTAGGGGCGAATAAGAAGAGTGTTGCTATTGCACTAGTATATCGCCATAAAGAGCGTACATTAACAGATGAAGAAGTAACGACGGTTCATGAACAAGTTGTGGCTACATTAGAACAATCTTTTGCAGCAGAATTACGTAAGTAGGCAGGAAATTGCTTAAGTCGCATCGAATAAGTTCCAAGTGAGCTTAGATGCGGCTTTTTTTGTCGTTCATAGCCTTATTGCACTTCATGGATTAGGAGTTGATACACATGGAAAACGAAGCAATCGTAGTACATGTTGATATATTTGGTAGTCAGTATAAAATAAAAGGTCATTCAAGCGTAGAATATATGAAAAAGGTAGCAGCATCAATAGATGAAAGCATGCAAAAGCTCGCGAAAAGCTACCCTGTTCTTGATACACATAAATTAGCAGTTTTAGCAGCTGTTCAAATTACCGAGGAAATATTCCGTGTACGTCGTGAAAATAGTAGACTGCAAGCTGAAGAGGCACGATTACTAATAACGGAGAAGGAACTGCAATTAGAACAAGAGCGTATGGAACAATTGTTAGCTCAATATGAACAATATAAAGTTCAAGCTAGCGAAGAACTTACTGTGTTGAAGCAATTACATGCCCAGCAACTTATAGAGCAACAAACAGTAAGCGATGAGCAACAGTCGCAATTGAAAGTAACTTTCGCACAAGAGCAGGAACAAGTTCAACTTGCTCATTTAACAGAATTAGAGTCAATTATAGCAACATCAGAAGCGATAAAACTTGAACTTGAGAAAAATGTTACTGTGCTACAAGAAGAGCATAATAAGCAAATTCAGGAATTAACGGAAAATGCGGTGCTTGAGCAAAAGCTAGTATTATTACAGCAAAAAGGTCGATTTGAGACAGAATTAGCAAAATTAAAAGTCGATGCAGAAAAACTTATTGCTCAAAATACAGAGTTAGCCGCTGAAAAAGAGAATGCAGCAGCTAGTTTCAATGATCAGCTAGCAGCTGCGGAAAAGTTATTAATAGAGTATTCCGAGCAGGCGAGTGCAGTTAAAACCCGGCTAGAAGATGAATTAGAGTCATTACGTATTGAATTTGAACGACGCAATGTTGAACTTCAATCGGAATGGGATCAGGATAAGCAACAGCTTTCAGAGCAATTGAATGAACTTCAAGCTACGAATAAATCAGAAAAAGAAGGTTTTGAGTTACGTCTAGCTCAAGCCGATGAGCAAATTCTCTTCGCTATGGAGCAGGAAGAAGTTTTACGATCAGAATTGGATCAAGCAGAACGTGCTCGAGTGATTTTAGAAGATGCCAAGCAATTGTTAGCACAACAACTATCCTCTGAGCAAGAACTAGCGCAGATGGAGAAGGCATCCCTTGCGCGTGAATTAGAAGAGACACAACAAACGTTAGAGACCGTTATCGCATCAGAGAAAGCTCAGGTTGAAGCACTGCAAAATGAAGTTGCTAGCTTAGAGAAATACTTAACATCAAGTCATAATCAAACAGAAGACTACAAACGAAAAACTGGGCAGCTAGAAGAACAAAAGCTTGCTTTACATAACGAAATCGAGCAATTAAGTGAACAATTGCTTGAGGAAGGCTTAAAGCAACTAGCACAAGAAGAGCAGATCGAAGGGATTATAGCGGAAAGAGATCAATTATCCGCGCAATTATTAGATAGCTCGTCGCAATCAAGTCAATTATCTACTCAGCTGGAAGCGACTACTACTGAGGTAGTTCGATTAGGTGAGCGCAATGAGCAGCTGCAAGTAGAACAGGAACAATTGAAGAAACAAAATATAGAGCAAATGAATGAACAAGAACTAACGATCTTATTGATCGAAGAATTAGAACAAGATCTTGCAAACGTGAAAGCATCGAAAGCAGAAGAAGTGGCATACCGCAGCGAGCTAGAGCAAGAACTGGCAAACGTGAAGTCTACGAATGCCGAAGAACTAGCATATCGCAGCGAGCTAGAGCAAGAATTAGCCAACTTGAAGTCTGCTAATGTAGAAGAGATAGCATACCGTAGCGAAATAGAACAAGAACTAGCCAACGTGAAGTCATCGAAAGCAGAAGAATTAGCATATCGAATCGAGCTAGAGCAAGAACTGACAAACATGAAGTCTGCTAATGCCGAAGAGATAACATATCGCAGTGAGCTAGAACAAGAACTAGCCAACATGAAGTCTGCTAATGTAGAAGAATTAGCATATCGCAGTGAGCTAGAACAAGAACTAGCCAACATGAAGTCTGCTAATGTAGAAGAATTAGCGTATCGCAGTGAGCTAGAACAAGAACTAGCCAACATGAAGTCTGCTAATCTAGAAGAATTAGCGTATCGCAGCGAGCTAGAACAAGAATTAGCAAGCGTGAAGTCTGCTAATGCAGAAGAAGTAGCGTACCGCAGTGAGCTAGAACAAGAACTATCCAACGTGAAGTCATCTAATGCAGAAGAGATAGCATATCGAAGCGAGCTAGAGCAAGAACTGACAAAGATGAAGTCTGCTAATGCCGAAGAGATAGCATATCGCAGCGAGCTAGAACAAGAACTATCCAACGTGAAGTCATCTAATGCCGAAGAAATAGCGTACCGCAGCGAGCTAGTACAAGAACTAGTAAATATGAAAGCATCGAAAGCAGCAGAATTAGCGTATCGCAGTAAGTTAGAACAAGAACTAGCGAATGTGAAGTCGTCTAATGCAGAAGAGATAGCATATCGCAGTGAGCTAGAGCAAGAACTAGCAAGAGTGAAGTCGTCTAATGCAGAAGAAGTAGCGTACCGCAGCAAGCTAGAACAAGAACTAGCCAACGTGAAGTCGGAAGAAAATCTTTTGCTTCCTCAAGTCACACAGCTTGAGCAGCAATTAGATGAACTTCAGAACAATTATAATCATGTATCGAAGTTATATGCCGATCTTGAAATTCTTCATCAGAAGGATGCTGATAAGTCAGAGGAGTTGCTACAATATCTAGAAGTAGCTGCAACGAAGGAACGATTAGCGACCAACAAGATGTTGATAACCGAGGAAAATATTAAGTCACTAGAAGATCAATTATCTATTCAAAGTGAGGCTGAGCATCAATTGCGGCAGCAGTTGGCTAAATTGGAGTCCGAGTTGCTGGATTTACAGCAGCAGACAGAGCAATTCCAACAACAAGCTACGCAGTATGGACAACAGCTTGAGCTACAAGAAGTAGCTGCAGCCAGCATGATGGAAAAGCAATCTCTAGAACAAGTCGAGCTTGTCGAGCAAAAGTTGGAACAATTAACTGGGGTACATGAAAAATTGAAGCGTGAATATTCTAAGCTGCAAACGGAGTATAATGAATGGATTGAACTAATCGAACAAAGCTAGCTTTATAATGGGAAGTTCAAAAAGCGGGCTTTGATAACGATGATTATGCTGACGTAGCGTATTCGACATCGCATCTGAAGCGAACTTGGAAAGTACGGTTCGCATGTACCAATAACGTACATTTGCGCTTCCGCCTTTCTCAAGTAACACTTCACCTGCTCGGTTCTGAAAGCCCACTTTTTGAACCTTTATTGGAAAATGAAAAAAGTCGCTTCTTCAAATTAACGAAGAAGCGACTTTTCAATTCACCATAATAATTATACTACTACAAGCTTTGTAACCATCGTACGGTGACCGTTTCCGCAAGGTATAGAGCAACGAACCTCGTATGTACCAGGTTCTGTAATTGTAACAGCAGTCGTTTTATTGTTAATAATATTAGCGTACTCCGTATTCATAATTTCGATTCCATGGACACCATCGATTGAATCAACAGTTAATTCTATGGACTCACCCGCACGGATAGCGTAATACTCTTTATCGAATTTCCAGTTTTCGGCTGTGATTACAAGTGAACCAGCTGCAATTTCATCTTCACTGACTTTGATTGAATCAGCTTTGCCATTACTATTTGAAGCTGAGCCGCAAGCTGCCAATACTACCATTAATACTGTAACCAACGTTAACACTAACCATTTTTTCATGACATTTACCCCCTATAATATAATAACCATATCCATTGTATACCAGTATTAGGCTGAATGGCATTAATTCAAGTGACAACAAGATGACAATATTGCAACGCGAGCTGGATTAAACATATTTAGGTCCTTCATCATAGATGAAGGACCTAAATAAATGTTATGATTTATGGCGTTCTCCAGCTTCATATGGATTAGCAATCGGTATGAATAAATCGATAATACCGATAGCAAGAGCTGCAAGGACAGCACCAAGAATCGTTACGCTCACTCCACCGATAATGAATTGAGCGATCCAAATGACGAGAGCACTAATTAGAAAACCTACGATACCTCTGCCAAAAGGAGTGACTTTTTTACCGAAGACACCTTCGACGATCCAGCCTAGAGCGGCAATGACTAGCGCTAATAATAATGCGCTCCAGAAGCCACCTACTGAAAATTGTGGAACAATCCAGCTCACAAGCATTAAAACTAATGCTGAAACGATAAATCTAACAACATGTCCTAGAAAATTCATTTACATTCCTCCATGTAAAAATGGTTTATGATGATGCATGAACGATGATCCTCTAATAAGTGTTACCATATTACAAAATAATATGTATTGGTGGTACAAGAATTACAACTTTCACGCTATAATAAGTAATGCAAGACAATGCTTGCGATATATTTTTCATTTTGGTGAAATAATATCGAAGGTATATGAAAAGTTTAAGGGGTGTTATTATTGAACGCCAAAATATTGAAAACATTGGAGTATTCAAAAATAATTGTGAAATTGAAGGAGCATGCAGCGACTTCAATTGGTAAAGAAATGGTTGAACAAATAGAACCATCTACTAATATAGAAATTGTTAAAGATTTATTGCAATTAACAGATGAAGCCTTTGCTGCAGATCGATTGAAGGGATCTGCTCCATTTGGCGGTATTTTTAATATTGGTGCTTCATTACATCGAGCAAGAATTAGTGGTACTTTGAATGCTTCGGAACTGATTGAGATTGCATCTACATCGCGAGGAAGTCGTCGTGTGAAGAGACATATTTCAACAGTTAATGAAGAATATCCAGTTCCTTCGTTACTGAACATCACTGAGCTAATAAGTGAGCATCGTGAGCTTGAAGAAGCAATTTGGACATGTATCAATGAACAGGGTGAAGTACTCGATCAAGCTAGCTCAGAGCTAGCAACGGCTCGCCGGGAAATTAGATTAGGTGAAAGTAGAGTAAGGGAAAAACTTGAAAATATGATTCGATCATCTTCTGTGCAGAAAATGCTGCAGGAAGCGATTATTACATTGCGTAATGATCGCTTTGTTATTCCTGTAAAATCTGAGTATCGTTCTAGCTTTGGCGGTATCGTTCATGATCAATCAGGATCTGGTGCGACATTATTTATTGAACCAGAAGTTATTGTGACGTTGAATAATAAACTTCGAGAGATGCGAGTTCAAGAAATTAAAGAAATCGAGAAAATACTGCAAAAGCTTACTGCTCAAGTCGCCGATTGTGTAGAAGATTTTTTATATGATCAGGAGCTCATTGCTAAGCTTGATGTAACATTTGCTAAAGCAAGGTATGCTCATATATTGAAAGCTATTTGCCCACGTATGAATGATCGTGGATATATTAAGTTGAAAAAGGGACGGCATCCATTAATCGATCCAAGTCAAGTTGTACCGTTGGAGCTTGAGCTTGGTAATCAGTATCACTCCATTATTGTGACGGGGCCTAATACGGGCGGTAAAACGGTATCCTTAAAAACGGTTGGTTTACTTAGTTTAATGGCAATGTCTGGCATGTTTGTACCTGCAGAGGACGGAAGTCAACTCTGTGTATTTGATGCCATTTTCGCTGATATTGGTGACGAGCAAAGTATCGAACAAAATTTGAGTACGTTCTCCAGTCATATGACGAACATTATTCGAATTTTGCAAGACATGACGTCGAAAAGCTTAGTGTTACTGGATGAACTTGGAGCGGGTACTGATCCGGCTGAAGGATCTGCATTAGCTATTGCAATTCTTGAACATATTCATGCCAAAGAATGTAGAGTAATTGCAACAACACATTACTCTGAATTGAAGGCATACGCATTTAACCGAAAAGGTGTAATCAATGCGAGTATGGAGTTCGATATTGCTACGCTAAGTCCAACTTATCGACTGCTCGTAGGGGTTCCTGGTCGAAGTAATGCATTTGCGATAGCGGAACGATTAGGCTTATCTTCAAATATTATTGATGTAGCTAGGGGCGAAGTTAGCGATGAGGATATGAAGGTTGAAAGTATGATTGCTTCATTGGAACAAAATCGTCTTTCAGCAGAATCCGATCGTGATATTGCGCAAAAGTTGCGACTTGAGATGGAGCAGTTACGTATAAAGCATGAACAAGATAAATTGAAATTTGAAGAACAAAAAGAAAACCTGCTTGCCAAGGCGCAAAATGAAGCGACTGCTGCTATCGCGAAAGCTCGTAAAGAGGCTGAACTTATCATTTCTGATCTTCGTAAATTAGCGATGGAAGAAGGGGCGTCGATCAAGGAGCATAAGCTAATAGAAGCTCGTCGCCGCTTAGATGATGCAGAGCCAGAATTAAAAGTGAAGACAAAGCCCGCTCGTGATGGTAAAAAACAAAAAATACATGCTGGCGATGAAGTTAAAGTATATAGTCTTAATTCTAAAGGGCATGTCGTTGATATTCATGGTCAAGAAGCGACGGTACAGCTTGGAATTATGAAAATGAAGGTCAAGTTAGATGATCTGGAATTGTTACAGTCTCAATCTAATGCACCAGCGCAACCACAAAAGCAAGCAGCCACACTTAAGCGGACCAAAGAAGACTCCGTTCGAATGGAACTTGATTTACGTGGTGAGTCACTGGATGAAGCTATCCTTGAAGTTGACAGATTCCTCGATGAATCATTCCTAGCAGGAATGGGACAAGTATATATTATTCATGGTAAAGGTACAGGAGTTCTTCGTTCAGGCATTCAAGAGTATTTACGCCGCCACAGCCATGTGAAAGCTTATCGTAATGGGAATTATGGGGAGGGTGGCATCGGAGTCACCATAGCCGAACTCAAATAGAGAGAGGTAACTCTAAACGTCCGACTGTGATCACGCGGATTATGCTAACGTAGCGTATTCGACGGCGAATATGCCCTCCATCAAAAGCCTGTGTGTGCTCGTGTACCAATAACGTACACTGTGCTACTCGTTTTTGCTGAAGTGCATCTTCTTGGTGCTGACAGCTGAACGTTTAGAGCCTTCATTTGAA
The DNA here is from genome assembly GCF_056786395.1 of Paenibacillus sp. Y951. NCBI lineage: Bacteria > Bacillati > Bacillota > Bacilli > Caryophanales > Paenibacillaceae > Paenibacillus > Paenibacillus sp. Y951. Next base: position 212,119 of record NZ_JBXCIY010000005.1, on the reverse strand, counting down.
GTTAGTTCAAAAGACTAGATGGTTATGCTTTGAAGATTTGAATGTGGTTTCATCAACGACGCTGGCGCTGCCACCTGCTTGGTAGGGAAATGCATCAAGGTCGCTGGCCTTCTGCCAGCTGCTTGTTGGGGATTACAATAAGGTCGTTGGCTTTGCCACCTGCTTACAGGAGATTTTTAGAAAGTTGTAAAGTGAGGAGTATAGGATGAGTCCTAAAATTGATTGGTTATTAGAAAATGAATATCTCGCTTCGATTGTGTATATTTCTGTGACCATATTCTCATTGATCGTATTTCTATCATTGTTTGAGTTAGTGACAAAATACCATTGCTGGCATGAAATTAAGCGTGGTAATGTGGCTGTTGCAATGGCAACAGGAGGGAAAATTTTTGGGATTTGTAATATTTTCCGATTTTCTATTTCAATGAATAGCTCAATTTATGAGAATTTACTTTGGGGAACCTATGGCTTTATTATTTTGCTTGTTGCATACTTCTTATTTGAATTTTTGACACCGATATTTAAAATAGATGAGGAGCTAGCCAATGATAATCGTGCGGTAGGATTAATAGCTATGATTATTTCTATTTCGCTATCCTATGTAATCGGTGCGACTATTCTTATCTAAGGTAGGTGTTTTGTATGAAAAATTTGTCAAGAATACTTGCTGTAGTTGCAGTTTTGTTTTTTGTTATTGGCATAATTTATGTAGCAAACCTGTAATCCAATTAGATGTGTTTAGAGAGGGAGTTAATAATGGAATCACAAACAACTTGTCCATGGTGTGAATCAGATATTATTTGGGATGCGGAGATCGGTCCTGAAAAAAATTGTCCGCACTGTGAAAATGAAATTAGCGGTTATAGAACGTTAGAGATAGATTTAGATGATGAAGAGATGGAAGATGAACACGCTGATCCCAATGATTCTGATTGGGATGATGATGACCGTGGGGTTTTACGAACTACACGTGAAATAGCAGCGAATAGTTCGCTTCAAGCTATTCTTAATGAGCAATTTGAAATGCCTGAATGCACGAACTGTCGTGAATATATGGTTGAAGCAGGATTGCAAGTTGTTGGTGAGGATGGACAATTCGAATCTAAAGTTTCACCGGCTAGTGGTTTACCGTTAGTTAATAAATCATTCAAAGTTATCTGGTACGTCTGCCCAACTTGTTATCGTACGGACAGCTATCTAGATTTACTTGATCGTAAGCAGCTACTTGACGCATTAACGCCGGATATATAGTAGTTGGAACAAAAGTACTAGTATGTCGTCTTTAGCCTAAGGGTATCTTATCATCGAGCTAATATAGCTTAATCCTATTTTTTGGGGAAGTGATTAGATGGCGAAATTATTAGACAAACAAGCAATGATATTGCTTGCGATTTATACTTCATTTGGCTTTGCTAATTTACTGTCAGGTACATTTGTTCCCGTTTACTTGTGGAAAGCGAGTCAATCTTACTTTACTGTTGCGCTGTATGCGTTAGCCCAATATAGTGTGGGAGGAATAACATTCTATATTGCGGGTAAATGGGTGAAAGAAGGAAATAAATTAAATTGCCTGCGAGCGGGGTGTCTGCTCTCGGGCGTTTTTTATAGTATTGTGCTATGGGTGAAGCAAGGCGCTAGTGACATTCCAATTGTGCTTGGTTTAATAAGTGGAATGGGCCTCGGCCTCTTCTGGATTGCTTATAACGTCGTTTATTTTGAAATTACAGAACCTAATACACGCGATCGTTTTAATGGTTGGCAAGGATTGCTTATCGCATTTGCTGGTATAGTCGCACCGTGGTCATCTGGCTTGTTAATAAGTATGCTAGCTGATTTGCGAGGTTATCAGCTTATTTTTACAAGTTCTTTAGTTATTTTTGCTTGTTGCGGTATATTAAGTTTTTATATTAAGAAACGTCCAGTTCAAGGTAAATATGATTGGAGTCATCCCCTCAAGCAATTAAGGAGCTCAGATACAAGTTGGCGTAGGGCATTTGCCGTTATCGTTGCGCAAGGTGTTCGTGAAGGTGTATTTATGTTTTTAATAGGGTTAGTTGTTTATATTGCGACAAACGATGAAGCCAAAGTAGGAATGTATAGTTTATGGGCATCCGTTACTGCTTTAATAAGTTACTGGATTGTCGGTCGTTATATGAAGCCAAAGTGGAGAATATGGTCGATGTTTATTGGTGTTATTTCATTAGCGATCATAATTATTCCGCTATTCTGGGGGATACACTATCATTCATTAATATGGTTTGGTGTAGGAACAGCGATGTTATACCCTTTGTATATCATTCCGATTACTTCGCGAATTTTTGACTTGATTGGCGCATCACAACAATCGGTTGAAAAACGAGAAGAATTGATCGTATTTCGAGAGCTTGGTCTAACGACGGGACGAATGATTGGTTTGATTCCATTCTTTGCTTATTTGCTGTGGAATAATACGGAGCAAGGTTTAGTATGGATGTTATTAATTGTAGGTTCAGTTCCGATATTAGGATGGTTTTGGATGCGTAAATTATTTCGTGATGACTATGGCAGAACTGGAATTTTGAAGTAGTTTGTGACGGAGAAGTGAAAAAATGCTTTTGGAGCTACTTTTCATCTCTGTAATGACTATTCTGAAGTAATGAAATTTTTTAGGGGGATTAACGATGCCGAAAGTGGTTAACAGTGTGATGGACTTGATCGGAAATACTCCAGCTGTTGTATTGAATCGTATAGCAGAACCCAAGAGCGCAGAAGTTATTGTGAAGCTGGAATACTTCAATCCAAGTGGCAGTGTCAAAGACCGTGCTGCTTACAATCTCATTGTCCAGGCGGAGTTGAATGGAACGCTGCAGCCAGGTGCGACGATTATTGAACCAACTAGTGGAAATACAGGTATTGGTCTCGCGATGAATGCAGCTGCAAAAGGATATCACATTATACTCGTTATGCCTGATAATATGTCCAAAGAAAGAATTGCCATGTTAAAAGCTTATGGAGCAGAGGTTGTGTTGACGCCAGCGGAAAAACGCATGTCAGGAGCGATTGAGAAGGCCATAGAGCTTCAAAACGATATACCGAACTCATTTATACCTAATCAATTTGAAAATGAAGCTAACCCCGATATTCACCGTATAACGACAGCCCTAGAAATTATGGAGCAGACGGAAGGTCGATTAGATGCATTTGTAGCTTCTGCTGGGACAGGAGGGACGATTACCGGGACGAGTGAAGTACTCAAAGAAAAATTGCCTCATATTCATATTGCTGTTGTAGAACCGAAAGGCTCACCTGTACTTTCAGGGGGTCAGCCGGGCACTCATAAGCTGGTAGGTACAAGTCCTGGCTTTATTCCTGCTATTTTGAATACATCGATTTATGATGAAATTATTCAAGTTGCTGATGAGGATGCGATTGCGACAATGAAACTGCTTGCTAGACAAGAAGGGATTCTTGTCGGACCATCATCAGGAGCTACTGTGTGGGCGGCTATGCAAATTGCGCGCAAGTTGGGACCAGGGAAACGGGTGCTGTGTGTTGCGCCGGACACCGGGGAACGCTACCTAAGCATGGGGTTGTTTTAAAAGTGGACTTTGATAACGATGATTATGCTAACGTAGCTTATTCGCGTCGAATATGAAACGAACTTGGAAAGTATAGCATAAACTTCCGATGTATGTTTCTTTCAGAAACATTGTAGGTCCGCGTGTACCAATAACGTACACTTGCGCTTCCGCCTTTCTCAAGTAGCGTTCCATCTTCTTGGTTCTGAAAGCCCGCGTAGCGTAGTCGACGGAGAAGCTCGTCCCCATCGAAAGCCCGATTTTTGAACCTACATAAATGTATTTCCCTTTTTTTCTAACTATTAGTTCGTATAGCAGGCGGCATAATGGCTCATGCTAAGTTTGCAGTTATTTGCGAATATGTTAGGAGGATGAAGTGAATGCAACCGATGTCGAGCAAAGAACTTGAGTATGTGATTGATTCCATATCGAATGAGGATTTGTTGTTACGTCAAACTGCTGCAGTTGTTGCAGCATCAACTCACCCAGCGTTGAAAAGTTGTTGTGAAGCGATGGTGCAAACTCATCAAGATCATTATAATACGTTGATGAAATCGATTGAGCAGCATCAGGCAGTAGCACCTATCGGCATGAATTAATTTTCATTACGATCATTCATGATGTAACGGAGGGAAATCAATGACTACAAATACCAATCAAAAGTCTATACTAACTGAGGAAGATCTTGCGGGTACAGTACTAGCGGATTTAAAACGAGTCGTTCGTGAATATGCAACTGCGGCAACGGAATCAAATTGCCCGATGATTCGACAAATGTTTACTGAGCTTTTGAATAAAACATTAACGATGCAAGGTCAACTTTATACCGTAATGTCTCAAGTAAATATGTATCAAGCACCTTCTGTTGCTCCGAAAAAGGAGTTAGACAAGCAGTTGCAATCCTATTCTGCGCAACAACAGCAAACTCAAAGTTGGTTACAGATGAATAGCTTAGCTAATCAACATCAGACGGCGCCATTGTACACTTCAATGCATTAATAGTGTGAAAACGGCAGTAAAATACGATTTGCAGTGAAAAAGACCCTAATAGGGTCTTTTTTATCTTTGCAGAACGTATCTATTCAGTGTAAAATAACGTACATAGCTTTGTTGCTATACACCACAGGTAAGTGGGAAGGAGTAAAATCATGTTAGGAATTAGTGAATTTCAATTAAAGGTGCTTGAGCTTTTGCATGAGGACGCCAGAATCAAGCCGGAATTAATTGCGACGATGCTTGACGTCGCCGTTGAGGAAGTTCGTGAGGCCATCGCCGCCCTTGAGCAAGACCATGTCATCGTGAAATATGCAACGATTGTGAATTGGAGTAAGATGAATGACGAGAAAGTTACGGCTTTAATCGAAGTGCAAATTACACCAGAGCGCGGACGTGGTTTTGATCGTATTGCCGAAACGATATACTTGTATCCAGAAGTTAAGTCGCTGTATCTAATGTCAGGGGCTTATGATTTACAAGTTGAGATTGAAGGAAATAGTTTGAAGGAAGTTGCTTCCTTCGTTTCAAATAAATTATCAACAATTGAAGCAGTTTTATCTACTAAAACATACTTTATACTTAAAAAATATAAACAGGACGGCATTATCTTCGAGGAGCATGAAAGTGATCATCGTATGATGGTGTCCCCATAAGAAGGGTGAACGTGATGACAAACGAAGCATCGCAAGTATCATCCGTGCCAGTACAAGCTAGATCAATGAAAGATTTCTTGAATCCATCCGTAAGAGATATTAAACCTTCAGGTATTCGTCGTTTTTTTGATCTGGTTAGTACGCGTAAGGATGTCATTACACTTGGTGTAGGGGAACCTGATTTTGTAACACCTTGGCATGTTCGTGAGGCTGCAGTTATGTCTCTAGAACGAGGGAAAACTCAATATACTTCAAATGCTGGTATGCCAGAATTAAGGGATGCAATCGGCGCTTATTTAGATAATAGTTTTCAAGTGGAATACAATCCAGCGGATGAGATTTTAGTTACGGTGGGTGGTAGTGAGGCAATTGATCTTGCCTTGCGTGCGTTAATATCTCCAGGAGATGAAATTTTAATTCCTGAACCTTGTTATATTTCGTATTCGCCAATAACGGTTCTTAGCGGAGGAGTTTCTGTAGGGATTGAAACTTTTGCGAAGGATCAATTCAAATTGACGGCAGAATCGTTGGAAAAGTCAATTACTCCAAAATCTAAAGTTCTTATTCTTTGTTATCCAAGCAATCCAACCGGTGGTATTATGACTTATGAAGATTGGTTGCCGATTGCGAAGGTAGTGGAAGAGAATGATCTTATTGTCATTAGCGATGAAATTTATGCAGAATTAACATATGGTTCAAAACATGTTAGTTTTGCAGCGATACCTGGTATGAAGGATCGTACTATTCTAGTTAGTGGATTTGCGAAAGCATTTGCGATGACAGGCTGGCGTATTGGTTATGCTTGTGGTCATACAGAAATTATTTCAGCGATGCTGAAAATTCATCAATACACTGTAATGTGTGCGCCGGTCATGTCACAATATGCTGCATTAGAGGCGTTAACAAATGGGCTTGAGGAAAAAGATAAGATGATTGAGTCATACAATCAGCGTCGTCGTCTTGTTGTGCAAGGGTTCCGTGAAATTGGACTTCAATGTCACGAGCCTCAAGGTGCATTCTATGCATTCCCATCGATTGCTTCTACAGGATTAACGAGTGAACAATTTGCTCAGCGTTTGCTTGAAGAAGCGAATGTTGCTGCTGTTCCTGGTGAGGTATTCGGCCTTGGTGGTGAAGGCCATCTTCGTTGCTCTTATGCAACATCCGTTGCTTCATTAACGGAAGCGATTGAACGTATCGGTAATTTTGTACACAAACTGAAGTAATAGCTAAATGTATAAGTAGGCTCGACATATATGTCGAGCCTATTATTTACGTAAATGAAAAGTTGAGCTGGAGCTTACGAAGCGACTTTTCATTCGCAAGATGTAAATCAAGAAGTATCATGAAAAGTTGTAGGAGGATTCAATATGAAGCTGTACACTAGAGGCGGAGACAAAGGTATGACAAGTTTAATCGGTGGTCGCGTGTCGAAAACTGATGCTAAAGTTGAAGCGTATGGTACGATTGATGAGTTGAATAGTTTTGTAGGTCTTGCAGCGGCTCAGGCTGAAATCTTTGAGCCTACACAAGCTTTGGGCATAGAGCTGTATGAGATTATGCAAGAGCTATTTGATACTGGTTCTGATCTTGCTTATGCTGTAGAAGGTCAAACATATAAGATGACAGTAGAACCAATTGAACGGTTAGAGCAATGGATTGATGCACATAGTGAAGCAGCACCGGCATTAACGAAGTTCATCCTGCCTGGTGGCTCTCAGCTTGCAGCAACGTTACATATATGCAGAACGGTATGTAGACGTGCAGAACGGCGTGTTGTCGCGCTAGCAGAGCAGAGTGAAATTAATGAGCAAGCTCTTGCTTACTTAAATCGTTTGTCTGATTATTTCTTTGCGGCAGCAAGAATTGCTAATATGCAATGTGGAACTAAAGATACGGAATATGTACGTAGCGCAAACGTATTTCAAGGGAAGAAAAAATAATGACAACACCAAGATGGACAGGTCGAGTTGTGAAACATCTTGCTGATGCTACTGCGACCTCTGTTATATATGGAACAACTGAAAATTTAGAATTACTAGAGCAATATTATGCTCCTTTATCTGTCGTTGTACGTCAAGAGGATGAAGGGAAAAAGATCCGAGAAGTACTTGAGAAATATTATAAAGTATCTGGAAAATTACTTGCACAAGTTCGGCTAACGGAATATGGCTTAACGATCAATGAAGAAAGAGTTTATACTTCAGCACCTGTTCAAGCAGGGGAGGTCGTGAGGCTAAGAATGCAGCGTGAGGAATCGACGGATATTTTACCGCAGGAGATGCCGCTCGAGATCATTTATGAAGATGACTACTTGCTTATTGTCAACAAACCTGCTGGAATCGTTGTTCACCCCACTCATGGACACTATACGAATACGTTAGCTAACGGTGTCGTTCATTATTGGAAAAGTAAAGGTGAGCGCTTTCGGTTTAGACCTATTCATCGATTAGATGAAGAAACATCGGGCATTGTTGCGATAGCGAAAAACGGTTTTATCCATCAGCAGCTTTCGGAGCAAATGCAGCAGGATGACTTCGATAAGCAATATATAGCATTTGTATATGGGGTTCCTTCGCCAGCAACAGCCTTGATTGATGCGCCGATTGATCGTGATAAGGCTCAGCCTCATCTGAGAGTTGTTTGTAAGGATGGGGACGGATATCCATCGCAGACCGAATATACTGTCTTAGAAAGCGTAGAATTGTCTCGGGTAACATCTAAATTGTCATCTTTGAAGTCTGAATCATCTTTTGTGAAGTTCGGAGAGTCAGAGTTGCTGTCTATCGAACAGCGAACTGATCATCAGAATGATGCGCTTTCGCTTGTTCGTATGAAGCTATATACAGGTAGAACTCATCAAATTCGTGTTCATATGAGTAGCATTGGCCACCCACTAGTTGGTGATAAATTTTATTGTGATCCGACCGTGCAAATAGAGCAGATCGAACAACTTATTACAAGACATGCATTGCATGCAGAAAAATTAGCGTTTACTCATCCGATAACGAAGCAGTACATGGAATGGACGGCAGCTATGCCGGCAGACTTTGAACAGCTACAGATTATGATGAAGAAAGGGAATAACTATGACTAAGCGATTAACGATTTATGAATATCCGAAATGTGGAACTTGCCGCAGTGCAGTGAAGTCTTTGAAAGCATTAGGTAGAGAACTAGAACAACGTCATATTGTAGAAGCGACACCTACCGTAGATGAGCTCAAGCAATTACTTGAGATTAGTGGTGTAGACTTGAAGAAGTTTTTCAATACTTCAGGGGATGTATATCGTGAGCAAGGATTGAAGGACAAGCTCCCATTGCTTAGCGAGGATGAAAAGCTAGCATTACTAGCTTCGAACGGCATGCTCATTAAACGACCAATTGTAACAGATGGTGAAACAGTAACGATTGGCTATAAGCAAGAGAACTATGAAAAGGTTTGGGGCTTGAAGTAATGGGTGACAACATTATGAGTAGAAAAACACAGTTATTATCAGAACTGGGATCTTCTATATTCTCAGAAGTTTCCGCGTGGAAACGTGAAGCAGTAGCTCAAGGTATCGACGTTATCGATCTTGGAATCGGCAGTCCAGATCGAGCTCCTTCATTGAAGGTTCGCCAAGTATTATCACAATTTGCGCTACAAGAAGATATGTACGCCTACCCTGCATTGAAGTCGGGCTTACCGTTTCGCGAGAAAGCAGCAGAATGGATGAAGCACCGTTTTGGCGTAGCATTAGACGCCGCAACAGAAGTTTGTACGATTGCAGGTTCACAAGATGGTCTAGCACATTTAGCGATGGCAATTGCCCCGCGAGGCTCCATTGCTATCGTGCCAGATCCAGGATATCCAATCTATACAGCATCACTTGCACTTGCAGGGGTAGAACCCTATTTCATACCTTTAGTAGAAGAACATCAATATTTACCACAGCTTGAAACTATTCCGCGAGAAGTATGGGAGCGCGCGGCGTTCATTCTATTAAATTATCCGAACAATCCGATTACAGCTGTTGCAAATCTAGCATTTTACGAATCATTAATTACGTTTGCTAAGCAACATAATGTACTTATTGTTCATGATCTTGCTTACTCAGAAATGGGATACGATGGATTTATGGCTCCTAGTATTTTGCAAATAGATGGTGCTAAAGATATTGCTGTGGAATTCCACTCTTTATCGAAAAGCTTCAATATGGCAGGCTGTCGTATTGGCTTTATGGTTGGAAATGCAGATGTAGTTGGTGCGCTCACTGAATTGAAAGCAAATATTGACTACGGTGTTTTCGACCCTGTGCAGGAAGCTGGAATTGTCGCACTTGATGAAGCGATGTATAGTACTGATTTTGTTCGTTCGGGTGATGTATATCAGCGCAGAAGAGATCAGTTTATAAGAAGTTTACATGAAGCTGGTTGGCAAGTGACCTCACCGCAGGCGACGATGTTTGTATGGGCAAAACTACCAGAACTAGCTAATGGCGATATGACGAATACGAGCTGGAGCTCACGTCGCTTTGCCAAGCAACTGCTAGCAGAGACTGGTGTCGTCGTTATTCCAGGAGATGCCTTTGGTACTCAAGGTGAAGGCTATGTTAGAATAGCGTTAGTAGAGAATGAACAGCGCTTGGTGGAAGCTGCAATAAGACTGGGCTCATTTATACAACAGAAGAGGTAGTAGAGCCTTTATTGGAAGTGTAATTAAACTTTATTTGAAATGAATGATAGAAAGAGGTTGTACTATGTCACAGAAGCAAAAATATTTACTCGTTGACGGAATGGCAATATTATTTCGTGCTTATTTTGCAACATCATTTACCGGGAAAATAAGAAGAACAAGTCAAGGTGTACCAGTGAACGCCGTTCACGGATTTGTTCGATATTTTCTAGATGCCATTCAAACGTACAAGCCTACCCATGTGATTTGCTGTTGGGATATGGGATCAAAAACGTTCCGTAGTGAGCAGTACACGGAATATAAAGGAAATCGTCCACCAGCTCCAGAAGATCTTATTCCGCAATTTGATCTTGTGAAGGAAGTTGTGAGTAGTTTTGATGTACCTAATATCGGTATTGTAGGCTATGAGGCTGATGATTGTATCGGCACATTAGCGAAAACGCTTGGACAAGATCATGAAGTTATTATTGTAACGGGAGATCACGATATGCTGCAATTGATCGATGAGTCTGTTTATGTTGCAATTATGAAAAAAGGTATCGGAAACTATCAGCTATATACAATTGCTAGTTTGCTAGAGGAGAAGCAATTGACTCCGGCGCAAATTATTGATGTTAAAGGATTAATGGGCGATACAGCCGATAATTATCCTGGCGTTAAAGGTATTGGAGAAAAGACAGCTCATAAGCTAATACAGGAGTTTGGGTCTATTGATCAATTACTAGAATCATTAGATAAAGTATCGGCAACGATTAGTCGTAAAATAGAAGCGGATCTTGATATGCTTCATTTGTCTCGCCAATTAGCAACGATTCACTGTGAAACACCGCTTGAACCATTAGTTGAAGAGCAATGTGTGTGGTGCTTTGATAAGCAGAATGTTTACGACAAGTTCGAAGAGTTAGAGTTTGGGAGTCTAGCTAAGTTAGTAGACGGAGTAACACTAGCTGAAGTTTAGCTAGCGGAAGTTCAAAATCGCCAACTGTAATAACGCGGTAATGCACAGTAGTGTACTCGGCATCGAATCGCCTTCGCACTATGACTAGTTCTCGGAGCGCCCTTTTACTGTTCCACTAGGTATAAAGGTATATTCAACTCACTGGAAGAGGTAGAAAATAGTAGAAAATTGTAGATTACCCAGACCAACCCTCGTAACAAATATCTCATAATTAGGAAGTAAGATGCTGGTAGTTGTAGGTGGAAGGTTGATACTAGTAGTAAAGTTGCGAAGTTTTAGTGTACTTGACCTAGATGATCTTGTATAATAGGCATTAGTTAACCACTTGAGATATTTTATACAGAGGGGAGCGACTGAATAGTGAAAGTGGAATTTATTAACCCGTTTTTGGATTCAGCCAAAATGGTTATTGAACAAGTGATACAAGTACGCCCTTCTACTGGTCAAGTATCTGTCAAGGATATTAAGTTTGTAGAAGAGTACATTTGGATTCATATCGGACTAAATGGTCAAATGAATGGCAATATCATATTTGGCTTAAAAGAATGTGTTGCTTTGAAGATAATTTCGGCAATGATGGGCGGTTACGTTATATCGGAACTTGATGAAATGGGAAGAAGTGCAATTTCGGAACTAAGTAATATGATTAGTGGAAATGCAAGTACTATTTTATCCAATCAGGGAATGTCAGTAGATATTACACCTCCCAAAATTATGGAAATGGCACAAGCAGCTGGATTCGATGGTACTAAAGCTTTAACGGTACCATTAATCATTGAAGGCATTGGAGAATTGGATATTCAAGTTGTAGTTCAATAATATACTAGCTCCCTGAGAGGGAGCTTTTTTCATGCTTACGATGTCGTTAGATAGACGATATCATCTGCAGCATATTGTATATATGAAAATTGCAATCTAGCAGTTTTCAATTTTGCTTTCTCAATTATTATGAAGTACACTGTTGGTGGGTGATATAGATGCTTAATGATAAAGTAATACTCATTACTGGTGCCTCAAGCGGCATTGGTTCACTTCTTGCCGAGCAAGTATCTGCTTTAGGTGCAATAACGATACTGACAGGAAGAAATGAACAACGTCTAACTCTCGCGTTAGAAAAAATATCAGGGCGAGCTGCGATCTACGTCATGGATGTGCAGAATCTAGCTAATATTGAATCGACAGTAGATCATATTGTTGCTACTTATGGAAAAATTGATATATTGATTAACAATGCAGGTTATGGAAAATTTGATAGTATTGAAGATTTATCAGTTGCAGAATATGAACAAATGATGGACACAAACTATATGGGAATTGTACGATGCACAAAAGCTGTACTTCCGATTATGGAACGTGCTGGTAGCGGGCATATTGTTAATATAGCATCATTAGCAGGAATGATCGGGAATGCCAAATCAACCTCCTATGCTGCAACAAAACATGCGGTACTAGGGTTCACTAATTCATTACGAATGGAACTAAGGGGCAAACCAATCAAAGTTTCTGCAGTTAATCCTGGTCCGATAAACACCGAGTTTTTCCATATTGCTGATCCTGATGGCAATTACGTTAAAAATATTTCATGGCTTATTATGCAGCCTGAATATGTAGTTAAGCAAATCATTAAACTTCTCTATTCGCAGCGTGCAGAGCTGAGTCTACCACGTATTCCAGCCTTTGGATTAAAGATGTATCAGCTTTGTCCTAGATGGATTGACAGAGTAGCAGGCAAGTGGCTCAATAAGAAGTAAGGTAGTTCAAAAAGAGAACTTTTTGAACCTTCATTTAAAGTTAATTCAAACAGCACAAATACATCAACGAGGCCCTAATGGGCAAAGAGAGGATTTTAATATGTCTAGTACGAAGTGGACAGAACTTGGAATTAATGAAGTACTAAGTTCAGAGTTAATAAAGCAAGGTATTGTTGACCCGACCGAGGTGCAACAACAAGCGATTCAATTATTGTTAGAAGGCAAAGATATTTCAGTCAAATCGCAAACGGGTAGTGGTAAGACATTGGCATTTTTGCTACCTATTTTGCAAACTATTAATGTTGACTCAAAAGCGATTCAAGCAGTAGTACTTGCACCTACTCAAGAGCTGGCGATGCAAATTTTCCGTGTGGCTGAGAGTTATGGAGAGCTGCTAGGTGTTAAGGCTCAACAATTAATTGGTGGCGCTGCTACAAAGCGTCAAATTGAAAAATTGAAGCTTAATCCGCATATCGTTATTGGTACACCTGGTCGTATGAATGAATTAGTTAAGAGTAAACGTCTGAAGCTTCATCAAGTTAAGTATCTAGTTATCGATGAAGCAGACCAAACATTTGAGCTAGGCACACCTACAGATACTGAGAATTTACTATTCAGTGTTAATAAGTTTCGTCAAACTGCATTTTTCTCTGCTACGTATCCAGAAACAACAATGTCCAGATATGAAGGTCGTTGGATGAAACAACCTCATCATATTATGATTACACCAGCAGAAAAAGTAGCAAGCACCATCGAACATTTCTATGTAGTATGTGATCAACGTTCTAAGCTAGATACAGCAAGACGATTGCTTCGCACCGTGAATGCTTCTTCCGCACTGTTATTCGTCAATGATACGAATCAAATTTCCAATTGGGAAACGAAGATGAAATATGAAGGATTCAAGATCGAATCGTTATTTGGTGAAGCTGATAAACAACGTAGATCAGCGACATTAACAGCGTTCCGCGAAGGCAAGCTTGATGCGATATTATCTACTGATGTTGCTGCTCGTGGTATCGATATTGTTGATCTACCTTTAGTTATTCAGATTGAGCCAGCTGTCGATGCTGATCATTATGTTCACCGAGCAGGTAGAACAGGTCGTATGGGGAAATCAGGTCTAGTTATATCTATTATTACGCCACATGAAAAGTTCATTATGGACAAATTCATGAAGCAATTGAATATTAAGATTGAAGAAAGAATATTGTTCCGTGGTAAATTGTTGAATGAAGCTCAAGTAGCTGAAGCAACGAAATACAAGCCAGCGGAGAAGTCGATTCCTCTTAAGCAGGCAGCAGCTTCGGATCGACCACAAGCGAGTGTTAGCAAGGGGAAACAAACGGATACGATCAAGTCTACTCCATTAAAAGGAAGTTCGACTGCGAACGATAACAGTGGAGTTATCAAAGCTCAAGAAACAAACCAATCAAGTGAAGAACGTCAAATTTCCACTTCGAGCAATTCTGATATTAGCAATAATGGTAGTCTGAAAAAAGACAAAAAAACTGGTCCAATTGCAAAAGCTAAATCAAAGAAAAAAGCAAATAGCGGTAAAAATAAAGGTGCTCCTAAGTGGTTGAAAGAAAAGCGACAATCTACTGATAACTAAGTAATACGGTGGATTTACTCTGCTATTAAACTACCTAAGACATGTAAGGTTAAAGAGTAAAAGCAATTTGCTTCTACTCTTTTTTTGATATTCATGTAGAAATTAGGTATGCTTATATGAAGAAAAGAATGAGGTGAACGAATGAGTACAGTATTAAGTGTTGAACAATTAAGTGGAGGATACAGTCCACGTAAAGCGATCATTCAAAATATTAATTTACATATTGAGTCAGGTGAGATGATTGGTCTTATCGGAGTTAATGGGGCTGGAAAAAGCACCACAATTAAACATATTCTTGGATTAATGACTCCTCATAAAGGAACCATTATGATTAATGGGACGACCTTGCAGGATGATGTTGAAAAGTATAGAAGTGGTTACACCTATGTACCAGAAACACCTGTTCTTTTCGAAGAGTTAACGGTAGAGGAACATTTGCGCTTAACAGCGATGGCATATAGTGTCCCGCAGAAACAATATGAACAACAGGTTGAACAATTACTTCAACGTTACCATATGGAGAAAAAGCGTAAAGCAGTTACAGCCCATCTATCCAAAGGGATGAAACAAAAGGTAATGATTATGAGTGCTTTATTAGCAAAACCGTCTTTATTCATCATTGACGAGCCTTTTCTCGGTCTTGACCCACTAGGGATTCGTTCCTTGCTTCAGGAGCTTGAGGAAGTGAAGAAAAATGGTTCATCGATTTTAATGAGCTCACATATTCTTGCAACAATTGAACACTATTGTGATAGATTTCTCATGCTAGATGGTGGTCAAGTGGTGGCACAAGGAACATTACAGCAAATGCTTGATCAAGCTAATCAAGGGGGAGGTCAAGCGAGAAACCTAGAGGAAGCCTTCTATGAATTGTTAAATGGAGGGGAAGTCTGATGTCATCTGATGTGGTACATTTATGGCAGAAACGAAAGCATGCTTTCATGAAAGAAGTTTTGCCATATATTAATTATATGATGCGGAGTGGATTTCCGGCTTTTCTTTCGCTCATTGGTATTGTGAGCATTATTCAATATGTTAATTTAATCAATAATGTACCGGAAAATTTCCCGTTGGAACTCATTGGTGCGCTCGTGCTCACACCATTAATAAGCTATAGTCCTCTGCGTACGTGGTTGAAAGAAGCAGATACGATATTTCTTATGCCGATGGAGCATCGCTTGCATTCGTATATGAAAAAGTCTCATATTCGCTCATTGCGAAATGGCTTCATTTATCTGTTAATTGTTACATTGATATATTGGCCGTTATATCGTCAAACCGATGCTTATCAACCGATAATATTTATAACGGTACTCGTATTGTTGAAAGCTGTGAATCATGTACTGGCTTGGCAGGAACGCCAGTTGGTCTGGTCAATGAATCGGAACATTATGCGATTATTCCGTTGGCTGTTAATGTTTATGTTATTGCTGGGTTGGCTACTTTCAAGTCACTGGGGTATGTTATGTCTTACGGTTATTGTAATAGCTATGCTAGCTACTCTCTATAGAGTGACGAGTAAGCAACAATTTCCATGGGATCGCTTAATTACAGAAGAACGAATCACGATGCGACGCCTCTATTCATTTTTTAGTTGGTTCATTGATGTACGTGTTGGTCCACCTATTGTGAAGCAAAGAAAATATTTGAGCTGGATTATTCCATTCGTACCATATCGGAAGCAATATACATTCGTATATTTACATTTGATAACGTTCGTACGTACTGAAATCGGTGGTATTTGTATAAGATTACTTATTCTCGGTGGACTTGTTAACTACTTAGCGGCTACAGGTAATGGCATCGATGGATGGGGAACAGTTATTAGTTATATACTGTTTGGTATAATTATAACATTGCAAATAGGCTCATTACGCAAAGTACATCGCTACGCGATTTGGAAAGATATATTCCCGATGCAGTTAAAGCTTCAGCAACAACAGATCATTATGATCGATCGAATATTAAGCTATATGTTGCTTTTTGTTCTACTAATGACGACGACTCCGATGTGGAGTGGACATGGTTCACAGGTTATCGTTATGATTATGTTCGCATTACTATATCCTGTCATTCGTGCTTTCAATATGAAGCGGAAGCTAGAAAAAGAAGTCGATGATTTGGATTAAGAAACAAAGAAACCATTCCCAATAATTCAAAGGGAATGGTTTCTTTGTTTTTAGATAGAGTTTATTGGAATTTTATAAAATTTTCACGTAATAAACACAGAATCAATACACATCACCGCGGTTGTCGATTGTTAAAATATAAATGGTTCCTTCGCTAATATGCACTTCGAATATGATACGATATGTACCCACTCGTAGGCGCATAAGTTTTTCTTCACCCTTGAGGGGTTTTATATCACCGATCGGCGGTCGCACAGTAAGCTTTTTTAATCCTTTTACAATGCGATCTTGAACTAGAGCTTCTTGTTTTTCTAAAAATTTTAAAGCTCGTTTATGGTAAATCAACTTTAAGGTTGAATTCACGATAAGCTTCCTTCCCCGAGACAAATCCTTCGTTTGAGTTAATCTGCAGTGATTCTTCATCACTCAAAGGGATATCATCAGGATCTAACAGGGAAATTTCGTTCCAATCAGGACGATCTTTGATTGATTTGATGGAAAGGTACTGCAAGTAATCCAATGCAGATTGCTTGTCTTTTTCAGGCAACTGTTCAAATAAATCGACGATAACTTCATTATTTATGGCCATATTAGAACCTCCCTTAATTCTTACTGTTATTGAATCTTAAGCTTCTTCTGTCAGTTCAACAACTGCTTTATAGATGCAATCAAATAAGTCTTCTAGCTGCTCGCCTTCGATGCAAGAGAAGGCAACACGAAGATCGGTATCTCCAAGCGCAATTGTTCCGATTCCGTATTTGTCTAGAAGTAATAGACGAACAGCGTCAGCAGTTACATTGGAAAGCTTCAAGCACATAAAGTATCCAGAGTTAAACGGATAGTATTGCAATGCATCGCCATAGCGACCGCTATCTAGCAAGCCTTTTACAATGTTCGCACGATTTTTCATAATCTCGAATTTTTCGGCTTTTTGAGCTTCGAATTCAGGAGATTTAAGTGCATGCAAGACAAAAGTTTGAGATGGATGAGGACCACTTGAAATTGTAGAGCGAATAATGCCCATCGTTTTTTGTTCAAGTGCTGCAAGTGTTGCTTTGGAAGATGAAGCATAAGTAATAAAGCCTACACGGAAGCCCCATACATATTCTTCTTTTGTAGCACCATCAATTTTAACAGCCAGTACATTAGGATGAAGATCAGCTAATTTGCTGAATAAAGATTCTTTCATTGTATCCTCGAAGAACAATCCGAAGTAAGCATCATCAGTTACTGCAACAACTTTAATACCTTCTTCAGCTGCCGCTTGAATTGCAGCAACAATAGCAGCGCCGTCTCGATCATCTGGCGTATAACCAGTTGGATTATTAGGGAAGTTTAAGATAACGATAGCTTTACCTTTGCCCTTCTGAGCAAGCAATGCTTCGCGTAAACCATCACTATTGAATCGTTGATCTTCATTATATAGTGGATACTCCACGATTTCAGCATTACGACGAACACCGAAAGTTAATTCATAGTTTTCCCAGTTTTTATTCGGGATAATAACAGCGTCCCCTGTATCGGCAAATAGATCAGCAACAATACTTAGACCATGCGTTAATGCATTCGTTACGATTGGATTGCTAATCTCAGCTTGTACAGCAGCTAATGAAGGATTATCTTTTACCATTTTTTCACGCCAAGCAGTACGAAGTTCCGGCTTACCTGCAGGAGGAGCATATTCGTAAATATCTTTAGGATCATAAGCGCTTAAAGTATCTTGGATAACTTTAAGGTGCATTGGCTTGCCACCTTCAGTTGCAATACCAATTGTAGCATTATACTTTTTTGCTTTAGCCTTTGCTTCTGCAGATTGGCTAAGAATACCTTCTTTCGGGAAGTAAATTGCTTTCCCTAGATTAGATAACATGTCATAGACAGCGGGACTTTCTTGTTGCAGCGTCTCATTAAGTTGCTGAGCTAATGGGTTCATGGACTTCATTCCATCCTTCCGAAATCAATCATATTTATAGGTTAGTGCAGTCGCACATATTATAACATTATTACTGCAACTAGACCATGAACAACTGAAAAAAGTTTCAATCAAGCAATTTGCATTAATTTTCTGTTGAACCTTTCGCAAGTTTAATTATAATGGAGTATAGGGGTATTATTTTTTGCACAATTTGTATAGAGACTTTAATAGATTACATTTGATTTTAAGAAATAAAGTAGTAGGAGTGGTCAATTATGCTAGACATATCGCCAGAGAAGCTAGTGCTAAAGCCTGCATTTGCAAAAATTGTTTGTGAGCCAGGTTGGAGATGGGCAAGACGAGAAAAACCTATGCCGAATTTTGATCTATTCTACGTATGGAGCGGAGAAGGAGATGTTGAAGTTAACGGCGTACATCACGAGGTAGGTCCTGGAAGCTGCTTCTTATTCCGCCCAGGAGATTATACGAGTGCTACACATAATCCACAAAAGCCATTAGTGCTAACATATATTCACTTTGCTACGGAAGAAGATGTAGAGGTCATTCCAAAGCGCTATCGCGTACTAAAAGATACGATAGACTTTGAATTTTTATTATCTCGTTATGTTCGATTATTTCTTATTCAAACTTTTGCTGCGGAGGAAGAAGCTAAGCTTGTTTTGAAACAAATAATGATTCATCTGCTTCGTGCGGATTTCCAGACGCCAACAGAGAAAAAAGCAAGTAATCAGTTAACCGAAGCTATTCATGAGGTGGCTAACTTTATTCGACAAAATCCTAGTGTTGCTCACCGCGTTGAAGATCTTGCGATGCGCGCACAGTTATCACCTCGATATTTTTCAATGAAGTTTAGAGAAGTATTAGGTATGTCTGTTCAAACGTATATGATTCGAACGAGAATAGATCGAGCGCAATATTTACTAACTCATGCGGGGATGAATGTGACCGAAGTAGCAGATGCACTGGGCTACCGAGATATATTTTTCTTTAGCCGTCAGTTCAAACAGTACACTGGAAAAAACCCATCTGAAATAAGATAACAAAAGAACGCGTAGCTAACTGAACGAGAAATTCAGATAACTACGTGTTTTGTATCTGTCTTTATGATTTTTCAACCATTGTCCCAAGTTTTTGTCCCATCAACACTTTGCTATTCAATTGAACAGCAGGGTCAGCTTCATACGAGTTAGTCTCCGTCAGTAATACTACAGTGGAGCCGAACGCAAAGTATGCAAGCTCTTCACCACGCTCAACTTGAACTTTATGATTATGTACATAATGAATGCTGCTTACATTCATTGCACCAACTTTAACAGCGGCTACTGTATTCATATTACTTTTAATATATGTAATTAAACGTTCGTTTCGACTAAGTACTCGCTTCATATGAGTCAGTCCAAAGTTATTAACAGGGTATACTTTACCTGGCAAATGTACTCGGCCAATAATCGTTCCTTCGATTGGAGTATGAATACGATGATAGTCAGTTGGGCTTAAGTACAGCACATAATAATAGCCGTTAAGAAACTTATTGGCTAGCACATCATCTGCTAGCAATTCTGAGACGGAATAGTCTTGTCCCTTCACATTTACAATCGTTCCGTTATGAATGACGCCACAACTAGTAATAAGAGCGTCAACAGGTGATATAAGTGCAGAAGCTGTCGTATCGATGTGACGAAGGTTATGCTTTAGTCGTCTGGTGAAAAACTCATTTAACGTTCGATACTGCTCAATTGGTTTTTCTGCATCTGCAACTTTTATCCCATATATTGAAGCGAATTTTCGGATGAAAATACGGCTTCCAGGAGACTGTGCGAATGCGCCTGTAATACGAGAAATCCATTTTCGAGAGGTTAGCTCAGTCATTGCGCGTAATAGCGACTTCAACATAATAGGTTGTAACTCCTTTTTTATTCTAAATAATATAGAAAGCACTAATTGATACCGATGATACATAATGCATGATTAAACTATAATAGTAAACGGCTACTGCATTTGATGCAATAGTTATCTGTAGATTCCAGTAAGGAACAGAAAATGCCAGCTGTCAGGCAGCTGGCATTTTGCTTATTAACTTTCATTTTTTAAATATTGATATTTAGCATACTCAAGTGGTTTGCGAATTGCACTTTTATACACTTCAAGAAGACCTATCTCTTTGAATACTTCACGTGCAGGCTTAGGGTTAATTTCAATAATCCATATGTGACCCTCGCGATCAATTGCAATGTCAATCGCTAACTCATACAATGTAAAATAACACATTTCTAGATATGAAGCGATCTCGATGGAAAGATCATTTACCTGATTTTGTACAGCAGCTATATTAATATTGTTATCGATAAAGCTACGCATTAATTTTTCCATCGGAACTGCAGATCCGCCACCATGAAGATTTGCCGTAATACTGCGTTTAGCTCCTATCCTTCCTGCACACCCCGTTACATTCCATTGTCCATTTCCATCCTTTTGAACGAGTACGCGGTAATCATGTACTCTCCCACTAGCAAGCTGTAAGGGAATACCTTGCTGAATCAAATAATTAGAGTTAAGCCCGTTCCATCTCTGCACAAAAGTACGTAGTGATGATAGACTTAATTTTTGTGGAGATATAATATTACGGTCATGATCTCTTCCTTCAATAAAAACCATCTCATTGGATGATTTTTCGATACGTAGAATGCCACGACCACCTGTGCCGTTTACAGGCTTAAGATAAATTACTTTATATAGATTTAACATATAGGCAATATCCGCTACATTTGAATAGTGGATCGTATGAGGGAGATAAGGGCGAATAGGGAGATGTTCCTCTAGTTTCTGATGAACAATCCATTTATGCCCAATGGGTTTATTCAAATAATGAATGTTGGGATATTGCGCTTTAAATGTTTGTAATGATTTCATGCGATGTGATTTCTGAAAGCGACAACGATCGAAGACATACTTCGGAATATTCGCCCATTTCCGCGCCCAACGTTTTTGAGTGGTATCGAAATAATGAGCTCTAACCTTCGCCTGATGTGTCGACATATCTTCGGGCGTGAACACAATGATATTAATACCAAGCTGTGCGGCTTCAATCGTCATTTGCTCATATATTTTTCGTTCTTCTAATATTCTGTTGTCATTGAGATATAGTGTTAGTATTCCTAACAGTAGCCGCGCCATGAACTGAACTCCTTTCAAAACGTAAGGTTGCCTTTCCGGTCGGACCTTTGAACATGGATACAGCATGCAGTCCATTTTTGAAACAAAGTGTCAAACTAGAAATGTTATCTATCGCAACATGACATGAAAAACAGTCTAGATTATCGATAAGTTCCTTCATAATTTGAAAGCCGATACCGCTTTTTCGGTCCTCTGGTCGCACTACGATGAGACAATGTCCACTACCATCTCCAATGGCATATCCTACTCCTGTTAATTTACCTTGATCGCTGAAAGTAACAACAGAAGCTGGAACAATATCAGGTGATGATTGGTAGTTTAGTTGTTCATCAGAGAGCGCACGTAAACTGTGAAGTGTGGCAAGCGTAATTCTTTTCTCTCCATAGTGGCTAATAAAGTTCAAAATTTTTGCTCTCTGTTTATTCCAAGATCTGGAAGTGTGACGAGTTAGCATGAATGTTGCACCTCCTGTTTTCAGCTATTGTTTGAGTAGATGCTGACTATATTGAAAAATGCGTTGTAATGATGCTTTACGAATATGTGGTTCATCGAATTTCATCGGTTTAGAATTTGCTTCGAAGAACCAAACATTCCCGAGTTGATCCACTCCAATATCCATAGACATCTCACCTAGTCGATAATTTGCACTGCGCTCAATTTGATTAGCAATTTTAATAGCAGCTTTAGATGCTTTATCTATAATATTCTGAGCTTCTGTCGTATCGAATGCATGGGTTAGCAATTTCAGCGGCTCATCAATACTACCACCACGAGGTACATGGGTTGTAATACTTGTACTTCCTGCTATTCGTGCTCCAAGACCTGTAATTTCCCAGTTTCCACTTCCGTTTTTCTGGATCAAGGTGCGTAGATCAAATTTGCGGTTACGATACGTCGCTAATGGAATCCCTTGTTGCACAATATATGGAACAGTACCACATTCTTGTTGAATACGTGCCCAAAGTTTTTTGAACGTTGCACAATTGAAGGTAGTACTGTACGTTTTCTCTTGAATGTTCAGTCGATAAGGTAAAGTATTATTTTCTTTTTTGACAATGGTCATAATACCTTTTCCAGCTTTTCCGCTTTCTGGCTTCAAGTACAAATAAGAGTGCTGTTGTAGTATATCTTCAAGTGTAGCAGCGCTACTGAGTCTACGAGTAAGTGGAATATAGGCTTTTGTAATTTTTGAACGGCGTAACCAGCGATGTAATTCCCATTTATTGAAAAACGTTGGATTGAATAAAATTAGATCTGAATTTTTTTGGCAAGCTGCCAACTTTGTTTTCACGGCAGCGGTTTCTTCATAGGAACGAAGAGGGATGCGATTATATATAATGTTCGGAAAAGGCATCCATTTTTGTATCCAACGTTTGGTATTAGTAACATACACATAACCCCTTAATTGCTCGCGATTCAACGTTAGGTGCTCGACGGGAAGTACATAGACGGTAAATCCCATTTCCCGTCCTGCTTGAATAATATCGATAAAATTACTTCGATTACCGCGCATTTTTCCTTGCGCATCGTTAGAGGTTAAGATCGCAAATACATTGTTTACAAATTGATTAAGATCGGGGGTTTCTTCTATTGAGGGACTATTCAAGATACTCCGCCCCCTTGAAACTGACTAAGATATAAGCAATGCTCCACAATATGATTCAATGATTCTCTGCCTGCGATTCGAAGCTCGGGATGTTTAAAAATAGATCTGCCTGGTTTTGCATTAGCTTCGAACATCCACACATCACCATTTTGATCTATTCCGATATCTAATCCAAGTTCACCAAGTCGGTGTGAATAGTTTCGCTCAATCGCTTCGGAAATTTTAACAGAAATATTCTTTGCTTTTTCTAGAATCTCATGTGTTCGATTGCCGAACGAATATTGGAGTGCTTGCTGAGGTGTGAGTAATGTACCTCCGCTTTTCATATGAGTTGTTACGCTACCACGACCCGCTTTTTTTGCTCCGATACCGACAGGCTGCCATTCGTTATTAATATCTTTATGCATATGAAATCTGAAGTCGACAGGGCATTTATCTAATTCAATTAAGCGGATACCTTGTTGAGCAACATAGTTTTTTATTCCTTCCCCATGCTTTAACGATAGTGTGCGATACATTTTTTCGAAGCTTGTAAATTTCAATAGCGTATTCGTACGATTGTTACGATATCGAACGAAATAGCCATTTTGTTGGTGATACGTAATTCTGTAGATGCCATAGCCTAGGCTGCCGGTACCGGGCTTAAAGTAGATAAATTTATATTGATGAAGCATCGATTTCATTTTTTCTTGCGAAGGATTTGTCACTGATTCGGGTAAATGAAGTAGCGCCTCAGGGTCATTGTCGAGAAATTCGTATACATCAGCTTTGTTCAAGAAACTCCAATTGAAAAAGGGAATACCGATTTTTACAAAACGTTCTCGTAATGCGGTCATCGATGGTCCAATTTCAGTCTTTCGATTGGGTAATCTATTGTAGATAACATCTGGAAAAGCTACTTCGCGGCGAAACCAAGTCCCTTGTGCATTGAGAAAATAACCGTGTATTGTTTTATTTTGCCAATTAATATCGGCTGGTGTAAAGCCGAATGTATACGCTTTGTTATGACCCGCTTTAATGACTTGTTTAACGAATGAAGAGCGGGAGTTGAAGGGTGAGCCTTCGCCAGGTTTGATAACATCGGTTAATATGCCGATGAGAGGTCCTAATTGAATATCATTAGTATCACGGGGGAACAGATGAATAGTACCGCTGCTTGGAACTTTAATGATTTCGCGAATACCGGATGATAAATATAGATGTTTACCCGCACGCTTTAATGGCTTTATTAATGCTTTTATTTCCTTCTGCCCTAGTCGTATAATAAGGGGCTTAGACGTATTAAGTTGCAGCTCTTGGATGAGCGATTTGGAAGCATATACGACCTGCTCAGGCTGCTGTGAGAAGTGTATGTTGCAAATGGTAAGACTCATCAATGTACCTCCTGATTGTTGGAGCAAAGTTAATCTACATAGAAGTTCAAATCGATCAGATGACATTTTTGGTAACGTACGAGCGATCTTTTTGAACCTGGCTTGGAAAATGTAGCTGCTTGCTCGCCAATACTTAACTTGTTTAGCTTACTTATCTTGCTTAACTTACCTGACGGCATATTGCTTATAGCGATAATGATCATACAAAAACTTTGCATATTGGAGTGGTCGCTCGATTGCAAGCTGTGCATCGTTACGATCTAAGCCAATACTGAAAGCTTGGCGACCGGGCTTACTATTACATTCTAATAACCATACGCGTCCTTGTGGAGTGACACCAAAGTCTAATGCAAGCTCTCCAAAGCGTCCGAAATGCTGCTCGATGGCAATAGCTGTTTGCCCACTTATTATATGGATTTCCTGTAGTAAACGTTCTGCTTTATAGCTGCCCAAATTTTTCGACAATAGTGGTAATGGCAATTGTGCCTCACCACCGCCGTGTAAATTTGATGTTAATCCATCTTGTCTACCTACCCTTGCAATACTGCCTGTCTGTTGCCACCTGCCATGATCATCTTTTTGTAGTAGTACTCGAATATCGAAAGGCTGCCCTTTATCATCGCGTAAATAGAAGTAAGGCTGAACAACATAGTGTAAATGCTTCTTGAATTTGTAGAGCCATTTCAACAAAGAAAGTTCACGTGAGAAGCTAGTTTCAAAGCTATCATTACGAAGATTACGTCCACTTACTTGATAGAGTTGTAGCTCTGGATTATAGTATATATGAACAACACCTTTGCCATGCATACCTGCAGCTGGTTTGAGAATAATGCCTTGCGGATATAGCTTTAGCCATTGTGAAATTTCGGGTAGTGTTTGAATAGAATCAGTATGAGGCAAATAAGGAATTAACAATTCTTCGGTGTTAAGTTGATCGTAAACTTGTAATTTAGTTGGTAGATAATTATTAATGAGATGATAAGGTTTTTGGCGCCGTAGAGCAGCAAGTGCGGATTCCATCTTTATACGATCCTTGGAACTTGCGTAAAAACAACGATCGAACACGACATCTGGAAAAGGCACAGATTGGCGCTTCCAGCCTTGTTGTGTGTAACGAAAGCCGAAAAGTAACTGATCATGCTGCTGCCATTCATTAGCAGAAAAAATAAATACAGCTATATTATGCTGCTCACCTAATTGACTTAATTGTTGATAAAACTTAGGCTCGGGCAGTAACACATCGATTCTAGTGCTATCTTCCGAGTATTCAATTTTTGCGACGGCTATTCCTAATTCTATGACTTCCATGGGGATTTCTCCCTTCCTCAAAACCAGTTAGATATTTTGCATAAGAAACTACCATTCTGACTGAAGGTCGTATCTTATTATTATGCAACGGGGTGTTATCATTTTTGGATGGCTTAGAATTAACTTCTAATAGCCATACTTTGCCGTGAATGTCGATAGCTAGGTCTACTCCTAATTCACCAAAATGTGCATCGATATTATTATCGATCGACTGTGCTATCGCAATAGCTGCTTGTTTTAAAGCGACGAGCATAGCAGCAGCATCTAGATGTTGTAATAGATTTGTTCGCGATAACGTATTAGTGACTGTATCAATTGTTCCACCACGTGCTAGGTTGGCGACAAATCGTTCATTTCCAGCTGTTCTTGCTACGATTGATGTAATGCTCCAAACGCCTTTAGCATTTTTCTGCACAAGTGCTCGGAAATCTACTGGACTCCGGCCTACTTGTAGTACCGATAAGCCTTGTTGAATTTGATATTTTTTTTGCGCTAGTTTCGGTTTGAGTACGCGAAATAAGCTAGATACTGTTGGGAATTTGAGTGGTTTTTGCGATGTTGAACTTGCTTTTTCTAACGTGATCATTTTCTGATTGTTTAATGCTGTAATACGATAAATCCCTCTACCTAGACTACCTTGAACGGGTTTCACATAAAGCACATCATATTTGCTAACCATATATTCCAAGGTGGAATACTCTTCCAAAAGCAATGACTCTGGCAAATAGTGCTTGACGCTTTCATCGTCCCCAAGTGCATGAAAGACATCATGCTTATCAAGAAAACGTTCATTAAAAATAAATAAATTGTGTTTTTTAGCGGTTTGCGTGAATAGTCGCTGTACATGGGCTTGATTCTCAATTGTCCGTGTAGGTAATCGATTATAAATAATTTCAGCTAATGGCATCGGACGTTTCTTCCATTCTCCATCCAATATCCAACCGTTAATGATCGTACCTGTTAAAGGAATAGAGGTTGGGGTGAAAAAATAAACAGTTGCGCCCGTGGCATGGCAAGATTCAGCCAACTCACGACAAAATGAACTAATAACACCGAAAGGTTTATTCATATCCTCAGTTGTTTCTTTGTTAATGAGGACTGAAAGTAGTGGTCCTAATTTAATCGTAGTAAGCTTACTCAAATATTGAATATCAAATTGCATAGTTTTACTTGTTAATAGTGGAATACCTAATTGCTGAGCCATTGTTGGGTGCATATATAGCCCTTGTTTTTTTGGATTTGGCAATACTTTTACAGCATGGGTATGAACTCCAAATTGAATTGTAATATGCTGTGCTTTGGGAATATTCTGCTTCTTCATAATCGTTTCACTAATATGGATAGTGTCATGAGCGACGCTATCGACAATATAAAGAGGAACGATAAATTTGGATTTCCACATACTTGCGCTCCTTTCGGACTTCCGTTAGAACGTTATAACTTTGGTGGCATATTTCGGTAATAGGGTTAGAGTATAGTATGTAGGCAAAGACTTGTTGGTGATTCGCAAAAAATAGCATACAAGCTGAATCATTCTCATATGCTCTAGTAAGTAATTAATTATGAGAGAGGGGATGATTATATATGAAGCTTAAATTATTACCATTTATAAATTTGGGACTAGCTGTCGTTATGTTATTTTTTGCATTACCTAAAATGGGAATGTCAGCTGATCCCTTAGCAAATGCATTTTGGATCATATGGGTAGCTTTTTCGGCACTTGTCATCGCTGCCAATGGCAATATTATTTTAATGAGTGAGAATAAGCGTGAGAGACTTAAGCAGATCAAGCGCCAGCGCTCACTTCGTTTCGAGAAGAAACTGATCGCTATCATGAAAGGCAGAGGCAAGAATGAAGGGAATAAGAAAAAAGTCAAAGGAACGGCATCTTAATTTCGCGTAAATACTATACAATCCCTAACCAGTGTTGATCTGGCTAGGGATTTTTTGTGTCAGCATTTATGGAGACCGTTCCGATGTAGCTAATTTATATGGAAATGCTACAATAGTAATGAAAGGGTGATGATGATGACCACCAAACATTACGGAATATCTAATGATCAGAATAATCAATCGGCAACGATGACAAAGCATGAAATAATTATCAATCACATACAAAGCCTAGCTGTAGGTACGCGCATCTCCGTTCGAGCAATTGCTAAAGAGTTGAAGGTTAGCGAAGGAACGGCCTATAAAGCGTTTAAGGATGCCGAAATTACTGGATTGGTTTCAACGAAGGAAAGAATTGGAACTGTTCGTATAGATCGCAAACGAAGAGAAGCGCTGGATCAATTATCGTTTCGAGAAGTAGCTGAAATCGTTGAGGGGCGATTACACGGTGGATTAGAAGGGCTTGAAAAAACACTCCAGAAATTTGTAATTGGAGCAATGGAGCTAGAAGCGATGCTACGCTATATTAACGAGGCATCACTACTTATTGTAGGTAACCGCAAAAATGTACATAGACGAGCGTTAGAGCAAGGCGCTGGCATATTGTTAACGGGTGGTTTTGAGCCTGAACAAGAAGTCATTGATCTAGCGAATGAGCTAGCATTGCCAATACTATCTACTCGTCACGATACATTTACAGTTGCTTCAATGATTAATAGAGCAATGTATGATCGACTCATTCGTAGAAAGATCATTCTACTTGAAGATATCGTAACATTTACGAAACCGGCTGATGTGATGTATACGAGACAGACTATTGCCGAGTATTATGAGTTATTCAAAACGACGGGATCTGCACGATTTCCTGTACTGGATGATCGTGGTAGAGTCGTTGGGATGATGACGGCAAAGGATGCAGCAGGAGCAGAGGACAGTATGCAGGTAGACAAAATAATGTCGAAGCATCCAATTACTGCAGCGCCTAATATTACAGTAACGTCCGCCGTCCATACGATGGCATTAGAGGGTATAGATTTGCTACCCATTGTCGACCGACATCGGAAATTATTAGCGGTTATAACTAGAAAAGAAGTACTTGATGCTATGCGATTTGCTGGGAAACAGCCTGAAACTGGAGAGACATTTGAAAATTTAATATGGACGGGGTTTGTACTGGAATCAGATATTGTTAGTGAAGATGCGAGTATGGTGTTTAGAGGGAAGATTACACCTCAAATGTCAGGTGCTCTCGGAATGGCATCAGAGGGCTTACTAAGCACATTAATGGCACAGGCTGCTCGTAATATGATTAGAGAAACGATTAAACGGGATTTTCTATTGGATAGTGTAAATACGTATTTCTTTCGCCCGTTGCCAATCGAAACCGATATCTCGATTTCAGCCAAGCCTTTAGAGCTAAGTCGGATGGTTACTAAAATAGAAATTACAGTAACAGACAAACAAGGCTTAGCCGCCAAAGCAATTTTGGCGGCTCAAATGATCGATCCATATTAAACGAAATTATTGTTTATGCTGAGCAGCTTTTCTTTGATAGAAACTCAAATTACGCATTCCAGCGAATAGGTTGAAAATACCGAGTACTAAGAACACCGCCCCTAGCACAATACGTAGTGTGGATTCATTCGATAGAAAGAGCTGTACGAATGAGATGAATATAAGCATAATTCCCATACTTATATTAAGCTTCCCGCCAAGGATACCTTTCTTATTTGGCTCCTTTGCTTGTCTAGACTTCACGCTAAAGTAGATAGCGAATAAGGCACTTATGAAGATGACGGGGGAGAGGAACCACTGGATAAACAAAGACACATCTACCATCTCCTTTCTTAGAGGTAGTTCAAAATCGTGGACTGTGATCACGATGATTGTGCTGACGAAGCGTAGTCGACGGCGAATATGCCCTCCATCGAAAGCCTGTGTGTGCTCGTGTACCAATTACAACTACTAGCGCTACTCGTTTTCGCTGAAGTGCATCTTCTTGGTGCTGACAGCCCACGATTTTGAACTTTCATTTAAAGCTTAGTACTAGGTTCATTGCCCGCTTGTGTACTCAAGTCGTACACGTTGCTGGGTGCTGCTTTGGAGCGCTTTGAACCGCATTTAAAGCTTCGTACTAGGTTCATTGCCCGCTTGTGTACACAGTCGTACACGTTGCTGGGTGCTGCTATGTAGCATATTGAACCACATTAAAATGAGCTATCATTTGATAGCTCATTCTCTAGATGTTGCTTATTGTATCATATTTATTTCTAGATTTCTTCTAATCGTATAGGTTCAAACTGCGGGCTTTTGTGAGTGAAGATATCTTGTTGCTATGAGGGTGGTGGTGTGTATTTTCTTACAACCATCCATACTTGTAGCTTATTATCAACTAGTAAGACTGTTTTCATCTCTATGGTGTAATCATTGTCTAATACGCCGGAGTACACTTTCTTTTCTAATATTTTTCGTGCGAATTGTGCGTTGGAGTCGATATCGTATATACTTTGCCCGATAAATATCGACAGATCTTCACGCACCTGCTTAAGTAGTTCACTTTGAGTTAATGTGTCTAGTTTTGGTTTTTCAGTTACGTTATTTTCATCCTCTATACGTAGCTGTAAGCTTTTGATGACGGTATGCTGTGTCTTATATTGTGATAAGTTATTAATGTGCTCCTCATACTGAATTAATTTTTCCTCTAGTTCGGATCTTGAGTTGTAGAATGCTTCAAATTGTGCGGTATGCAATGTGTTCAATATGATAGCTCCCACCAATAATCCAATAATGAATACCCCTATAAGTTGCAGCAAACGGAAGTAACGCTCAAAGGGTGGTAAACGCATTAGGTGATTGCCCCCTTACATGCTAGCTTAATAAGCTCAGTAGCGGTATGTGCTCCGAGAAAAGCGAACAAGATAAAGCATATTTGTTGAATGGCTGGTGAGATTTGCCCAGCACTAATATTGCTCTCAATGACACGTACTGGATCGATAGATCCTCCAATTGCTGCGACAATTGCCCATATTTTAAGTCGAGAAGCAGTATCTAGTATGACTGTTGCCGGAGGCATTAGCATAAATACTGCACCGACACCTGCAAGGAGCGACCCGCCTAATACAATACCAAAGGCGACAAAGAAATCAAGTCCTGCTTTTGAAAGGAACTCATTCAAGTTAAAATACCTCCTTAAACTTTTTAATTTTACCCCATGAAATACTTCTTAGAAATTAAAAAGTACTTCGGAAGCATATACCAAACTTTTTATGTTCTACCTGTATTACTTTCTGATCATGAAAAGTAGCTTCGGAAGCATAAATTTCGATGACGCAAATGGCTATATATCATTGTATGGGCGTGTCCCTACTTAATATGATAAAATGATAGGAATAAAGTAGGGTAAGTTCAAAAAGCGGACTTTGATAACGATGATTGGCTTTGAAGCTTAATCACGTCGAATATGAAGTGAACTTGGAAAGTGCGGTTCGCGTGTACCAATTAACGTACACTTGCGCTTCCGCCTTTCTCAAGTAGCACTCCATCTTCTTGGTTCTGAAAGCCCGCTGTTTGAACCTTCATTTAAGTTAGTAAGTAAGTACCTGAACTTGTAGTAGAAGGGGTGAGAATTGATGAGCACAACAATGGCAGAGCAATTTGTACATCTTCACGTTCATAGTGAATACAGCTTGTTAGATGGCGCAGCCAGAATTAAGGAGCTCGTTAAGGCTGCTGCAAGCAAAGGGATGAAAGCTTTAGCACTCACTGATCATGGTGTTATGTATGGAGCTATTGCCTTCTATAAAGCATGTCTGGAATATAATATTAAGCCGATTATTGGCTGTGAAATATATTTTACTGAGGGCTCTCGTTTTGAAAAGGGGAATCGCAAAGATAATCCAATCTATCATCTCATCTTATTAGCTGAGAATGAACAAGGGTATCGTAACTTGATGAAAATCGTTTCGACCGCACAAGTTGAAGGGATGCATTATAAGCCACGTGCTGATTATGAGCTGTTACGTCAACATTCCGAAGGCATTATATGCTTAAGTGCATGTCTTGGTGGGGAAGTTAATCAGCATTTGCTACATCAACGTGCCGATGAAGCAAGAGCTGCTGCCTTGCGCCATAAAGAGATATTTGGAGATCGTTATTATCTAGAGATTCAAAACCACGGCATGCTAGAGCAGAAACAAGCAGAGACGCTGATGATTCAATTAGCAGAAGAACTAGATATACCTTTAGTTGCGACGAATGATGTGCACTATATTGACCCGCATGATGCAGCGATGCAAGAGGTGTTGATCTGTATCGGTACAGGTAAATCACTACAAGATGAAGATCGACTTAAGATGGAAACCGATCAGTTGTATTTGAGAACAGGTGCTGAAATGGTAGAACGTTTTCAGCATGTACCAGAAGCGATTCGTAATACTGCGGAAATTGCTGCACGTTGCAATGTTGAATTACAGCTAGGTAGAGCGAATTTGCCGCAGTTTTGGCCAATTCCAGAGCAGCATACTTCTAATTCATATCTTCAAGAACTATGTATCGACGGGATGAATTTAAGATATGGCGATAGCCAGCAATGGCATAATGATGCCACATTCCGTCAAACGGTTACGGAGCGACTACATTACGAGCTCGCTGTCATTGAGAAGATGGGGTATGAGGATTATTTTCTCATCGTTTGGGATTTCATTCGGTTTGCAAAAGAAAGCCATATTGCAGTAGGACCTGGTCGTGGCTCAAGTGCTGGGAGTCTCGTTGCCTACAGCCTTCATATTACAGATGTAGACCCAATTAAGTACAAGCTGCTCTTTGAACGTTTTCTTAATCCGCAGCGGGTAAGTATGCCTGATATCGATATTGACTTTGATGATGAGCGCCGTGACGAAGTGATTCAATATGTAGGAGCAAAGTACGGCGATGAGCATGTCGCGCAAATTATTACATTCGGTACGATGGCTGCGAAGGCTGCAATACGCGATGTTGGTAGGGCGATGAATATTGCATTTCAAGAAGTTGATCGAGCAGCTAAGCTTATTCCGAATCAGCTGGGGATTACGCTCGAGCAAGCATTAGTACAAAGCAAGGAGCTACGTGCTGCTTACGATGGAAGTGTGAGCACTAGAAAATTAATTGATATGGCTATTAAAGTAGAAGGTATGCCACGACATTCTTCTACGCATGCTGCAGGCGTTGTTATTGCAGCACAGCCATTAACGGAATATACACCGCTTCAAATTGGTAGCGAAGATATGCTGCTGACGCAATATTCTATGGAGAATTTAGAAGCCGTCGGATTGTTGAAAATGGATTTTCTAGGACTTCGAACATTGTCGATTTTGGGAAGAGCACATCGCTGGGTTGAGGAGCTTCATAAGCAACAAGTTAATTTCCAGCAAATTGCTGATGATGATCCACTAACCTATGAAATGCTAAGTAAAGGCGAAACGACCGGAATATTTCAGTTAGAATCAACGGGTGTAAGACGTGTATTACGTGACATGAAGCCATCTAACTTCGAAGATATTGTCTCTGTGTTAGCACTTTACAGACCAGGGCCAATGGAATTTATTCCGAAGTATATCGATGGTAAGCATGGCAAAATTATTGTCGAATATCCTCACGACTCACTTCGCCATATTTTGCAAGATACTTACGGTATCATTGTATACCAAGAGCAAATTATGCAGATTGCATCTCATATGGCAGGCTTTTCGCTAGGAGAAGCAGACTTATTAAGAAGAGCGGTTTCTAAGAAAAAGCGTGAAGTGCTTGATGAAGAGCGGACACATTTTGTGCAAGGTAGCATTGGCATGGGATACGATGAGCAAAGTGCCAATGGAGTGTATGATATGATTGTTCGCTTTGCAGATTATGGATTCCCGCGAGCGCATGCTGTTGCCTATGGCGTATTAGCTTTTCGTACAGCTTGGTTCAAAGCGCATTATCCAATTATTTTTATGGCCTCAATGCTTGCGTCAGTGACTGGCAATATGAGAAAGGCTGCGCAATATGTGGACGAGTGCTCACGAATGGGGATTGCTGTATTACCGCCTTGTGTGAACAATAGTGGCTTGAACTTTGCACCAACGTATGAAGGGATACGCTTCGGTCTAGCTGCAATCAAAAATGTAGGTACACAAGCCATTGACTCTATTGTGTCAGGTAGAAGTGAGAAACCGTATCTTTCTATGCTTGATTTCTGCAAACGAGTAGATTTGCGAGTGGTGAACAAGCGAGTATTAGAATCACTTGTGCTTGCGGGAGCCTTTGATCAGTTTGAGGGACATCGTGCGCAATTATTAGCAGCACTAGATGATATGCTAGAAGCTGTAACGAAGTGGAAGAAACAACGCGATGATTTACAAATTGAACTATTTGGCTTTGAAGAAATTCAAAACTGGGACGTAGAATTACCCAATATTCGAAACTTCACAATGACAGAGCAGCTAGAGCATGAATATGAATTGCTCGGGATGTATTTGTCAGGACATCCGCTTGATGAATTGTTAAATGTGCTACAAGGTCAAAATTTCGATTCTTTAATTGAACTTTATGATCGAGAAGAAGGCTACAAAGCTGTAGTTCCAGTACGTATTGCTTCTGTTCGTCCTTACACAAGTAAAAATGGACAAGCAATGGCATTTGCAGAAGTTGAAGATCGAATCGTACGTATCGAGGCTGTTGTTTTTGCGAGTACATGGCGTAAATGTAGTGCTTCCTTAGTGAAGGACAGCTTAGTGCTTATGCTTGCTTCTGTCCAAAATCAAGAGGATGAGATCAAATTAATTGTGGATGATGTTGTCATTGTTGGTGATGAACCAATGGCAGAAATGGCTAAACATGTAGAGCGCTTAAGAGGACAAGCAGATAGATGGCAACGGAGTAAGAGTAAGGGAACGGCGAAGTTTTCTTCAGCTCCGCGACGAGAAGTTACGGATGCAGAGCCGACAACGGTTGAGGCAATGTTGACTGGTGCTACTTCTCACATAAACGGGTCATCTGATGCTAAAGTGAAGACACAAGGAGCTAATCAACAAAAACAAGCAACACCCCAAAAAGTATTCATTAAAATTAACGAAAAGTTTGAACAGCCTACAATATTAGCGCTACTTCAAAATAAAATATTGCAGCATCAAGGTAATTTAGTTATCGTATTGTTCTATGAACGAACCGGTCAAATTGTTGCATTAAGCGAGCAATATCGTGTATCTCCTAACGAGCAATTTATACTAGAGGTAGAGCACTTACTTGGGAAAGGTTCCATTGTCATTAAGTAATAATAGGCACATTTACGACTTTAATCGCATATGCATATCGATACAGCATAATGTGAGGAGTGGATGTGATGATCCCAATTGAAAAATTACTTTTACAACGAGGCGTCAAGATTTCTGATATTGCTGAAATCGCATTTTTATTGCAGATAAAATATAACCCAGTTTTGACTATGGATGAATGTATTGTCAGTGTACGCGCAGTATTGTCGAAGCGGGAAGTTCAATATGCGCTTTATACAGGTATTGCTTTAGATGACCTGGCAGAGAGGAAGTTATTGCCGGAGCCGCTACAGTCCATTATGGAGAGAGATGAACCTCTGTTTGGTGTAGATGAAACACTTGCACTCGGCATTACTAATGTATACGGAATGATCGGTCTAACCAGTTTTGGTTACTTAGACAAAGTTAAGCCAGCGATTTTACAGCAGTTGAATAATAAAGCAAATGGTATCCATGTTTTTCTTGATGATCTCGTAGCTGGACTAGCAGCTGCAGCGTCTGCAAGAATTGCACATGGCGATGCCAAAGCGAATCAATATGATTTGCCCGATTGTTAGTAGTTATGTTATCATTGGTTCATTATACGGCCTTTGACGGGAATAGTAGATGTATAGTGGTATACACCTACTAACATGGAGTTGTAGGAGGTATTCCCATGTGGACGGTATTCTATATTGCGCCTACTGAGAGAGCAGCAGAAAACATTAAAGATAAACTTATACAAGAAGGATTTTTAGTTAAGATCCGTCCTGTCAATTTGTCCAAACAGCAATTTGAAATTCTTGTCCCATCAGGTGAAGTAGAAGAGATTCGTGAAGTTTTCGACACCATTATTCGCCCGTAGGATTCGTAGTTTCAATTGCGCCCAAAGAGGTGTGAAACGTGCAAATTAAAGATTTATTTTCGAAGAAAAAATATGCCACAATACCATCTGAACGTCCTAAACGTGAAGTCCCAGAAGGATTAATGAACAAATGTTCAAAATGTGGAAATATCCAGTACAGTAAAGAATTAGAAAAGAATCTGAAGGTATGTTCTACTTGTGGCTATCACGGTCGTTTAAATGCGAGAGAGCGTATTGCTATGACTTTAGATGAAGGTCTTCGTGTTGAATACGATGAAACGATGGAGTCTGTTGATCCATTGAATTTCCCAGGCTACAAGCTGAAGTTGGAGCAGCAAAAAGAAAAGTCTAACTTACATGATTCTGTTATTACTGGTGAAGGCACAATTGGTGGATTCCCTGTTATTGTCGCAGCGATGAGCTTTGACTTCTTTACAGGAAGTATGGGGTCAGTTGCGGGAGAAAAAATAACGAGAGCCATTGAAAGCGCACACTTGAAGAAGCTTCCGATGATTATATTCTCAACTTCAAGTGGTGCGAGAATGCAAGAAAGTATTCTTAGTTTGATGCAGATGGCCAAAACAAGTGCTGCACTAGCGAAATTTCAAGGTGACGGTGGCTTGTACATATCTGTATTTACAGATCCAACAACGGGCGGCGTATCAGCTAGCTTTGCAAGCCTTGGCGATTATAATTTAGCTGAGCCTGGTGCATTAATTGGATTTGCAGGACGTATTGTCATTGAACAAACGATTCGTCAAAAGTTACCAGATAACTTCCAAACTGCTGAATTCAATCTGCAACATGGTCAATTAGATAAAGTTGTTCATCGTAAAGATATGCGTTCGATGATCACTAAGTTGCTAGATATGCACTGTGTTAAGGAGGTTACTACTGGTGAGTGAGTTACCTTTTGAAAAACCATTAAATGATATGCGTAATAAAATTAAAGAGTTGAAAAGTTTGAGTGATGGAAAAGGCATTGATTTCTCGGAAGAGATTGCAAGGCTTGAGGATCGTTGTAAGGAGATTGAAGATACTATGTATCGTGAGCTAACAGCTGCGCAAAAAGTGCAGCTTGCTCGTCATCATCAGCGTCCTACTTCGCTTGATTTCATTCAAGCTATTTTCACTGACTTTATTGAATTGCATGGTGATCGTCTATTTGCTGATGATCTAGCGATTGTTGGTGGACTAGCCAAGTTCAATGGAATACCAGTAACGGTTGTTGGTCATCAACGTGGTAAGGATACACGTGACAACATTGCCAGATTTTTCGGAAGTCCTCACCCAGAAGGTTTCCGAAAAGCGCTTCGCTTCATGCAACAGGCTAACAAATTCAAACGCCCAATTATAACGTTTATCGATACAAAGGGTGCCTATCCTGGTAATACTGCCGAAGAGCGCGGTCAGTCCGAAGCTATTGCACGTAATCTAAGAGAGATGGCAAGCTTTGGTGTGCCAATTATTTGCGTCGTCATTGGTGAAGGCGGTAGCGGCGGTGCTCTAGCTCTTGGCGTAGGTAATCGGGTACTAATGTTAGAAAATGCAATTTATTCAGCTATTTCACCAAACGGTGCAGCATCTATTCTATGGAAAGATGCAACCCGAGCAGATGAAGCGGCAGAAGTAATGAAAATAACTGCAAAAGACTTATTAGAGCTTGAAATTATCGAGGATATTATTAGCGAACCGCAGGGCGGTGCACATCGCGATATGGACGAGCAAGTAGAGTATATAAAGTTGGCAATCGACAAGCATTTGACAGAGTTATTAGAGATGACTGCAGATGAGTTGATCGAAGATCGATATTTGAAATTCCGGAAAATTGGTTACTATACGATGGCTCAGCAAGAAGCTAGTCAAGCTATCGAATAACTACTGTTGCAACCAACCAATATATGTAAATTTCAATTGACATGGAAATTAGATGAAATACTAGATCGGAAGCCGAATTTTAAGATATTATGAAGATGTTAAAAAGTGTCATAATTTGTATTGGAATTATGACACTTTGGTGATACTATTAATAATGAATTTCAGGCAATATATCGGAGGAACCTATCATGCGTAAAACTAAAATCGTTTGTACCATTGGACCATCCAGCGAATCGTTGGAAAATACGAAGAAACTAATTAAAGCAGGAATGAATGTAGGACGTCTTAACTTCTCTCATGGAGATTTTGAGGAACACGGAAATCGTATTATTAACATTCGTGCTGCGAATAAGGAGCTTGGTACTTCAGTAGCAATTTTGTTAGATACTAAAGGTCCGGAAATTCGTCTAGGTAAGCTTAAGGAAGAACCTATCGAGCTTATACAAGGTGATGCAATTACATTAACAACAGAGGAAATATTAGGAGATATTAATCGTATTCCAGTAACATATGAAAATCTTCCTAATGATTTGTCTGTTGGTTCAACTGTTCTAATCGATGATGGTTTAATTGGCTTGAAGGTTGAAAGTATCGAAGGAACAGAAGTTCATTGCCGTATCATTAACAGTGGTCCTATTAAAGGGAAAAAAGGAGTTAACGTTCCAGGAGTGAAAATTTCACTTCCAGGTATTACTGAAAAAGATAGAAATGATATCATTTTCGGTGTTGAACAAGGCGTTGATTTCATTGCAGCTTCATTCGTGCGTAAAGCTAGTGATGTATTAGAAATTCGTGAATTACTAGAACAGCATAATGGAAGTCATATTCAAATCATTTCTAAAATCGAAAACCAAGAAGGCGTGGACAACCTAGATTCAATTCTAGAAGTATCTGACGGTCTAATGGTTGCTCGTGGCGATCTAGGAGTAGAAATTCCTGCTGAGGAAGTCCCACTAGTTCAAAAAATGATGATTAAAAAATGTAATGTAGCTGGTAAGCCAGTTATTACAGCAACGCAAATGCTTGATTCCATGCAACGTAATCCACGTCCAACTCGCGCTGAAGCAAGTGACGTAGCGAATGCGATTTTCGATGGAACAGATGCAATTATGCTTTCTGGTGAAACAGCTGCTGGTAAATACCCAACTGAATCTGTTGAGACAATGTCTCGTATTGCTGAGCGTGCTGAGCAAGCGCTTGAATATCGTGAGATTTTCATGAAACAAGCTAGCGCCCAACAAAAATCAGTAACAGAAGCAATTAGCCAAGCGGTAGCTAACTCAGCGCTTGATCTAAATGCAAAAGCGATTGTAACCTCTACACAAAGTGGTTTCACTGCTCGTGTAGTTTCTAAATATCGTCCAAAAGCTCTTATCATCGCGGTTACACCTGTAGAACAAGTGATGTGTGGACTAGCTCTAAATTGGGGGGTATTCCCTGTTAAAGGTATTGAAGCTGATACAACAGATGAAATGTTCGAAAACGCTGTTAAAGGCGCAATGAACACTGGTCTATTATCTGCTGGCGATACGATTGTTATTACGGCAGGTGTTCCTGTTGGACGAGCTGGTACAACTAATTTGATGAAAATTCATCATATTGGCGAACTATTAGCTACTGGACAAGGTATCGGTAGTCAAAATGTAACAGGTAAAATTGTAATCGCACGTACACCTGCTGAAGCTAATGCTAAAATGCAAAAAGGTGATGTGCTAGTAACAGTATCTACTGATAAAGATTTCATTCCTGCTTTTGAATTAGCTAGTGCAGTAATTACAGAGCAAGGCGGCATCACTAGCCATGCAGCTGTTTGCGGCATTAACTTAAGCACACCTGTTGTTCTAGGTGTTACAAATGCAACTGAAATTTTGAAAGATGGTATGGAAGTTACGATTTATTCTGAAACAGGATACATCTACTCCGGACAATCTAAAGTACTTTAATTCAATCAATAATTATAAAATTAAGAGCGATGGTGATTTTCACCGTCGCTTTTTGTCTATAAATAATTAGTAAGTATGCTGACGATGCTACTTTTCAATAGCAAAGAAGTAATACAAGTAGTTATTGAAAAGTTTGGTTAATGCTTACGATGCTACTTTTCAATTACAAGTAGTTATTGAAAAGTTTTGGAGGATGAAATATGAAGGATTTCTGGTACGCACATCCAATTAGAGTAAGATATCAAGAAACAGATCAAATGAGTGTAGTTTTTCATGGGAATTATGTAACCTGGTTCGAAATTGGACGTACTGAATGGATAAGAAGTATGGGGCAAGATTATCGTGATATCGAAGCCAAAGGTTTATTGTTGCCTGTGATTGATCTTGCTGTGAAATACGTCTCACCCGCGAAGTATGATGATATGGTCATCGTATGTACGCGCATGGAACAATGTACACCACTGCGAATAGCGTTTGAGTCACAGGTGCGTAAAGTTTCTCACGATAAATTCATCTCTGCCGAGTATACTAATGAAGCAGATCTACCAGGAGAATTGCTCGTTAATGGTGGTACGAAGCATGTATGGGTGAATACGAGCTTTCAACCTACTCGTATATCTAAAGTGATGCCCGAATTATATGAAGTGATAACCAATAATTAGGTTAATGCTTCCGAAGTACTTTTCATCTACTAGGAAGTAATGTAAGGAAGTTGATGAAAAGTTTAAGGAGGTGAGTCATATGAGAAAATGGATTTTAGGATTAATTATTTTGTTACCTATTATTGAAATTTGGGGAATATTACAAGTGGGAGATTGGATTGGTGGCTGGAATACATTTGTACTTCTATTATGTATGAGCCTGTTTGGCGCAGTTGCCACCCTGCTGGAAGGTAAGAAAGTGTGGTTGGAGGCACAACGTCAGATGAGCACGGGACAAATTCCAGGTCGCTCATTTATTAATGGAGTATGCATATTAGCAGGCGGGATTTTATTGCTTATCCCAGGTTTTTTAAGTGATATCGTTGGTTTGATTTTACTATTACCATTTACACGTCCAATTCTTGAGGGATTTATATTGAAATGGATAGAAAAAAATATGCGAAACGGTAAATTTACAATCAATCGGTTGTAAAGTTAACAATTACTTTACAATTGTTTGCATTAATTTTAATGATTCTGTCATATAGTTAAGCTATTGCAGTATTGCTGGGCCATCAGTATAGAACGTTACTGCATTGGGGGAAGACTCATGTCGAAGCAAATATCACCGTATCTTAACCGAGATCTAAGTTGGATTGAATTTAATCGTCGCGTGTTGCAAGAGGCGCAAAATTCAACCAATCCATTATTAGAGAGAGCGAAATTTCTAGCTATTGTAACATCTAATTTGGATGAGTTTATGAGTGTACGTGTTGCAGGGATTCAAGAACAGATTCGAGCAGGGTTAACGAAAATGGACTTTACAGGATATTCACCTGAAGGTTTATGGAAAAGATTGCAAAATCGAACAAAGGGCATCGTACTTGAGCAATATCGTACTTACCGTGATATTGTGAAATGCATGAATAAGGAAAGCATTTTCATTCGTAGCATGGCGGATTTGAATGGTACGCAACAGAAGTGGATAGAGGATTATTATTATAATATTGTGTTTCCTGTATTGACGCCAATGGCTGTAGATCAAAGTAGACCTTTCCCGCATGTTCATACGAAAGAGCTCTATCTTGCTGTATCTTTGCGACATGAACATGAAGGAAATCATGATGAACCTTTATTTGCGATCCTTCAAGTTCCGAGTATTTTACCGAGATTTATTAACATTCCAGGTCGTGGAAATAGTAAAAAACAAGAATTCATTTTACTAGAAGATGTATTGAAATCTTATATTCATACATTATTTAATGGGTACACACCATTTGCAGTAAGTACATTCCGCTTAACACGTAATGCGGATTTTACACTTGATGAAGAAGGCGCGGAGGATTTATTAGAGGAAATAGAGAAGGAGCTTCGTCGTCGGAAATGGGGAGTTCCAGTTCGTCTTGAAGTTGAGCGAGATATTGAACCATTTGCGCTAACGATGTTAAAGGATGAACTCGAAATCAATGATGGTCTGTTTATGATCGACGGACCGCTTGATCTAAGCTTTTTGATGAAATTCTCTGGCTCTGTTCCAGGTCATGATCAGCTTCGTAATGAGAGGTTTGAGCCACAGTACGCTCAAGAATTTGAAGATACAGAAGATATTATGAGTGTTATCGCTCATAGAGATGTGTTATTGTATCATCCCTATGAATCGTTTGAGCCGGTCAATGAGTTTGTATGGCAAGCGGCACGTGATCCTGAAGTGTTGGCGATTAAGATGACGATGTACCGTGTCAACGGGCAATCATCGCTTGTCAAAGCACTGGAGTATGCGGCAGCAGAGGGCAAACAAGTTACTGTGGTCGTCGAGTTAAAGGCGAGATTTGATGAGGAAAGAAATATTGCTTGGGCAAAGCAGCTAGAAAAAGCGGGCTGTCACGTTGTATATGGATTGGTCGGCTTAAAAATACATGTAAAAATATTGCTAGTCGTACGTCGAGAGCAACATGGATTGAAACGTTATATTCATGTTGGAACAGGTAATTACAATGAAGCTACCGCAAAAACATATACAGATATAGGGCTAATGACAAGTAATGATACGATTGGTGCAGATGCTTCAGCGCTCTTCAATGAGGTAACAGGGTATTCCGTGCCGCGTAACTGGGAGGCATTTGCCGTCGCACCTAACGGTTTGAAGCAAAAGCTAATTAAGTTAATTGATCGGGAAATAGAACATGCACATGCAGGCAAAGAGGCAAAAATCATTGCGAAAATGAACAGTTTATCGAACCAAG
Organism: Paenibacillus sp. Y951; assembly: GCF_056786395.1. NCBI lineage: Bacteria > Bacillati > Bacillota > Bacilli > Caryophanales > Paenibacillaceae > Paenibacillus > Paenibacillus sp. Y951. Next base: position 169,657 of record NZ_JBXCIY010000005.1, on the reverse strand, counting down.
AAATGATCAATAAGCTATATGAAGCATCGATTGCAGGTGTGAACATTGAATTGATTATTCGCGGGGTTTGCTGCTTAAAGCCTGAGGTGCCAGGGCTAAGTGAAAATATTAAAGTAATTAGTATTGTTGATCGTTATCTTGAACATTCTCGCATTGTCTATTTCTATAATGATGGTGCCGAAGAGGTGTACTTATCAAGTGCTGATTGGATGACGAGAAACCTTGAAAAGCGGGTAGAGTTACTATGTCCAGTATTTGACAATGAGCTGAAAAACACACTAATCGTACTGCTTAAAATGAGTCTTAGCGATAATATAAAATCTAGACAGCTGAGAATGACTGGTCAATACGAAGTCGTTGAGCGAGAACATGAAGAACCGTTTCGGAGTCAGTATATTGCGCAGCAGGTGTCAAGATGGAAGGGCTGAGAGGATGTTCAAAACAGCGGACTTTGATAACGATGTGAAGCGTTGTAGCATAGTCGACGTCGAATATGAAACGAACTTGGAAAGTACGGTTCGCATGTACCCATAACGTACATTTGCGCTTCCGCCTTTCTCAAGTAACGTTCCATCTTCTCGGTTCTGAAAGCTCGTTGTTTTGAACTTCAATTGGAAGCTTCGAGCGATTGGCCGCTTGTGTACTCGTACCGTACACGTTGCTCGGTTTCGTTTCATTGCCTGTGATCACGAAAAAAGCTGTACGAGCTCACCGCATTGTAAGTGGTGAGCTCGTGCAGCTTTTTTTGTTAGGCGAGTGAGCGGACATACGGTCCGCTCGTTTCGCGGATCGGTTCGCATTAGAGCGGTGCAACTATTAATTCGGGCTCCACATTCCATTGCTTTTTGAAATCATGAACTAGATCTTTAACTTTAAGCTGTTCAATCGATAATTCAGATGTGTCGGTATTAGCTTGTATCATCATTTTATCTTCCGTTATTTCTAGAACTAAACGGTCAAAGCTTTGGGTTTCACTATGATCCAGTGCAGCGGCAAGCTGTAGCAGCATCCCTAATTTACAGATGAGCTCAAGATCCTCATTGTCAATGAGCTCGCTATAATCCTTCAGCTCGTTACGTGTTTTGTTTTTGCTTCGGTAAGATGCAATCGCTGCAACAAGTAATATTTCCTTATGGGATAATCCGTTCAGATGCGAATGGATGATAAGATAGAAGGTATGCTTGCTATAATCATAGTAGTCGATTGTAGCGCCGATGCGATAAAGCTTTGCAGCTGCATCAAGATATAAGGACCACTGTTCTAAAGTAGACGTATCATTGTGAAGCTGCTGCAATAACTGACCTGCTAATGTGCTAACAAGCTCAACATGAGCACGAGGGACAGCTGTATGTAAGGCGATTAGGTTTTGTACACTATATTGCAGTGGATGCTGTAATAGAGGCTGTTCATGGAAAAATAGTTTATGAAATAAGCCATCTCGTAAGCCGGCACCGCAAATAATATAGTGTGAACCTTGAATATATTGAAAAATTGTAGACAGTACAGCAATTCCTGGAACGATGACATCAGCTCTATCCTTACTTAATCCAGCTTCTTTTTTACGTTTGTCCTGTGGCAGTTGACGTAAATGTTGAAAGAGCTCTTCAACTTGCTGGGTTGGAATAGGATAGTTATGTGTTTTCGTGAATGGGTAATGTGCAGCTGCTTGATGAATTTTACATAATGAACGTGCAGTTCCACCAACTGCGATAAGTGGTAGCTCGGCATACTGTGAAATCCAGTGATGTTTATTCAACTCAGTTATAACATCTTGCTGCATAGATTGTAGCTGTTGATCACTTAATCCTTGCTGACTATCGTATTTTTTATTGAAGCTTACACAGCCGAACGAAAAGGAGAACGAGTGAACGATTTTTCGGTTAAGAAATAATGTGAGCTCGGAGGAGCCACCTCCAATATCAAGTAAAAAGCCGTCTTGGATAGTTAATGAATTGGCCATACCAAGGAAACCATATTCCGCTTCCTCTTCACCAGTAAGTATTCGAATTTGCAGTCCAGTAGCTTCATATATCCGCGCAATGATCGCTTGCTGATTGGTCGCATTACGAATAGCTGCTGTTGCGATTGGAACAAGTGAAACGAGCTTATGCTGTGAAGAGAGTAATGTGAATATTTGCAGTGTTTCAATGAGATCATTGATTCCAGCATCATTAAGCTCGCCTTGTTCGTTGACTTTACTGCTTAGTCGTGCGGAGCGCTTATTACCATCAACGACGCGGTGTGCACCATTGTCTGTCTTTTCGTATATTACAAGTCGAATAGAATTCGATCCGATATCGATAATACCATAACGTTGTGTCATAATTTTCCTCCTGCGTAACCATCATTATTACTTGCTCATAAGTTTATCACAATATGACGAAGCTTTTTATTTACTTTAATATAAATATTCACATTTCTTTAAGAATTAATACGAAGTATGATATAATGTACAAGCTATGAAAATACATACTGATTCAATATATCAATGATAGCGATAAAGCATTTTTATCCTCGTTATTGTTCACTTTTCTGACAAAATCCTATATCATTGAATTTAGTGGTTATAGGTTAGTCCGATTTTCTAGCACTCATTCATTCAATAATAAAGGAGAGGGAACGATGACAGCAACAAAAGGTCTTGAAGGTATTGTAGCAGCACAATCATCCATCAGTTCTATTATTGATGGAATTTTGACATACCGTGGAATTGATATCGATGATCTCGCTGAGCATGCATCATATGAAGAAGTTGCCTATTTACTTTGGTACGGTAAATTGCCAAATCGTGCAGAACTAGCAGATTTGCAACAAAGCCTAGATAAGTATGCAGCTATTCCAGCGGAAGTCATTGAAGGGATTAAGTTATATCCTAAAGATACAAATTCAATGGCGGCACTTCGTACAGCGGTTTCAAGTCTGGCGCTTTATGATACGTCAAGTAATGAAATGTCTCCATCAGCGAACATACTGAAAGCGATTAAATTACAAGCACAGCTACCTACAATTGTGGCCGCTTTTGCTCGTATTCGTGAAGGGAAAGAACCTATTGCTCCCAAGCAAGGTGTTTCTATCGCTCACAATTTCTTATATATGTTAACTGGTGAAGAGCCTGCAGACGTTGCCGTGAGAGCACTAGACCAAGCGCTAGTTCTTCATGCCGATCATGAATTGAATGCTTCTACCTTTGCTGCACGTGTAACTGTTGCGACTCTATCTGATTTATATTCTGGTGTTACTTCTGCTATTGGAGCTTTGAAAGGACCACTTCATGGTGGTGCCAACGAGGCTGTAATGGTTATGCTAGAGGAAATCGGCTCCAAACAAAATGTGAATGCTTATATTGAAAAAGCTCTAGCAAATAAAGTGAAAATTATGGGCTTTGGTCATCGTGTATACAAAAATGGTGATCCTCGTGCAAAACATTTACAAAAAATGTCTTATGAGCTTGGTAAACTTACAGGCAATATGGAACTTTATGAAATGTCAGTACAAATCGAGGAGCTTGTTACAGGTCAAAAAGGCTTAAAGCCGAATGTAGACTTCTATTCAGCTTCCGTCTATACAGCTTTACAAATTCCCCGTGATTTGTTCACGCCGATATTCGCAATTAGCCGTGTATCTGGTTGGAGTGCTCACATTCTTGAGCAGTACGAGAATAACCGTCTAATTCGTCCTCGTGCAGAGTATGTGGGACCAGTTAATGCCAAATATATCAGTATTGATCAAAGGTAATTCAAAAAGCGGACTTTGATAACGAAGTAACGCGTTGTAGGTTAGTCGACGTCGAATATGAAGCGAACTTGGAAAGTACGGTTCGCGTGTACCAATAACGTACACTTGCGCTTCCGTCTTTCTCAAGTAGCGCTCCATCTTCTCGGTTCTGAAAGTCCGCTTTTTGAATCCTCATTATAATGAGGTAATTCAAAACGGACTTCTGAACAGGCTCAAACAGCACTAAAATATAGATTTAACCAATTTTAAGGAGGATTTTATTACATGTCACTATTTGAAAAATTCGCTATGCCTACTGAGGGCGAGAAAATTACAATCGAAAACGGTACACTGCAAGTTCCTAATCAACCGATTATTCCTTTCATCGAAGGTGACGGAACTGGTCGTGACATTTGGGCAGCGTCCAAACGTGTACTTGATGCAGCTGTTGCAAAAGCATATAACGGCGACAAAAAAATCGCTTGGTACGAAGTATTTGCTGGTGAAAAAGCATTCAACGGTTATGGAGAATGGCTACCTGCTGATACACTAACTGCAATTCGCGAATACATCGTAGCGATCAAAGGACCTCTTACTACACCAATCGGTGGCGGTATCCGTTCATTGAACGTTGCACTTCGTCAAGAGCTTGACCTATACACTTGTATCCGCCCTGTTCGTTACTTTGATGGTGTTCCTTCACCAGTTAAACGCCCTGAGCTTGTAGATATGGTTATTTTCCGTGAAAATACAGAAGATATCTATGCAGGCATCGAGTACCAAGAAGGTTCGGCTGAAGTTAAGAAAGTAATCGAATTCCTACAAAAAGAAATGAATGTTAAAAATATTCGTTTCCCTGAAACTTCTGGTATCGGTATTAAGCCAGTATCTGCTGAAGGTTCAAAACGTCTTGTTCGCGCTGCGATTGAGTATGCAATTAAACATGACCGTAAAACAGTAACATTAGTTCATAAAGGTAATATCATGAAATTCACTGAGGGTGCTTTCAAAACTTGGGGCTATGAAGTAGCTGAGCAAGAATTTGCTGAGCAAACATTCACTTGGGATCAATATGATCGTATCAAAGCAGCTGAAGGCGTAGATGCGGCTAATGCTGCTCAATCAGCAGCTGAAGCGGCTGGTAAAATTATTGTTAAAGATGCGATTGCTGATATTGCACTTCAACAAGTTCTAACTCGTCCAACTGACTTTGATGTTATCGCAACGCTTAACTTGAATGGTGACTACCTATCCGATGCACTTGCTGCACAAGTTGGTGGTATCGGTATCGCTCCAGGAGCGAACATTAACTACTTGACAGGTCATGCAATTTTCGAAGCAACTCACGGTACTGCTCCGAAGTATGCGGATAAAGACGTAGTTAACCCAGGTTCTGTTATTCTTTCTGGCGTAATGCTGCTTGAGCACCTAGGCTGGCAGGAAGCTGCTGACCTTATCTACAAAGGTATGGAAACATCAATTAATAACAAAACAGTTACTTATGACTTTGCACGTCTAATGGAAGGCGCTACAGAAGTGAAGTGCTCTGAGTTCGCTAACCAAATCATTAGCAACCTCTAAAAGGTAGTTCAAAAAGCAGACTTTGATAACGATGAGTATGCGTTGTAGCTTAGTCAGCTTCGAATATGAAGCTAATTTTGGAAAGTGCGGTTCGCATGTACCAATAACGTACACTTGCGCTTCCACCTTTCAAAAATTTTCTCCATCTTCTCGGTTCTGAAAGCCCGCTTTTTGAACCTTTATTGGAATAGGTAGTTCAAAACTATAATACATTGCTTGAATAGCATTCAAACAAAGAGAGCCATATTGGCTCTCTTTGTTTACATAAATCATTACATATGAAAAACTAAGTGTATGCTTTCGATGAGATTTTTCAAATACACAGTAGTAACTCGTGAAGTATATAAAAAATTTTAGGAGGTTTAATGACAATGGCCATTACACGTAAAAAAATCTCGGTTGTTGGTGCTGGCTTTACAGGTGCTACTGCTGCATTAATGCTCGCTCAAAAAGAACTTGGAGATATCGTATTAGTTGATATTGCACCTCTTGAAAACCCTACAAAAGGCAAAGCGCTAGATATGCTTGAAGCGACTCCTGTTATGGGCGTGGATGCTAATATTACAGGCACTGCTAACTATGAAGATACGAAAGATTCGGATATCGTTATTATTACTGCCGGTATTGCTCGTAAGCCTGGGATGAGCCGTGATGATCTAGTTAACACCAATGCAGCTATTGTGAAGTCTGTATGTGAGAACATTAAAGCGACTAGCCCTAATGCTTACGTACTTATTTTAAGCAATCCTGTTGATGCAATGACCTACACTGCTTACCAAACACTTGGTTTCCCGAAAAATCGCGTAATTGGTCAATCTGGTGTGCTTGACACAGCTCGTTATTGCACATTTATCGCTCAGGAGCTTAATGTATCGGTTGAAGATGTTCGTGGCTTCGTGCTTGGCGGTCATGGTGACGATATGGTACCTCTTGTTCGTTATTCTAACGTTGCAGGTATTCCAATCGAGAAATTGATCCCTGCTGATCGTATCGCAGCCATTGTGCAACGCGCTCGTGTTGGTGGTGGCGAAATCGTTAACCTACTTGGTAACGGTAGTGCTTACTACGCACCTGCTGCTGCGCTTGTTCAAATGGCGGAAGCTATTTTGAAAGATAAGAAACGAATCATTCCAGTCATTGCTTACTTAGAAGGTGAGTATGGTTATAACGACTTATTCATCGGTGTTCCAGCTGTTCTTGGTGGCGACGGGATTGAGAAAATTATTGAACTTGAGCTTACTGCAGAAGAACAAGCTGCGCTAAATAAATCTGCCGACTCTGTAGCAGCTGTTATCGAGGTTGTGAAATCAGGTCTAGATATCTAATTACTGCAATGAATAAGGTCTTATCGATGGTATAGAAAACATAGAGAATGAATCTCTATCATTTCTACATCGGCAAGGCCTTTTATTGTGTTAATATAGATAAATAGCAATAAATATGAGGTGAACGAAAGAATGAATCAAGTACAAGCTGTTCTCAAAAAAGTTTATGGTTTTGATGAGTTTCGACCTGGACAAGAAGATATTTTACATAGCATATTGAATGGACAAGATACATTAGCTATTCTTCCAACAGGTGGCGGTAAGTCGATCTGTTACCAGATTCCAGCAATGATACTGCCTGGAACAACACTTGTCATTTCTCCTTTAATATCGTTGATGAAGGATCAAGTGGATGCGTTACACCGCCTTGGTGTAGCTGCTGCTTATTTGAATAGTTCTTTAAGTGCCGAGCAATATAGAAATACGTTGCGTAATGCATTTAACGGGGAGTATCAGTTATTATATATTGCGCCAGAGCGATTTGACGCACCGATGTTCCAACAATTAACGGAGCATCTAACGATACCACTTATCGCGATTGATGAAGCGCACTGTGTATCCCAGTGGGGTCATGATTTTAGACCGAGTTATCGTCAACTGGCATTAGCAATCTCAAGCATGAAGGATCGACCGATTGTAGCGGGCTTTACGGCAACAGCGACAACAGAAGTTGCTGAAGATATCGTTCAAATGCTGGCGTTACAAAATCCTGCGCAATATGTGACTGGCTTCGCTAGACCTAATCTATCGTTGTCGGTAGTAACAGGTGTGAATAAGTATAGCTTCTTGGGTGACTTCCTCAAAGAGCGTGAGCAGCAATCGGGTATTGTCTATACGGCAACCCGTAAAGAAGCTGAGGCTGTACATGAACGGCTCGTAGAGACTGGTTTTAGTGCTGAGCTATACCATGGCGGTTTGTCTGATCAAGCTCGGATGCAAGCGCAGGAGAAATACCGGTTTGATGATAGTAAAATTATCGTGGCTACGAACGCATTTGGGATGGGGATAGATAAACCGAATGTGCGCTATGTGTTGCACTGGCAGATGCCTGGCGATGTTGAGTCCTATTATCAAGAAGCAGGCAGAGCAGGACGTGACGGTGAAGAGAGTGAATGTATTTTACTGTTCGAAGCGAGTGATCTTCATATTCAACGCTTTTTGATTGAGCAAGGTATGGGGGATGAATCGCGAAAATCAGTACAAGCAGCCAAGCTCCATACGATGATGAACTACTGTCGTACCGATCAATGCTTGCAACAATATATTGTTGACTATTTCGGTGAAAGATCAGTTACTCCATGTGGTAAATGTAGTAGTTGTCTCGATACGAGTGAGAAGATTGATCGTTCATTAGATGCTAAAATGGCTTTGTCCTGTGTTGGAAGAATGAAAGGTCGCTTTGGTGTAACGATGGCTGCAAAAGTATTGAAAGGCTCGCAAGATAAACGATTACTCGCTTCAAGATTAGATCAATTAACTACGTATGGATTAATGCGTCATTATGCAGAGAAAGAAATTGCAGATTGGTTGAACTGGCTAGTTGCCGAGCAATACTTAGTGCTAAGTGACGGCCAATATCCTGTTGTTAATGTGACCGAGCGAGCATTATCTGTTCTAAATGGTACAGAAGAAGTGTGGCAACGTCGTAGAGGTAAAGTGAAGCAATTGTTAGCGAACTCGTCACAAGATGCCTCACCTATTTTTGCGAAGCTAAAAGCATGGCGTAAGGAGCAGGCGACGAAGGAGAACATTCCACCATTTATGATTTTCTCCGATGCAACATTACGCCTTATTGCCGAAGCACAGCCAATGAATATCGAACAGCTATTGGATGTAAAAGGTATAGGACAAGCTAAAGCTGCAAAATATGGTGAGGCTGTAATGGCGGAGTATGCTAAAGAAGGTGTAGAAGTAGTAGAGGAGCTTGACCTTGCTGAGCTAGCTTTGCAACATCAACGAGCAGCTCGTCAATCTTCAACGGAGTCGAGTCATCTAATTAGCTATGAGGATTATGTAGCAGGAAGTTCAATCGAACAAATTGCCACCGATCGTCAACTCTCACAGCAGACAGTTGAGAAGCATATATTACGTGCTGCTGAGGAAGGGCATCCATTGGAATGGGAGACATTGCTTTCAGCAGACGATGAATCTTTAATTATGACAGTTCTTCCTGATGTAGATGCAAGTTTATTGAGAAACATTAAGGAAGCGTTACCTGATCATCTTAGTTACTTCCAAATCCAAGTTGCATTGACGAAACGTAGTTTGCAGTAAAATATGGGAATATAGGGATATGAAAGCGTCGGTCATTTTGTTACACTATTCTTATATAATCACTGCAAAGTGATCCTAAAAATACTAAACAAAAGATTAGATTCGGGGGCAACGATTATGATTGGACGTAAACCACAGATTATTACATTTGGAGAGACGATGGCATTATTCACGCCGGACCAGAATCATTCAATTGAAAGAGCCGAGAAGTTACAGCAAGGCTTCGGTGGAGCTGAAAGTAATGTTGCCATCGGACTAGCTAGATTAGGTGTCGATGTTGGTTGGTTTAGTAAGTTGGGGGAAGATCCTTTTGCATCGCGTATCGTGAAAACAATTCGTGGTGAAGGTGTCGACGTATCCCATGTAACTTACACTGAACAAGCATCAACGGGTATGATGCTTCGCGAATTAGTATGTGGTAAAGTAGCAGTTCATTATTTCCGTAAACACTCGGCTGCAAGTACAATATCTATTGATGATCTGGATGAAGAATATATTCGTAGTGCACAAATTCTCCATGTTACAGGCATTACACCTGCACTTAGTGAGAGTTGTAAGCTAGCGGTATTCCGTGCGGTAGAAATAGCAAAACAAGCAGGAGTGAAGGTAAGTTTCGATCCTAATTTACGATTGAAACTGTGGACTATCGAAGCAGCAAGAGAAGTTATACTACCGTTAGCAGAGCAAGCAGATTACTTCTTGCCTGGTTGGGATGAGTTGAAGTTGTTATATAATACAACCGATGCTGCTGTGATTGATAAGAAACTACATGCTTTAAATGCAATTAGTATCGTAAAAGGTAAAGGCGATAGCAATGTTATTTATGAGAATGGGCACGAAGTCCATGTGCCATTCTATCCTGCTGAGCAGGTCGTTGATACGGTAGGAGCAGGAGACGCATTCTGTGCAGGTTTCTTGGCGGGTATAGCTAAAGGTCTATCGCCATTAGAAGCGGTTCGCATTGCAAGTGTCACTGGTTCAATTGTCGTTCAAACCCATGGAGATTGGGAAGCACTTCCGACTTGGAAAGATGTAGAGCGCCGTCTGTCAGCACAAGTATGGGTAGAAAGATAATAATTAGTAGTGGCGGATAGTAATGGATCGTAAATTAAGGAATAGATAAAAACCGGCACAATTCCGTATATTGGAATTGTGCCGGTTTGATTTGTACACTTAGCCGCGACTAGCATGTTCTTTCTCGATTTTTTCGAGCAATACATTATGGTCACTATGCTTAATAACTTGTATTAAACGGTCAAGCTGATTTACATTGAGCGGGGATAGACTTGCCCCATACTTCACAACAAGCAAATCAAATTTATCGATATTGTAATAGTCAGCATTCCAAGCAAGAACACGGTAAGCTGTTTCAATAACTGGAATTTTAGAAGATGGATCAGGTGGATGAGTTATGGAAAAAAAATGAATATCTGTATACTCATCTGATAGAAAGACAGATTCAGACGTCATACCATTTGGATCAGCACCGTAGTTTAGAAGCATATCAAGATGGGCTATATTAGCATCAGGATAACTTTTGATAGACGTTATAATATCGTATGAATTGGGTCTAAATCCATAATTGTGGAGCAATGACGCAAATTCTGGTGAAGCATTCTGCTCAAATTTATATAGTTTTCTAATTTCGTCTGTTTTGTAAATGTAGCGAGATACAGTTGATGTTGGACTTGAAAGACCAAAGTAAGTGAAAATGTCGTTAAATCGTCCTGAGTCTGCGGGATTAACAAGTTTATTTTCTAAAATATAGGCAACAACTTCTTTTGATTCTCGAGTAACTGCATAGGATAGTGCTAATTGGAAAATATTACATGTTCGACTGATTCATTTGCAAGTGAAGAATTGATTGCCAGTAGATTGGAATATGACATAAAGTCATCATCTATAATGGATTGGAAAACGCCAACCTTTGTTGCATAGATTATACGAACTGCATTTTCCTTCGCAACCCATTTTACGCTAGCTTGGAATGATTCAGAAATAAAGCGAATTGGTACATATGTATACCCATTAATAATAGTTGGCTGCTGATTAAGCTTCAATTTATCATTATTTATAAGGGCAATTGGATTATTAATTTGAAGCTCGATCGTAGTGTTATTATGTTTTTCTATAATCGTTTTTGTACTGGAATCATACTCGAAATTAACATTTAATGAATTGAAAATAGGACGAATGGGAACAAGGACAGAGTTATTCACCATAATGGGATTCACATCGTATTGTTGCTGCTTGTCATTAATGAAAACTTGAATGTTAGAACTGTTAGCGCTAGCGTATGCTGGCGAGGTGGCGCTTAAAGCAACTAATACAAGTACGGAAAGCATGAATTTACGTAGTAACAAAATATTTCCTCCAATCGGTTTAAACCTCTAGTGTGATTAGTTTTTGTGAAATATGACATCGTCCGATTATAACTAGAATTCCATTTCTTGTAAATTTATACTATTATATTCCTTGTTGTAGATTGGTTTGCAACTATTATATTCTCCTTCTAGCTACTGACTTTCAATCTTTAGTCTTTTCATATATAGTATAGTGTAGCTTGTATGTAATGATTGTGAAGAAAATAACAAGCTGATTAGACAACGTTAAAGGAGGCGAAATCCCATGGGGAATGACCATTCTAAGACATCGAAGAGAAAAGACGAGCATATATCGATTTGTCTACAAGAAGATGTTCAAGCAGAAGGAATTAGTACTGGACTGGAGCACTGGAGATTCAAACACAATCCGCTTCCTAATATAGATTTTCAAGACATTGATCTCTCTACAAAGATATTCAATAAGCAAGTCGCAACACCATTATTAATTAGTTCGATGACAGGCGGAACCGAACTAGCCTCGCGAATTAATCAACAGTTAGCAATTGCTGCACAGGAGCGAGGTTGGTCACTTGCACTAGGCTCGATGCGTGCGGCGATTGAGAATGAGGAACTTGCCTATAGCTTTCAAATGCGGAAATTTGCTCCGACGATTCCAATTATTGCGAATGTTGGTTTAGTTCAATTGAATTATGGAGTTACCAATGATCAATGTCTACGCCTTGTAGAACTTGCAGAGGCAGATGCACTAGTGTTTCATATGAACAGTATGCAAGAAGTGTTCCAGCCTGAAGGCGATACGAATTTCACGGATCTCTTACGGAAATTGGAGTCAGTAATTAAGCAAACAGAAATACCGATCGGTGTGAAAGAAGTAGGCTGGGGAATAGACGGAGAAACAGCTGTAGCACTGCGAAATATTGGTGTGCAATTTATTGATGTTGCTGGAGCGGGTGGTACATCTTGGAGTCAAGTTGAACGCTATCGCACATCATCGAAAATCCAATATGCCGCGGCAAGTAGCTTTGCTGACTGGGGCTTAAGTACAGTAGATAGTATTAGAGAAGTATCAGCCGCGGCAAGTCAATGCCTTATCATCGGGAGCGGTGGCTTACATACTGGAGTGGATGCTGCCAAGGCCATAGCTTTAGGTGCACATGTAGCAGGGTTTGGACGTACCTTGCTTGGGCATGCAGTACAATTAATCGACGATCATTCACTGTCGAAACAGCAATTTATGAGCCCAAAAGAGTTATCATTATTGCAACAGATGGAGAAGATTGAGTATGAATTAAAGGTGGCAATGTTTGGCATTGGTGCTGGAACCATATCACAATTAGAAAAGCATGATCGACTTATTCGTCAATAAGTCAGTCATGCTTTTTTGTGCTAACAATTATCTTAACAATCCTGAATCCTTAACTTTCATACTCGTATCTACTTTGAATTTCATACTTTTGTAAATAGCTGGCCAATTTTCATCAAAGTCTGCCAAATCATAGTCAGCTCTGTATCTTAAACCAAACCCCAATGGGTCGACACCTGCTTCTTGAATCTTCACAAGTAACTGCTGAGTTTGTTCGGAATATGCATCTTGTAATTCTTTGAGCTTTTTATTATGATCCTCAGATTTTTCATTCACGGGTGCTTCTTCGAATGCAACAACTTGGTCTATTTTCATATTAACAGTAGGTTGTTCCTCGTTTTTAATGGAATATTTTGTTTTAATGCTATTAATTGCTACGACATATGGTGGTTTTGGAAATGAGCCGTAAACGTTTGTAACTTTTAAGTGACCTGAAACTTGATTAAATAGCTGTGTTTCTTCTGGGGTTAAAATGAGAGTGATTTTCTCTTTGTTAAGTAAAGCAACACGATTGACAATATAGGTGGTATCATTCTGCATTTCAACTATTGGTAGTATGGGATCAAGACCTTTCTCGTTGACTCTTCGGAAAAGGTCTGTCAAAAGTTCTACATACGTAAATGATGAGTCAGTAGCATCATTACTGAAAAATAGATTCAATGCGTTACCTGGAATACGTTCAACAGTAGGCTGCTTGGAAATAGTGTCTTCAGCTGTAGGTGTTCCGACACCAATAGCTGCAATGTTCTGTATATCTCTTCGTCTTGCCATCCAATACACAATATCTTGAATGTTACGATTAGCCATCTCTTCACCAATCAGAAATACATTACAATGGCCGAAATCGATCTCCTTATCTACTTGAGCTTTCAGCATTCGAACACCTTCAGCAATAGTAGCACTATTTATTGCTTCGACTTGAGTTTTTGCATTACCAGGATCAATACTTACTGAGGGTACAGCTAATTTAATAGTTATTCGAAATGGTTTTTCATCATCACCTGAATAATCAATGCCAGTAGCAACAACGAAGTAGCGCTTATCAATATCTTTGAATCCACATCCACTGAGTAGTAAGATACAAATGATATTAAGAAAAACAGTACTAAGAAGCAGTTTTTTTCTCATACTTTCTCACCTTTTTCTTACTTAAAATATAGATCCAAGTCGTTGTTAATGTTTCAGAGAATAATCTAAATATTAGAAAATAAGCTGAGAATTTTAACATTTCAACATCATTAACTTTTAACATGGTGACAAACGTTATAATTACAATGCATCCTGCTATAATATAGCTTCGAAGTGGGGGTTTCTTCTCATCAGGATCAACGACATTTTTTGGAATGATGGTTCTTATATATTCGATGACCATATGCCATCCAATTATTGTAAACGTTAATGCGATGTTGATAAGTACAATTAAGAAAACAAATAACATTCGTTCGATAAATCCGTACATCATGCGAGTAGAATCCGTAGTTGCACTCCATAGAAAAACATATTGAGCTACTGTCTCCGTTCCATGGATTCCAATGGGTACAAAGAAAGTGATTAATAGAAAGACAAAAGCTATAAGTGGATATGACCATAAGTACTTGAATTTGAAATTAGGCGGTAGTATACGATTGAAAAGACCCATATTCAGATAGCCCGTAAAAACGAAGCTTGCACAAGCAAATGAGAGTAGCGTTGGCATATGATCGATGTGATTAGCAACTACACGTACAGCATCCCAATTCATCAATGGGTTTTTAATTGTTTTGTACATCACGAAAGCAAGAACTGGAAGGCTAAGCAACAATGCTATTTCTAAGATGAAAGCAATACTGACTGTTGAGCGAGTTGCCGCATAAGCACATACTGTCAACAGCAATATAAGCATGACGTACTGATTAGCATTAGGGTTCAAAAAGCTAGTAATGATTATTGCATAGGTAGAAATAACCAATGATCCAGCTATACCAATAAGTATTGCTTTGTATACCATTACTATGTTTACTACCCATTTCGGGTAGAACAGGCTAAATATCTCTGGTAATGCCTTACCAGGGAATTTGGATAAGCTGGAAGTGAACATATATAGAAATATATATCCTACAATCGGACTAAGAACAATCGACATAACTGCTCCACTATATCGTTCAGATGTCAAAAAGTAGGGGATGAGTAACATTATATTGGTAAAGCAAACAATAAAGTAGTTATAGAAAAAGTAACGATTCATCTTGCACCTGCCTGTCCAATATCTCCTTCTTGCGGAGTGAATTTACCACGTATTCTGAAATAATACTCGCCAAAACTTCTCATATTACACAAATAAACAATATAGAAGTATAATCCGACACATACGCCAGTTAGGCCAAAGAAGATAGCAATAATGATGATCGGATACTTCAAGAATCTAACGGCCAATGTCATCGAATAGACAGGAAGCACAAAATTACTAATGGCCATAAGTGAAGTGACAATGATCATGACACTACTAACTAATCCAGCTTGTTGAATGGCACTACCAAGAATTAGACCACCTACGGTTGTGGATGCTGGTCCGATAAATCTCGGAATACGAATACTTGATTCCAATAACATTTCAATCATAACGAGCATGATGAATACTTCAACGAAAGATGGATATGGAACAACAGATCGACTCGCAACGAGAGAAAAGGCGAGTTGGAGTCGGAAGATCTCCGGATTGTAGGACAAGACAGCGATATATAGTCCCGGCAAAGTCACTGTGATGAACAGTGCGATATACCGTACGGCAATAAGTAGTCTAGTCATCCAAAATGACTCATAGTGATCCTCGACCGCATGGATAAAATCAAAGAAGGTAACAGGTAAAATAAGCGCGTATTGAGAACCTTTTAAGACAAGCACAATTTTCCCAAGTGACAATGCTCGCGAAATACGATCGACTCTTTCAGTCATCAATAATGTAGGAAATAACTGATATTTTTTGCTGGAAAGTATTCGTTCTAGCTCTCCAGTTGAATTAATTAAATCCAGATGAATGGCTTCAATTTTATTCATAACAAGTTTCAATGTATCTTGATTTGCCTTCTTTTGGTCATATAAAATATAGAGACTAGTCTGCGAAATAGTACCTACTTGTGTTAGATCTATTGTAAGTTCGGGTGACATATAGGCATTGCGAATTAGATTGAGTGCAATCATTGGATCTTCACTAATGGAATGTTGTGGACCACGAATGGTGCTTTCAACTTGCGTTACTGGAGCATCATTATATTTATAATGCATCGCATCAAATGCATAGATAATGTTTTGATATTGTATTAATGCTTGACCACGTAATAACAGATCTACCCAACTAGCAGGGTCTTCTACGACGTTAAAGTTAGAGTTAGACTGAAATAAACTTGAAATAGGGTATTCATTTTTGGAGAAAGGAACGGTAATAAATTTATTGATTTTTGCTTCGTCAATCAATGGTAGATAGAATGCAAGCTCAATCGTTTGTTTACTAATTGGATGAGTTAGTTCTTTTTGTATTAAATCTTCCGATGGAGATAAGATCACTTTTAATCGTTCTAACATTGCACCCACCCTTTTCCAAATAATTAAAGGTAGTATGCGCTATTTTTTCAAAACTATGCTAAAATGACCGTTATTATATAAGGTACGTAAAAACGGATGTAGAGGATTGGAGAGAGTAGGATGGAACAATTGTGGCAACGACAAACCGAATATATTATTCAAATAAAAGTGCCTGTCCCATTTTCTTTGAAATGGGTTAATAGCTATATTATATTAGAACAAACGGGCTATACGATTATTGATCCAGGCTTAAAAACGGATGAGAGTATTGCAGTATGGATGCAAGTGCTTTCTGAGTTGGAGTTGGAGTGGAAAGATTGTGTGAAAATCGTTATAACACATCAGCATCCAGATCATTTTGGGTTAGCAGGGTTTGTTCAGCAGCTAAGCGGGGCGCCTGTTTATATGACGGAGGAAGCCTATCAATATACGCTGAAGCTATGGGGCGATGAGCGCGCGTATTATGAGCGTGCTATGTCAGCGCTCTTGCAGATGCATAGTGTACCTGTACCTGTTGAACAAGCAATATTGCTCAATTTACAACAGTTTCAATCTAGAGTAGAGCCATTTCCGGCAGTTACATATATTGTAGCAGGTGATCAGATTGAGCTAGGTAATAGCAACTGGGAGATCATTGAAACAAAAGGTCACGCTTATGGACAAGTTATGTTCTATGAACGAGGACAACAAATCATTATCTGCGGGGATCAGGTGCTACCACGAATTACGCCGCATGTTGGTGTTATTCCAGGTGAAGACAAAGATGTGCTACATGAATTTATTATAAATTTGCAGCAAATCGCTGAGCTTGACGTAAAGCTTGCACTGCCAGGACATCGCGAGCCGTTTGAGCAATTTTCGCAAAGAATTTATGAAATTATTGCTCATCATGAACGTCGTCTTGAAAAAATCGAGCAATATGTGATCGAGCAACAGGCAGTAGATGCTTACACATGCTGCGAATGGATATTTGGTACTCATCTTCATCTTAATGCTCATAACATGCGTTTTGCTTTGACTGAAATCATTGCTCATCTGGAAGAGTTGGTTCGACAAGGTCGCATCAATAGTGTGAGGACAGATGAAGGAATTTTATTTACGAGCGAAACGATCGATAAGTAATCCATGCGAATAGAGCTTTATCATCAAATGTAGGATAGAAAGTTAAATCCAATAGTACGCTACAAAAAAAAGCAAACAGCAGAGGAATATTCCCTTGCTGTTTGCTTTTTTTACTAATTATATTAGGTACCTTCATAGGATATAAATCATTAGTCTAACGGAGGTGTTGTTGCACCTTCACGTTCGGCTTGTTTGCGATGTGCATAACGACTCGCAGCAGAAGCAGCAATTGCCCCAACAATATCGTCAAGGAATGTATGAACATCTTTGCCGTTCTTTTCGTTAAGTGTTTTTAGAATACCAGGTTTTAATTTATCAACATAGCCAAAGTTAGTGAATCCGATACTTCCGTACACATTGACAATTGATAAAGCTAAAATTTCATCACAGCCATAAAGGCCCTCGTCATGCTCAATCATTTCTTGAAGCGGGGAAATTAGTTTTCCTTCTTCTGCTAGAATGTCTAATTGAATTCCCGTCAAGACAGCATTCTGAACTTCGCGCTTGGACAGCACAGCTTCAACATGAACAATACAATCCTCCACTGTTAAGTCGGTTGAATAATCTTTTTGCAGAAAATGGACAAGTTCAGCAATATGAGTTGTCGTTATTCCGCGTTCTTCTAATAGTTTATATGTCGCCTGCGCAACAGCATTACTATTCAAACTATATTTACCTGTGTATAACATATCAAAACCCTCCTAAAACTTTTAATTGGCCTACTTGATATACTTCATGTTAATAAAAAGTCACTTCGTAAGCATTAACTAAACTTTTTGTAGCTTCCAGAGATGCTTCATTGGAACAAAAAGTAGCAACGGAAGCATAAGCTAAACTCTCGTTTTTTACTTGCTTTACTTCACTTCAAAGAAAAATACATGAAAGCAGATGTTATTTTGGACAAAACTGGTCTAAAAATTGTAAGGCTCGTATACATATTACTATAAAAGACAAGTTGTACAAAGTTTTTGATGAAAATAGGGGAGGATTTATACAATGGAAATGAAAAGATGGTTGCGTTCAACAGCGCTATTAAGTTTGATGGTGGTTCCGATGTTAGTTACAGGATGTGGATTATTCTCGAAATCTGCTTCTGAGGCGATAGATCCACCACAGACAGAAGTTATTGAAGGTCAAGATGAACAGACAAGCAGTTGGTTCAATACTATTGAGGGTACTACACAATACACAGTTTATTTGCAAGATCAGAATGGTTACCTTGCTCCGATCTCATTACCGATGGCGTTGGCTGAAGAAGAAGTAGTAGGTAGTAAATTGCTAGAAATTATGGTCGATCAAGGGATGTACTCTACAGCATTACCAGCTAATTTTCGGGCACTAGTACCACAAGGGACTGAAGTGTTATCTTATGAGCAGAACGAAGAGACAGGCATCGTAACGGTTAACTTCTCAGAGCCATTTATTGATTATAATGCAGGTGATGAGCGTGCAATAGTTGAGGCGATTACATG
Source organism: Paenibacillus sp. Y951 (assembly GCF_056786395.1). Classification (NCBI taxonomy): domain Bacteria; kingdom Bacillati; phylum Bacillota; class Bacilli; order Caryophanales; family Paenibacillaceae; genus Paenibacillus; species Paenibacillus sp. Y951. The sequence goes on along the minus strand of NZ_JBXCIY010000005.1, from coordinate 150,903 downwards.
GACACTAACCTCTCTAGAAGGTGTTGAAGGTGTATCGATTCAAGTCGATGGCGAGGCTCTAGGTGAAATGCCCGTCGCACAATATCCACTTGCAACGGTAATAGATCGCTCGATCGGAATTAATATTGAGCTAGCTGAAGGTGTGAATTATTCACAAGCATCTCCAGTAACGATCTACTTCTCAGCAGAAACTGTGAATGAAGAACAGTATTTCGTTCCAGTTACTCGTATGATTAATCGTACCGAATCTCAAGCGGTAGCGGCGATTGAACAGCTTATCGTAGGTCCGCAAAACGCGAAAACATTAACTTCAGTCATTCTGCCAGATGTAGCTGTAACTGGAATCGAAGAGTATGATGGCGTTGTTCATATTGATCTTCAAGATGTTGCCTATGAAGCGGGACAATTCGTACCTTCAGAAATGCTGAAAGCAGTGATTCTATCTGTAGCTGAAAATACTGGTGTACAATCCGTTCAAGTACGTATGAATGGTGACATTAATATTTTTGACGAAAATAACAACTCCTACAGTGAGCCGGTATCAATTCCTGTAAATGTGAATGCATTGAAAATGTAATTAGGCTCGCTAAGGATTTTGAGCTGGCGCGCCCGTGTAGGTTCTAGCCTTTCTCATGGTAACGAAAAGCCTTCCAATTCATTTTGGAAGGCTTTTTGTAATTATTCAAGTAAAGTAATTAATAGATACCAATATACTTTTTGTGCTATTTCAATTCAGAAATAGAGTAGAATTCCCGATGACTCGAATCATGTGGCGTATTTAAAACTGCATTTGGAGTTAAACTAATGTCATTTAATACTCTATCGGAAGGAACGCCTGTAGTTAATCTCAAAAGTGTTGATGAATCAACTTTTATGTTCTTCTTAGGTACAACCTTCATATGTACAGTTTTCGTCGTGCCTTTCGATGTATGATTAACGTTTTGCATAACTTCGAAGGAACCTGCTCCTATTCTCTTCATCTCGGTTATTCGCTCTTCCGTCATACCTCCATCATTAATATGACCCTCCCCAATACCATACATGGTAACTTGCAACTCTAAATTATTTTTCAATTCGTTAGGTGTTTGGGTATAAACAATGATATAAGCATTTTTAATATTTTCGATGGGGAATTGGCCACCGCTCCATGAATCCCGATACAGTTCACTCATCGGGTATTTGATTTTATTCCAGTATGGGTGGTTAGGATCATCTGTATCAATGACATATATGCCAGTAATCGATCCTTTATAATATTTGGATTCGAAATTCAATAATTCTTCTTTAAATTTAACTGCATTCTCGATACCAAAAAAGTCAGGCCAAATACTAAATAGATTTGTTTTATGCCAATTAACTTCTGCAGTTTGTAAGGCGTATTTGTCGATAGGTAACACATCTCCTGCTAGGTATTTTTGAACTCTCTCAATAACGACTACTGCTTGAGCTCTTGTTGTCACATCATTTAGTGAAAGATTACCTTTACCTGTACCTGACATCAAACCACGTCGAATAACCTCAAACAACTTTTGATCTGAATCCATTGCATCGAAATATTTATCAACGTTCTTTTGTATTATTCTGGTTGTCATCAAGAAACGTTCAGCAAAGTCTAAATGACGCTTATAGCTAGGGAATATTTCCATTTCATTCGCATTTAAACAGTCGATAGTCTCAACATTATCTTCACGTCCATCATATAGTATTGCACTACAATATGATCTACCTGCCAATTCATTTTCTTCGATAAATTTGGGTTGGATTGTTCTATACCAGTCCATAATTTTTAATTTGTTTTGACGAGGTGAATTGAAATCACTCCAATCAAAATCCGTCTTAAGGTTAGTTTCAATCACTTTTATATCTGCTTTAAATTCAGGATACATTTTTATTACACGATTAAAATCGGTATATATCTTATTTTGTGTTTCAAATAATGCCGTTTTACCATATTCATGTGTCACATTTTCCAAAATACCAGCCATTGCTTTTCTGGTAATGGATGTTTCTAACGATTTAGAATTTCCATTATATATTTTGTTTTCTTTAATAACTTGAGAGTATGGATCAAACCATGAATCTTTTGCTTGAGCTAGATCTACTGGAAGTTGTAGTGCTCTCACGAGCATGGCAATAAATTCTTGCCCTGTAATATTAGCATTAGGTCTAAAAGTATTATCAGCATAACCAGTTACATACCCCTTCTTTAATGCCTGTTTAATTGTTGCTTCTGCCCAATGTCCCTTGATATCATGTACTTCAATATCTTGGATCATATTTGCTGACAATGAAAATGGTAATCCGATTGATACTAGGATGGTTAAGGTAATAACCATTTTAATTATTTTTTTCATTCTTTCATCCCCCAATTCATTTTCATATAATAGAATGCATAAAACTACTATGTTTACTTGTAAAGTCATAATAACTATTTTTTGTGACATTATATATTTTAACACATATTGGATATTTTTTATGATAATTCACATGACTACATCTCTTTCCCAAAATAAAGTAGGTTAAGATTGTTTGAGAGGGTAGTTTAAAGGAGGGAATTGTAGGGAAATATGAAGAGCTAGATACAATTTACTGGTGCATTTACATAGATGCTTTGTTACAATAAGAAATGTTGTACATATCTGAAGTTCGTTTCTTGAACATGTACATATAGATTACAATAAGATAGAATTTTCTTATCCAATACTTTTCTGCTATGAGATGTATTACGGATGAAAATGAAAAGTTTTAGGAGGCATATTAATATGAGAATTGACAGTCGTCAGCCTAATGAGCTTCGGCCCGTTATAATAACAACAAACGTTAACAAGCATGCTGAAGGTTCAGTGCTAATCCAATTTGGTGATACAAAGGTGCTTTGCACAGCTTCTGTTGAGGAGCGCGTTCCACCATTTATGAAAGGTCAAGGTAAAGGCTGGGTAACAGCAGAATATTCCATGCTTCCAAGAGCAACGCATACTAGAAATCATCGTGAAGCGAATCGTGGTAAATTAACAGGACGTACGATGGAAATTCAACGTCTTATCGGACGAGCACTTCGTTCCGTTGTTAATTTACAGGCGTTAGGCGAACGTACGATTACATTAGATTGTGATGTGCTGCAAGCTGATGGCGGTACGAGAACAACTTCAATTACAGGTGCATTTGTTGCCCTTTGCTTAGCGATTGAACATCTAGCGAAACAGCATAATTTTGCTACATATCCGATTAATGATTTTCTTGCTTCGGTAAGTGTTGGCGTTATTAATGAGATACCGATGCTTGATTTGAACTATGAAGAAGATTCCAAAGCAAAAGTAGATATGAACGTTGTGATGACAGGTAGCGGCAAATTCGTTGAAGTTCAAGGAACAGGCGAAGAGGCTCCATTTACAAGATTAGAGCTTAATGAATTGTTAGAGCTAGCCGAGGCAGGAATTGAAGATCTGATTGAAAAGCAGAAAGAAGCGATCGGTGCTGCTGCTGATAAAATTAGAGGTGAGTAGATGAGCGCCATTACGACAATCGTCATTGCGACGAAAAATGAAGGTAAGGTAAAAGAATTCGCTCATGCCTTCGCCAAGCTAGGCATCGAAGTGAAAAGCTTATTCGATTATCCGTCTATTCCCGATATCGTTGAAGATGGGGATACGTTTATCGCTAATGCCAAGATTAAAGCGAAAGTGACTGGCGATGCCATTGGAGTTCCAGTGTTAGCTGATGACTCCGGTTTGTCTGTTGATGCACTAGATGGTGCGCCAGGTGTATACTCTGCACGGTTTTCTGGAGAAGGAGCGACGGATTCAAGCAATAATGCGAAGCTGATCCAAGTGCTTCAGCAATTGGATGCGCAGTTAGCGCTTGATCCGCTTGCAGATGGCTCGCAATTGTTAAGTAATGCACAGTTTCGCTGCGCATTAGCATTGTATATTCCAGACACTGAGCAATTTATCGTGGCTGAAGGGCTTGTACCTGGTATTATTACAGATCGTCCACTTGGTGATGGAGGATTTGGTTATGATCCATATTTCTACGTTCCTCAGTTGGACTGTAGTATGGCGCAGCTAAGCAAAGACGAAAAAGGTAAGATCAGTCACAGAGGCGAAGCATTGAAGCAATTAATGCCCCAACTTCGGACAATGTTTGACCTACAATAACTTATAATATGAAATAAGGATGATTTCATCATTACCGAGGGGCTTGGGTAACAGATGAAACATCCTTATTTTCATATAACAATCAGCTCCGTGCTACGGTGCTAATTAAAGCAAAAAGTATCCTTGTTTGTCTGTTAATCCGTGCTACGGTGCTAATTAAAGCAAAAAGTATCCTTGTTTGTCTGTTAATCCGTGCTACGGTGCTAATTAAAGCAAAAAGTATCCTTGTTTGTCTGTTAATCCGTGCTACGGTGCTAATTAAAGCAAAAAGTATCCTTGTTTGTCTGTTAATCCGTGCTACGGTGCTAATTAAAGCAAAAAGTATCCTTGTTTGTCTGTTAATCCGTGCTACGGTGCTAATTAAAGCAAAAAGTATCCTTGTTTGTCTGTTAATCCGTGCTACGGTGCTGATTAAAGCAAAAAGTATCCTTGTTTGTCTGTTAATCCGTGCTACAGTGCTGATTAAAGCAAAAAGTATCCTTGTTTGTCTGTTAATCCGTGCTACGGTGCTGATTAAAGCAAAAAGTTTCATTGTTTGTCTAGTAATCCGTGCTACGGTGCTAATTAAAGCAAAAAGTTTCATTAATTAGCTCGGAACAGCGATAGTCCTCGCAGCGTACCCCAGCGCATTTACACTATACTAACTTTGTTTTCTTTCATCCACACATTAATTTGATACAGATAAGCGTAGAGCTGCGGACCCGACATTAATTGTCCGAACCATGGTATTAAGGAAGAGGATTGATCGGATTTCATTACTTTTTCAATAACGTCTTTGTTAATGAGTTGCAATATCGGAGAGCTATCATCATGCAAAATATCATTCATTAATCCGGTAACGGCAGCCAAGTAGGCAGGATTATGCGTCTTAGGATAAGGACTTTTCTTTCTTGTAATAATCTCTTCGGGCAATATTCCTCGTAATGATTGGCGCAAAATTCCCTTCTCACGATCTCCCGATGTTTTGAACTCCCATGGAATATTGAATACATAATCAACTAAGCGATGATCACAGAATGGTACGCGTACTTCAAGACCAGCAGCCATACTCATCCGATCTTTACGGTCTAACAACGTTGGCATAAATCTAGAAATATTCATATAGGACATTTGCCTTACTGCGCGCAGATGAGCATCTTCACCTTGCAAGTGAGGAACTTCATAAGTAGCTTCTTCAAATCTTTGCGCTGCATACTGCTGCGGCTTAATCCAATCAATTAGTTCAGGCGAAATAATAGTACTGCGGAATTGTGTGGCAAGTGACCAAGGAAATTGCCTTGCATATAACGTTTCATCCTTATGAAACCATGGATAACCTCCGAAAATTTCATCAGCTGCTTCGCCAGAAATTGCAACGGTAGCATCCTTTTTAATTTCACGGCAAAATAGAAGTAGGGAGGAGTCGATATCAGCCATACCTGGTAAATCTCTTGCAATCGTAGCGTCATATAATGCGGAGATGAGATCGGGTGTATCGAACTGCACATAATGATGAACGGTAGACAGATGGGAGGTCATTAATTCGATGTACGGAGTGTCATTATTAGGTTGGAATGAATGTGCCTTGAAGTGTTTATCGTTGTCGACGTAATCAACAGAGTACGTATGAAGAGGACTATCATCTTTATCGCGATAGAATTGTACTGCCATTGCGGTTAATGCACTTGAATCTAGACCACCTGATAACAAAGTGCAAATGGGCACGTCACTAATCATTTGTCGGTTCATTGTATCTAATAGAAGCTCTTGAACATGATCTACGGTCTGTTCCATCGTATGTTCATGCTCTTTGCTTTCAAGTTTCCAATATGTTTGTAACCTCGTCCCCGATTTATTAATCGTCATACATTGTCCTGCTTTAAGCTCTGATATTCCTTCATATACACCATGGCCGGGAGTACGGGCTGGTCCTACGATAAATATTTCTGCCAATCCCTCGCGACTAACTTCGGGTTTGACTTCTGGATGAGCTAGTAATGCTTTCAATTCAGAACCGAATATGAAGCGGGTGCCTTGGTCAGCGAAAAAGAGTGGCTTCACACCGAGCCGATCCCTTGCTAGAAATAATTCTTCCTGCTGAACATCCCATACAGCAAATGCAAATATACCATTCAAATGCTCCAAGCAGTCTTTTCCCCAGTGCATATACGCTGTTAACAATACTTCCGTATCGCAAGTTGTTGTAAATCGCCAACCATAGGAAAGTAATTGCTCGGTAAGCTCTTGCGCATTGTATATTTCACCATTATATACGATGATAAATTGATCGTTTTCCCGATATCTCACCATTGGCTGAGCACCATTATTGGGGTCCATTACTGCAAGCCGACGATGTCCGAATGCACAATGTACAGATAACCAAGTTCCAGCGGCGTCTGGACCTCGCGGTGTGAGTGTATCTGTCATGGCTTCAAGTAGTTCACTGCTATGCAGTAAGTTATTCTGCCAGTCTATCCATCCTGTCATACCACACATAAGCTTCATTCCTCTCTTTCTTGACACTAACCTTACATACTATAACGTATATGTGCAAATGAGAATAAAATGTCTGTCCATAAGAGAAGCTAATAATAAGCTTTTATTATATACAGCGTTGGAGGAAAATGATGGATAAGAATGGGATTGATCATACAGAGGACAACCGTAAAATTTATTACGTAAATGTGCAATCAAGACAGCTTTATGAGCAGCCAGACATTGCTCCTTATCATCTGGTCATTATAGCTAATGCTAGCGAGCGGGATGGGGTCATTGAACAGTTTCATAAGGTGGGAAATAGTGATGAGGGCACACTAGAGACGATGTTTCAATTGCATAACAACAGTCCTGACATGAGTATGGTCAACGATATGCATGATGATCGACTGCAGCAGCTTTACCAAGAATTATACAAGCTCGGTACTGACGAAACAAGGCGGCATATTGAACAAATGAGAATACTTTAGACAAAAAATTTGTTGTGAACGTACATAGACGAGCATATCTAGTTAGAGAATATGACACAATGTGAGAAATAAATGTTAAGTATTTCAGCTATTCCTTTGTAATGCGGTTGACATTTTTCTATACTTTGTGAGAGATTAAGAAGAGTATTTACACAACATAATGGAGGATTTCATCTTGCAAAAATTAGTTTTCTTCGTAGGAGTAGCAGGTACAGGAAAAACAACGGTAGCAAAAATTTTAAGTAAGCATCTACCAGCAGCGTTTCTAGATCGCGATACAGTAGGTGGTCGATTTGTCGAAGCGTTTCTTAAACTGAAAGGTTTGGATGTCAATGATCGTGATTCTCAGTTTTATAAAGAGAATCTTCGTGATCTTGAATATGATACAACCAAAGATATTTGTATCGAAAATTTGGCAGCAGGACAAAACGTTTTCATGATCTCGCCATTTACAGCGGAGCTTCGTAATCAACAATGGATTGAAGATGTTATTGGAGCAGCAGGGCTGACGAAAGAGCAAGTGGATGTGAAGGTTATTGTGGTAACACTGCAAGATATCGAGCTTCAACACAATCGTATTATTGACCGTCAAACGGAACGTGATCGTTGGAAGCTGGATAACTGGGGTGACTTCGAACAACGCGTTAACTTTGTTCCGGAAATTAACTGGAAACTGCCAGATCATTCGATATTAGTGTTCGACAACAGTGGAGAATTGACGAAAGAGAAAGAACGGCAATTGATTGATTTTGTAATGAATTATGTTACCAAGTAGTAATGACTTTAAAGATGGAAATTTGTTTACTATTAAATACGATAATCATTGAATCTACAAACAACAGGGCAGCATCGTTTATGCAAACGATCGCTGCTTTTTTGTTTTGTAACTTAAATGTTTTGGCTATGCTAGCTAATTTATGATGAGGCGATAAGCACTTATCAATTTTTTATGCTTTTGTAGATGCTATAACGCATATATTAGCTAAGCTGTTTCAGCTTGCGATAATCTTTGGGTACAATGCCTTTGGATTGTTTGAAAATTCGTGAGAAGGTAGTGTAGGAGCCATAGCCTACTTCAAGCGCAATCTCAGATACACTTAAGTCTGTTGAGATTAGTAGACTACAGGCATGACGTAATCTTAAGTCATGCAGGAAATGAACAAAGGTTTGACCGGTTGTATGCTTAATTACTTCACTAATCCGCGACATGCTAAGTGCAAAAGTACTAGCTAGCTCTGCCAGTGTCAAATTGTCCTGATAGTGCCGATGGATATAGTGAATGATTGGCCAGACTGCTGCTCTTCCCTTGTTACCGTAATTGGTAATGATCGGTTGATTAGCATGCTTGCGTCGATAGCGATCAAAGTATATTAAAATCTCCTTCAATCTCATTTGCAGCATCAATTCACGCCAAGGCTCCTCACTATGGTATTCGCGATACATGTCCTCGATAAGCTGCTGCATATGTGCAAGGTCGTCACCCTCTAATTGAATAAAAGGTGGGAGTATGCTGTGATCTAGTACATCGAGCAATGTTTGCTCTTGTCTAGTCTCCATAAGTAAATCCATACTGAAGGAGCAATTGTATAGTTGAAGCTTGCTTCCTTTATCTGTAATGATTTCATGTACTTGATAAGGGAGTAAGAAAGTAAACGTACCTGAAGCCATACGATGTGTAGTATCGTTGATGGATTCTAAGCCGCTCCCTGCAAATACATAAGAAAATTCCAAAAAGTCATGGCGATGTGGTCGAAAACCATGTTCCAGCTTATTTATACTAATATGTAGTGGAGAAGCAGTATTCATATTGGGATACGTTTTCAGGTAATCGGGAAAGTAAGTCATGATATGATTCAATCCTCCGAAGATATGAGACTTATTTCGAAAAAACAGCAATCTTTCTATTGAAGTATATTCTAAGATGATAGAAGGAATCAATGCATATTTTATAATGATAAAGCGCTTACTACATGAAACCTTACGTTATGCTTCCGATGTACTTTTCATTTCCAGGAAAGTAAATCAAGTAGCTAATGAAAAATTTGAGGAGGTATTATCTTGTCTGAACAAAATAAAATTAGAATAGGTATTATTGGTGGGGGAAATATTGGCGGTGTTCATGCCAAAGAATTTACAGAGCTAGTTCATGAATGTGAAGTTATAGCGATTACCGATGTCTATCTAGCGGCTGCCAATGATAAGGCTAAGCAATATGGCATACCATATGTAGCTGAAAGTGCCGAAGCTTTAATCCAGCGTGATGATATTGATGCTGTAGTTATTGGTGTGCCGAATCAATATCATGCGGATTTAGTGCTACTTGCGCTTGAAGCGGGTAAGCATGTTCTTATCGAAAAACCAATGGCTATTAATGCTGAATCCGCTCGACAAATTGTAAAAGCAAGTCAGAAGTCCGACCGTATTGTTATGGTTAGTCATCAAATGCGCTGGGAATCGATACCTATGCAAATTAAACAGCAAATAGATCGCGGTGAGCTAGGAAGAATTTATACAGCAAAAACTGGCTGGTTCCGTCGAAAAGGTATTCCAGGCTGGGGGACTTGGTTCACGCAAATGAATCAGTCAGGTGGCGGACCACTTATCGATATTGGTGTTCATATGCTTGATTTGGCACTATATCTAATGGGTAATCCGAAGCCGGTTTCAGTATATGGCGCAACCTATGCGGAGTTTGGTCCAGTGCGTAAGGGGATTGGAACATGGGGTACCCCCAATTGGAATGGAACCTATGATGTAGAGGATTTGGCAACAGCGTTGATTAAGATGGAGGATGGCAGCACGCTATCACTTGAAGTGAGCTGGGCGGTACATATGGACACGGATAATAGTCCATTTATCCATCTGATGGGCTCTGAGGGTGGAGCTAGCTATCAAGGTGCTAAAGGCAAGTTTTTAACTGAGAAATTCGATACTCCAATCGAGACAGATCTGATTAAGCCTGACAATGATGAAGGCGAACGTGCTCGTATGAGCCGCCACTTCTTAGCCTGTATTCGTGAAGGTAAGCAACCAATTACATCAGTATGGAGTGGATTTACGAATAATCTTGTACTAGATGCGATCTATGAATCGTCTCGTACAGGTAATGAAGTGAAATTGAATTGGGAACTTGACTAAAAAAGGAGACTTCATATTATGCTTAGAGGCTTATCAAGTGCAGGGCTAGGAGCGTTGGAAAGTACTGAGCAGTTGATCCACTTAGCAGGAACATATGGCTTTGATGTTGTAGATATCGAGGCGGAGTCATTGATTCAGCAATATGGAGTAGACAAGTCAAGGGAGCTATTGACTCAGAATGGTGTTGGCATCGGTTCAATTGGTTTGCCTGTAGAGTGGAGATCAACAGAGGAGCTATTTGTACAGGGGATACTTAAGCTAGCAAAAGCAGCAGAAGCAGCGTCTACACTAGGCTGCTATAGCTGCTGCACCTATATTCTTCCTTCGACGGACATAAAGGCTGCGGCATTTATGACGACTGCTATCCGCCGCTTACGTACATGTGCACAAATACTTGGTGCATATGGTATTAGATTAGGGCTAGAATTCGTCGGTCCACACCATCTACGTACAACCTGGGCTAATCCTTTCATTTGGACAATGGAGGAGACACTGGCTTTAATCGAAGCGATAGATGAAAGAAATGTCGGCCTCTTGTTTGATTCTTATCACTGGTACACCAATGAAATGACGGTGGCGGATATTAAGTCGCTAAGGTCTGAACAGATTGTACATGTTCACATTAATGATGCGCACAATGTACCAGTATCGGAGGCACTTGATAACGGGCGACTATATCCGGGTGAAGGCGTTATTGATTTGGTAGGCTTTCTGAAGGGGCTTCAAGCTATTGGCTATCAAGGGGCGATTTCTCAGGAAGTATTGACGGCAGAAGCTCCAACGGAGTCTGTAGAAGAACTTGTACTTCGCTCTAAGCGGGGCTTTGACAAAGTTTTCGTTGAAGCAGGAATATAACAGATCTAGGAAAGATTGGCATTGTCGAAACTAATCGTATTTTCATACAGTAGTAGAAAAAACGCCTAAACCCTTGTATTTACTAAGGTTTAGGCGTTTCTTCTATATATACAATCTCTCATCATTAGTTCTAGTGTAAAGTCGCATTTTTGGTATATAGTTACTAAATTCCAAACTGGTCGACACTAATGCGAGTTCTAATTTATCGTCAAATACATAAGTATTCTCCGGAAAAGATTCATAATGATTCATAAATTTTGTGAAAGGTAATTGAAACAAATAGTAACTTCCAAGTCCATACATACCTACGTAAGGATCTTCATAATCCCACCCTACATAAACATTACCCGTGAAGGGAGGGGAATGTAATAAGTCGTCTTTTGTGACAATATCCCACTCATAGGGCATTGCTGACCAGACTGGCCAATTTTTGTTTGCTAAGTATCTTTCATATCTATGAGACTTAACATTGCAAAATGCTTGAAAAAAAATTTCCTTTAGGGTTGTTGAGTTAGATTTTCGCAATCTAACAAATCTATTATAAAAATCTCTCTCACTGAATGTTGGAAGGTTCATATTTAATTCTCCTTAAATATATTTTTAATGTAATCCCTTACCTTCTCATCGTTGCTACAGTACGAATCTATCCATTATCATATTATTAATTGCTAGTTTGATCTTTCATATGAGGACAGTAAAGATTCATAAGTCTTACCGTTTCTTGATCGAGATTTTGATCTCTATCAACTAATTGCTCACTTACTTTTTTGTTTTTTTTCTCTGACCAGTTTTGTCCGAATTTGAATTTGCTTGTCATCTCTTCCACATGGATTTTAACGATGGCAGCAGCCGCGACCTGTTTTGCATATCCTTGATCGGAAGGAACAATCGCATCGTAGCCGCCTTCTGGCTGTAGCTTTTCCATAAATGCAGTAAATACATCACATTTCACTTGAAGATCATGAACAACTTCAGCTTGACCTCTAAATAGTACGGATTTGAAAAATGCGGTTGCAGGACAAGCATATTTTGGATCATTCATATAAGAGGGGATGATCGCGTATTCTTTGGCCACAGAGAAGCTGACCTTTGAATTGGCTGCAAGAGTAGACATTTTTTCACCGATTTTACTTCCATGAAAATAAATATCTCCGTTGTAATATACATAGTTAAGCGGTGTAATGTTGGGATAGCCGTCTTCTCCGATCGTCCCCAGGAAACCAAAAGTCATTTCTTCAAGAAAAGCAATGACGTCCTCGATATTTTCATCACCCATAGCAAACTCTTTTCTTCTCACGAACAATCACCTCTACATTAGTAATGAGATTTATTGTATAACTAGAAGAGACAATTAAAAAGGTCCAATTTATAATCTTTTTACTGTACCACTTTAGAGGAGTGAGCAAGTTGGAGCTGTATTTGCCTTATTATAAATATTTTGAGCAGTATGGTCACAAAAGTGATGCTTTATTTCATGCGTTGAAAGCAGGGATATTGAGAGGCACTATTTCAGCGGGGACGAAGCTTCCTTCGAGTAGACAATTGGCTTCGACATACGGATTATCTCGTGGCACCGTTAATGTAGTTTATGAGCGATTGCATTCGCAAGGGTTTGTTCGAAGTGTAATGGGAAGCGGGACATTCGTTATCTATCATCAACTTGATGTTAACGATAGTTCACTTAAGTTGCCTGTAAATGATGCTGAATTGTCAGATTGGGGCAAACGTTTAGTAGAAATTGAACTTCATCGAGGAGAAGTTTCGCAAGTTCAACGTGGAAGTGCTAATCCTATATCCTTCACTTTAGGACAAGTAGACGTAAGACATTTTCCAGTTCATGAATGGAATCGACTAATGTTTGAGCAAGTGCGAGAACAATATAAGAAGGAGAGTGTCGATGCCTATTCTTCAGAGGGACATGCGCCGCTGCGAGAAAGTATCGCGCAGCATTTACATACATTTAGAGGGATAAAAGTTAATGCTGACAATGTTGTTATTGTTAATGGTTCTCAGCAAGCGATCGCTTTAATCATCCAATTGTTAATTAATGAAGGTGATGCTGTAGCAATGGAAAACCCTCATTACGTTGGGTTACGCAATGCTGTGCACTCTGTTGGAGGGAAGGTTCATGCTTTTCCTGTAGATGATGAAGGGATTGTATTTGCTACTAGTAAAGCTTGCTCATACAAACTATTAATTGTTACACCCAGCCGTCAATTTCCGAAAGGTGTTGTTCTTAGTATGGAAAGAAGACAACAGCTTTTGCAGTGGGCTGAGGAAAATAATGCATACATTATTGAGGACGATTATGACAGTGAATTTCGCCATTATGGAAGAGCGAATGAACCGTTAAAGTCTTTAGATCGGAATGGAAGAGTCATCTATATCGGTACATTTTCAAAAACTATGATGCAAAATATTAGACTTGGCTATGCTGTATTACCAGATGCATTGAAAAATTGGTTCACGATTGCTAAGAAGGTGTACGAAAGACATCCTAGTTCCATTATTGAACAACGTGCACTTGCGGACTTTATGAATACGGGGTTATATGATCGACATATTAGACGGATGAAGCGGATATATCGTAAAAAAGCGGAGCTATTATTAAAACTTCTAATGGAGCAGATGCAAGATGTTTTAGAGCTTTATCCAATCGATGCAGGCTTACATATTTACACAAGATGGAAAGGGATGGAAGTGGAGTTTGAGCCGTTTCTAAGACGTTGTGAACAATTGAATGTGCAGGTAGCAGATGTAAGAGGGTCTTATCTAGGGGATAGTGAACAAGCGTTTTGTCTAGGTTTTGCTCATCTGGATGAGCAGCAAATTACGGATGGTGTCATGCGCATGGTAGAGGCACGGAGCAATGTTGGGGTTGTCCAGAATGTCCAATCCAAATAAAAATCCAACCAAACTTAAAACCCGAGAATGTTGGTTTAACAGCATTCTTGGGTTTTATTTATATCCAATCAAAAATGCGAAAACTAAGCAAGATTACTGTTCAAGCTAGTTTCAAACGTATCAATAATAACGAGGAAATGTTCTGCTTCGCGAAACACATGATCTGCTAGTAGTGGATGAATAATGCTTTTAATGCGGCAGGCTTCAATTAAGTCTTTAGCAGTCTTTTTGAAGTCACGAAGCGATGTAACGGACACTCTATTTTGATCAAGGAATTGATCAAGCAGCGGCACTGTTTGCGCTTGCGGACGCATCGAGCTTAAATCCTGTGCTTGAAATAGTAATTGGTCAAATTCCTGACTGAAGTTATTAGCTTGTTCTACGAGCTGACGCTCAGAAGGATCGAGTAAGTGACTAATGAATTTGGCATGATCGGCCATGATTTTGAGGAAGAACACATTTTCATCGATGATCGCATCAGGTAAAGGCTCTAATCGTCCTGCATTTAATTCTGATAAGCGGTTTCGGAAATAATTAGCTTCCCTACTAACATGATCAACGAGTAGCGGGAAGTTATTGGCACCAGGTAACTGACATGTAACGATTAGACCAAGTACTTTTCTTTTGAAGGCCCAAATATAAGAAACGGCAGTATGGACATCTTCATTGAATTTTCTAATTACATTAGGATCTGTTCCGAACGTAAGAGCATTAGCTTTATTTTCGATAGCCTCAAACGTGGAGTAAAATTGGTTCGCTTCATTAATCAATTGAGTATCGTCACATCTGAAACCTAATCTAAGAAAGAGCGAATGTTCCTTCATGATCCGTGACCAAAACCTTATTTCTTCCAAGGAACGAACGACAAACTGATCGGCCAATGACAACATCTCCTTTGTAAGTTCAATCATTTAAGACTATATGTAAAGGGATTTCGTCCTATGTCTGTCATTATTAATGATTCGCAGTAAAGATAACGAAATTGGAATTTTTTAAAAGTTGCATATATAACGTTTGTTTGGTGTATAATAAAATAAGAACAAGTGTTCGTAAATGGAGGATGGTGTTAGGGATGTCAACTCATGAGCGCTCTATACTCCTTGTAGATGGCCAATCATTTTATGCGAGCATTGAAAAATCTGCCCACCCGGAATACTTGACGAAGCCAATTGCTGTAGGCAATCCAGAACGCCGATCAGGCATAATATTAGCGGCATGTCCGATTGCTAAAGCATGTGGTGTATCGACGACTATGAGGGCGAGTGAGGCGCTAGCTTTATGTCCTGAGCTTGTAATCATGAAACCACGTATGCAACGTTATATTACAATTTCATTGTTAATTACGAGAATATTTGAGACTTTCACTGATCTAGTGGAACCGTATTCTATTGATGAGCAATTTTTAGATGTTACCGGGTCTATGGGGATGTATGGGTCTGCCGAAGAGATTGCGCGACAAATACAGCATAAAGTTATGTTATCAACCGGAGTATGGTCTAGGGTAGGAATTGGTCCTACGAAAATTTTAGCTAAGATGGCAACAGATAATTTTGCTAAACAGATGAGCGAAGGGATATTTCGTTTGGATCAAAGCAATATTGAGCAGCAGCTATGGTCTTTGCCAATCGATAAAATGTTTATGGTAGCCTCACGTATGACTAAGCGATTTGTAGGGCGTGGGATTCATACAATTGGTGACATTGCAACAATGGAATTACCTGAATTCAAGCGGATGATGTCTAAAATTATGGGCAAGCAAAGCGACATTCAAGCTGAATATTACTGGCAAACGGCTAGAGGGATAGATCCTAGTCCAGTCGTTTCATCAATATATGGAAAACCTAAGTCAATTGGTCATGGCAAGACGCTCAAAGCTTCATTGTACGACCAAAAGGAGGATATCGAGGTTGTATTACTCGAACTCTGTATTGAAGTATGTAGTCGAGCGCGGAGACTTGGATACCAAGGAAGAGTCGTAACCCTTGCTGTAGGCGAGACAGATGGTAACCGGAGATATACATTTAATCGTCAAATGACGTTACGTCATTTCACATCCATTACGCATGAGCTTATCACAGTTGTATCGCGATTATTTAATGATCATTGGAGAGGCTTGGCAGTGAGCCATATTGCGATATCGCTTACGCAGTTAACGGGAGACGATGCGCAGCAACTCGACCTATTCAATGATCGTGCTAAAGTATATGAGCTGGAGAAGGCTGCAGATCATATCAAAGATCGTTTCGGAGAAACTGCGATTATGCGTGCATCGTCTTTATTAGACGTAGGGGTGGCTCGTGAAAGAGCAGGACAGATCGGAGGGCATTTTAAATGAGTAAATTGGATGGTAATGAGCGGTGGAAATCGAAAATGCTTCTAACCGAGCACAAGGAACAGTATGATCAACGGGACAATAATAAATTAACGGGCAGACCTACGCCAGAAGAGCTGACGAAGATTCGAGACTATATTATACTGCCACATATGATTACGATGATAAAAAAGTGTATGGACGATATGGCACTCTCACATATTGCTTTAAAGGGAGTGGTTATGAGATGCTTAGAGACCATCATGTTCCGCGTTTCCGACGATTACTATGTGCTAAAGAGAGAATTGAAAAATCAAAACATAGAAGTAGTTAGTGAAGAGACGAATGATGGTATCCTTTATTTTCGATATTATTGTAGAGGATATGAAGAAAGGTTTGGCATTGTGAGAGAAGCAATGCGTTCTGCGATAAGCATTAGGATGACCAAATATACAGAGGAGCTTGGAATCAAACTGAGAACGGGGAAAGAGTAATATGGAGGGGATAGTATGGCAAAGTATAAGGGGACGAAACGACCTACTAGGGATGAAATGATTTTGGAAGATATGGGCGAGCGCCTAGTCGAAGCCTATCAAGAAGAAGTAGAGCTGCAGCTAGAGGTTTGGAATTGGGATGAATCTGTTACAGGGAAAGTAGTCAAATTAGATTCACGAACAAGACTTGTTCACATTGAAGGAGACGGCAAGCTAACGAAAGTACCCTTCATGGACATTATGGAGATAAATAATGCCAATTAGTTTGAAACAATATAGATGAGCTCGCTGACCGCTTGGTAGCGAGTTTAAGAGAGAAATAAAAAAAGTCTTGCGTCGTGCGCGGCGTTGTGATATATTATTTCTTGTGCCGCGTCTCAGTAGCTCAGTCGGATAGAGCACTCGCCTTCTAAGCGAGTTGTCGGGGGTTCGAATCCCTCCTGGGACGCCATTACTATTCCATTTAACGATTACCATATAGAAGAAACGCCTAAACCTTAGCAGTAGCAACGGTTTAGGCGTTTTTTGTTATAATGCCATCTTGGCGAGAATATGCTATGCTTTCAATTTTTATCACCTTCTAACCGATATTTGTTTGAGTTTCTTGAACTTAGTTTAGTTTGATTGAATAATGTAGTACAATATATTTGAACTTATTGCATAAAATACTGATTAATTATTCGGATGCACCGATAATCTATCACCTAGCAAATCTCAATCAGATACTTACTACAAACTACATGATATAGACGAAATTTATGCGAAAGAAATATCGAGATCATTAATTGAGGGGGAATGAACAATGAGTGAACAATTATTGAGCGAAATGTTAGATACGTTGCAACAAATAAACAATCGACTAGAACGAGTTGAGACTGAACAAAAAGAAATTCGTAGTGAAGTTAGTCAGATCAAAACCGAAGTTAGTCAGATCAAAACTGAAGTTAGTCAGATCAAAACCGAAGTTAGTCATATCAAAGTGGAAGTTAGTCATGTCAAAGCTGATACTTCCGATATTCCATTGATTCGTCGTGCAATACTTGAAACGCTAGAATTAGTCAAGGAATCCGATAAGAAAACAACATCTACTCTTAATACTCATGAATTCGGCATCGATATTCTGAATCGTGAGCAGTTGAAAGTAAAAACAGATATAGAGAAATTGAAAAATAGATAATTGATTATTAAGTGGGTGTAAATTTGATAGAAGAAACGCCTAAACCTTAGCAGTAGCAACGGTTTAGGCGTATTTGTGTGCTCCAATATTATTTCTTTAGTAAGGCGCAGTGCAAGCCATGCATTATTAGCAATGCATCAATCAGCTAAGCTCTCTTTAATGTTAAGTAACTCGGGCAGCTTGTCGAAAAATATATCAACGATCGCTGGATCGAAATGCTTACCGCGTTCTTCACGGAATAATGCTATTATTCTATCGATATCCCAAGCAGGCTTGTACACTCGTGCAGTACTTAATGCATCAAACACATCAGCGACTGCTGTAATTCTTCCGAAGATGTGAATTTCTTCTCCTGTTAGGCCGTGAGGATAACCTGTCCCATTCCATTTTTCATGATGCTGCTCTGAGATAATAGCGGCGGTATGAAGCAGCTTGCGCTGTGATGATCCGAGTAGCTGCTGACCGATTAAAGTGTGGGTTTTCATAATCGTATATTCATCTACTGTGAGCTGATCAGGCTTGTTCAAGATATTATCTGGAATAGCGATTTTGCCAATATCGTGCATAGGCGATACGTCACGAAGCAACTCTGCCTCAGCTTGACTCAGTCCGCAGCCAAGCGCTAAAATATAGGAATATGCGGCAACACGCTTAACGTGATTAGCGGTTTCGCGTGAACGCAGCTCGCTAATTTCTCCCATGACGGAAATTAGCGAGCGTTGTGTATCGACAATTTCCTGATGTAATAGAAACGTTTCTAACGACTTACCGGCATAAGAAGCTGCAAGCGTCAAATACTCTAAGTCTTGATCGGAAAAAACAGCGGCTTCCGTCATTTTATTAATCGCTTGATAGGCGCCGATAATGATATTGTCACTGTTGCGAAAGGGAACTGTAATCATTGATGTTGTGCGATAGCCAGTACGCAAATCATTTTCTATGTTGTGACGCGGATCAAGATAAGCATCTTCAATAACGATAGGAATGCCTTGTGCGACTGCCGAGCCGACAATACCTGACCCAGCCATAATCCTAATTTCATTGACGCCGTGAGCTACGGTTGTATAAAGCTCATTGTTGTCATGATCAATGAGCCAAACGGAGCAGCGGTCAGCAAGAATCATTTCTTTTCCCATATTAGCCATTAGCATAAGCAGATCTTGTAGATTGTGAGATACTGGGATTTTCGCCACATAGCTGAAAATAATATGCAGTAAACGTTCAGGTGTATGTTCAGTGATCACAATGCGTTCCCCTATCTTATGCATTTTTTTCGACTACATACTACAATCATTCTCCAAAAAGTGATAAAATCCTGCTTATTACTAAAGAAAACACAGTTGCCAGGTCAGTGTTCATGGTATAATTTGACGGAAGAAAAATAAAAGTCGTTTCTCAGCTAATCATTAGGTGGTGTTAATATTTCCGATAATAGTAATAAAGAACAGAACTTTTCTGAAAATATATTTTTATTTCCAGCGATGCTTGACCAACATCAAATTCAATTGACTAAGCTGCTGGAAGGTGAGCAGTTTGAAGAAGCCAAAGATTTATTGAAGTTTTTATTGAGCTGTCAAGGTGATGAACGTCAGCATGCTATCGAGTGGGGAAATCTTCTTAATTGGCTAGAAGAATCATTTCCGTCTGTCGATGAGGCAGATGGACTTGAGCATGAAGACTTAGAGGAACAATTTAGAAGAGCTGCGTTAAGTGATTATGGTTCTACTAATTCTACAGAAGCTGCTGCTAAACTTATGGAAACTCTAAAGTCGTCAATACCGATGGATCAGCAGATGCTCACACTGGAGCGTGCAACGTATTTGGACGCTCCTGAATTAAATGAACAGTTGATTAATTGGCTCCAAGAGGCTACACTAACCTCTGCGGTACAATTTAAAGCATTACAATGCTTGAAAAAAAGAGGTTGCTCTGGTACCGTACAACTGAATCGCATGGATGAAACAGTACATCTTCTCATTGAAGAAACTCCATTATCAATGAATGAATTTCCGAATTCTGTCAATGCTATATTAGACAAAGCGATGTTAGCACTCGAACAAGTGGATGTAACAATGCCAATATTAGTTACTGAGCTATGGTTAGAATGTTTACAATGCATATATGGTACGCGTAGTTATGGATGGATGTTGAATGAAGAAGAGTACATTGAAGATTGCTTTGCTGCTGGATTACATCATACGATGCAACTCATTGTTTATGGGTATGCCGTGGATGACGATATCCGTGAAACATATGGAATTACGAATGAATATCGCTTCCGATATGAGCAAGCTAGTCGAGTAATTCGTGAGGTAGCTCTATACTTGCAAGATATCGATTAATTATTACCTTGAAAATAATGATTAACTTGTATATAATAGAGTGGTTTATTAGACGTGAAAACATACAATGCATGAGCATTTTGGAGGGGAAAGCATAAAATGAAAGCAACTTGGGAAAAAATAGAATCAAATACAGTATCAATCAACGTAGAAGTGGATGCTGAGAAAGTATCAGAATCATTAGATCAAGCTTTCAAGAAAGTTGCAGCACAAGTAAATGTACCTGGATTCCGTAAAGGTAAAGTACCTCGTTCAATCTTCGAATCAAAATTCGGAATTGAAAGCTTGTATCAGGATGCAATTGATATCATTCTTCCGGGCGCATATTCTGCAGCTATTGAAGAAACTGGCATTCAACCAGTTGATCGTCCAGAAATCGATGTAACGCAATTTGCAAAAGGACAAGTATTCATCTTTACTGCAAAAGTTACAGTTAAACCAGAAGTAACTCTAGGTGCTTACAATGGCGTAGAAGTTGCTAAAGTTACTGCTGAAGTTACAGAAGAAGAAATCGCTGCTGAATTAGAGCGTCTACAACAACGTCATGCTGAGCTTAATGTTGTTGAAGAAGGTGCTGCTGAGAATGGTGACGTTACTGTAATCGATTTTGATGGTTATGTAGATGGCGTTGCATTTGAAGGTGGTAAAGCTGAACGTCATTCTCTTGAACTAGGTTCAGGTTCATTCATTCCTGGATTCGAAGAACAAGTAGTCGGTATGCAACTTGGTGATTTCAAAGATGTTGAAGTAACATTCCCAGAAGGTTACCAAGAAGAAAGTCTAGCTGGTAAAGCAGCAATTTTCAAAGTTAAGTTGCATGAGCTTAAACGCAAAACGCTTCCGGCTCTTGATGATGAGTTTGCAAAAGACGTAAGTGAATTTGATACTCTAGAAGAGTACAAAAAAGATCTTGCAAGCAAGCTACAAGAAAACAAAGTAAAAGAAGCAGCTCAAGCTCAAGAAGCAGAAGTTATCGCTAAAGTTGCTGAAGCAGCTACTGTAGAAATTCCTGCAGCAATGGTAGAAACTGAGCAAAACTATATGCTACAAGATTTCGAAAACCGTCTAAGCTCTCAAGGTATGACTCTAGATCTGTACTACCAATTCTCTGGTCAAAACGAGCAAGTGCTTCGTGACCAAATGAAGGGTGACGCAGAAAAACGCGTTCTTAACAATCTTGTATTAGAAGCAATTGCTAAAGCTGAATCTATTGAAGTATCTGAAGAGGATATTAACGAGGAACTAGCTAGCCTTTCTACAGCTTACAACCGTCCAGCTGAAGAAATTCGTGAAATCTTCACGAAAAATGGCAACATAGAAAACTTGACTGAGGATCTATTGCTTCGTAAAGCAATTAAATTCCTAGTTAGCAATAGTGTAGCTGTTTAATTTGTACAACATATAAAGCAGAACATAACATAAGAAATAAGGCACGTAAGTATACGTGCCTTATTTTTGAACGATGGACTTGCTAATGAAGTTTCTGCTTACATAATATACATATAGCTTTTGAATGACCGTATACATATGAGTAATAAGATTAAAAGTAGTGACAGAATTGATTGGAAAAATGACATCACTTCTCCAACGTGATACAATAAAAGTGTTCACATTAAGTATAAGATGAAAGAAGGTTGATCGCATGAACTTAGTTCCAATCGTTGTAGAACAGACGAATCGTGGGGAAAGATCTTACGATATTTATTCTCGCTTGCTTAAAGATCGTATTATTTTTCTTGGTAGTGCGATTGATGATGATGTTGCGAATGCAGTAATTGCTCAATTGTTATTCCTAGCTGCGGATGATCCTGAAAAGGATATCCATCTCTATATCAATTCACCTGGTGGTTCAGTGACAGCAGGTATGGGTATATTTGACACTATGCAATATATCAAGCCAGAGGTGAGCACAATCTGTATGGGTATGGCTGCAAGTATGGGCTCTCTACTACTTACAGCAGGTGCAAAAGGCAAACGTTTTGCGCTTCCTAATGCGGAAGTAATGATTCATCAGCCGCTTGGTGGTATTAGTGGTCAAGCTACAGATATTAAGATTCATGCGGATTGGATACTTAGAACAAAGCAAAAGCTCAATCAAATCTATGTAGACCGTACTGGTCAAACATATGAGAAGATTGATCGTGATACAGATCGCGATAACTTCATGAGTGCTCAAGAAGCTTTGGAATATGGGTTGATAGATAAGGTGATTACTTCACCTATAGTTTAATATTGGAATGAAGGGGTGAATGCATGTTTAAGTTCAATGATGAGAAAGCTCAATTGAAATGTTCTTTCTGTGGTAAATCGCAAGAGCAGGTACGCAAGCTAGTTGCAGGCCCTAGCGTTTATATATGTGATGAATGTATCGATCTTTGCTCTGAAATCGTAGAGGAAGAGCTTGGACAAGAAGAAGAAGTGGATCTGAAGAATATTCCGAAACCAATGGAAATTCGTTCGACACTTGATTCATATGTTATTGGTCAAGATTTTGCCAAAAAATCATTATCCGTAGCGGTGTATAATCACTACAAACGTGTGAATACAGGCAGTAAAATTGAGGATGTTGAGTTGCAGAAGAGTAATATTTTACTATTAGGACCTACAGGTTCTGGTAAAACATTACTAGCGCAAACGATGGCTCGTATTTTGAATGTACCATTTGCTATCGCTGATGCTACGTCTCTAACTGAAGCTGGTTATGTAGGTGAGGATGTTGAGAACATTCTTCTGAAATTAATCCAAGCTGCTGATTATGATGTGGAAAAAGCTGAGCGCGGTATTATTTACATCGATGAGATTGATAAAGTAGCACGTAAATCTGAAAACCCATCGATTACACGTGATGTATCTGGTGAAGGTGTTCAGCAAGCGTTGCTTAAAATTCTTGAAGGTACAGTAGCTTCTGTTCCTCCACAAGGTGGACGTAAACATCCACATCAAGAATTTATTCAAATTGATACGACGAATATCTTGTTCATCTGTGGTGGTGCATTTGACGGTCTTGAATCAATCATTAAACGTAGAATTGGTAAAAAAGTGATTGGTTTTAACTCTACTGGTGAAGTTCAGAAGGATCTGAAACCAGGTGAGTATTTGTCTATGGTGTTGCCTGAGGATTTATTGAGATTCGGCTTGATTCCTGAGTTTGTTGGGCGTCTCCCTGTTATTTCAACTCTAGAGCCGCTAGATGAGCCAGCATTGGTGCGTATTCTTTCCGAACCGAAAAATGCACTAGTGAAGCAATATCAAAAATTGCTTGAGCTTGACAATGTGAAGTTGGAGTTCCAAGCAGAGGCACTTGATGCGATTGCGAAAGAAGCAATTAAGCGTAATACAGGTGCTCGTGGTCTTCGAGCGATCATTGAAGGGATCATGCTTGATTTGATGTATGAAGTTCCATCTCGTGAAGATGTAACGACTTGCGTCATAACTGAAGATACTGTAACGAGTAAAATTGTTCCGGAACTTAGCCAACCTGAAAAGAAGGATAATAAGAAGGAAGAAAGTGCTTAACGTTACTTGAAAACAGACAAAGTAACCACCTCATGCTGTGCATTATCAGAGCAAGGGGTGGACTTTGCCATTTATGGGAGAGATAACTATGTACTTACGTCAGAACACCGTACCTGTCAAAGTTGGTAATCTAACGATTGGTGGAAGTAATGAGGTTCTTATTCAAAGTATGTGTACAACAAAGACGGCTAATGTGGAAGCAACCGTTGCGGAAATATTACGTCTTGAGGAAGCTGGATGTCAATTAGTTCGTGTTACCGTTAACAATATGGAAGCGGCAGATGCGATCAAGGAAATTAAGAAACAGATTCATATTCCTCTAGTTGCTGATATACATTTTGATTATCGTCTTGCTTTACGTGCCATTGAAAATGGGATTGATAAAGTTCGTATTAATCCAGGTAATATTGGTCGCCGCGAAAAGGTAGAAGCAGTTGTTGCAGCTTGTAAAGAAAAGGGGATCCCTATTCGAATCGGTGTTAATGCGGGATCACTTGAAAATCATTTGCTAGAAAAGTATGGCTATCCTACTCCAGAAGCAATGGTAGAAAGTGCGATGTATCATATTGGTATTCTAGAAGAATTAGACTTCCATGATATTATCGTGTCTTTGAAAGCTTCAGATGTTCCGATGGCGATCAAAGCGTACTCTATGGCTGCGGAAGTTATCAAATATCCACTTCATCTTGGTATTACCGAAGCGGGTACATTGAATGCTGGAACGATCAAAAGCTCTGCGGGTATTGGTGCATTGTTAGCGCTAGGTATTGGTAATACATTGCGTATTAGCTTATCTGCTGACCCTGTCGAAGAAGTTAAAGTTGCTCGTGAGCTACTGAAAACATTTGGCTTAATTACGAATGCAGCAACGCTTGTATCTTGTCCGACATGCGGTCGTCTTGATATTGATCTGTTCTCAGTTGCCAACGAGGTAGAAGAGTATATTTCTAAGATAAAGGTACCTATCAAAGTGTCTGTACTAGGCTGTGCGGTTAACGGTCCTGGTGAGGCTCGTGAGGCTGATATCGGCATTGCAGGTGCGCGTGGTGAAGGCATGCTGTTCCGTTATGGAGAGATGATTCGTAAAGTGCCTGAGGCGGAATTGCTATCAGAACTGAAGAAGGAAATCGATGAAATTGTACGTGTGTTCGAAGAAACAGGAGAAATACCTGGTCGTAAAGAACATATAAAGCACTAATAAATAAATAAATATGAAGCCCTAATAAAAAATGCCCTAGTGACTGTGAAGTTGCTAGGGCATTTTTTATTAGGGGGTGGTTGTCAGGAATATAAACGACAAATCGTGCTACTATACATTCTGAAATTATCAATTAAATTCATAAAATATATAATTGGTAATAAATTCTGAATGATGTAATTTTGTGGTATGATATATATTGTTCGTTTGGAAGAAAGACTTCTTAGATAAAACTGGATAACATCCTAAGCGTAAGAAGGAAAGATATGATGGAATTTGGGTTGTCTATATTTTGGTATTTGATTGCTTACATCTTAGTTACACTTGTCGGTATATTACATACATGCTTCAATGCATATGTGCTCAAGATGGATAAAGATACAATACAACCTGTGAAATCAATGTACGATATTAAGTCATATGCAGCAACGGTAAAGTATCATGCACTATATAACATCATTCTCTGGCCAATAGCCTCATATTATTATTTCATTAAAGTACAATCAGACAATCTATGGCTCGAAGCTCTTATTATCGGAATATCATGGATGCTGCTAACGATCATTATTGATCTAATTGGTTGGGTACTTATTCGTCATCCATGGGCAATGACGTGGAAAGAGATGTATCTAGACTATCAGCCGTGGATTACATTAATTTATTTAGCAATATTCATGAGTGCTTTTGTTGGCGCTGTGTTCATTTGAAGCGAAGCGTAATCGGCATCGGAGCTACCATATATCAGTTATCAAGCAAAAACTCACGTTGTGAACTTGCATTAATAAGGGCGTTACTTAGTTGCATTTATTATGCAAACATAAGTAACGTCCGTTTTTTGTTTGTATTTTAAGTTGTCTCCACCTACTGCAATAGCGGAGACAACTAATCGCTCTCCTATGCCACAGCGGAGAGAACTAATCACTAGTGGAAAAGCGATAGCGGTCGTTTTTGTCATTGGATTTATACCACTATTCCCTATTCCAATAAATCCGAGGCCAACGGCGATTGGAACAGTGATTAGTTCTCGGAGCGGTCTTCGATTGGTTCTCGCAGCACCCCCTTAATTATTTCTCTTCCCAACCAAGATTATTCCATCTGCTAGAAGGTAATACTATGTAATACGGGAAAGTTTAATAATAAGAGGAGTGGGGTTAATAATGAATATGAGCGTATTGTTAATGATTATTCAAGTGTTTTTTGCTGTCGTAATTGGATTATATTTCTTCAATCTATTACGTAATCAGAAGATGAGTAAAGTAGCAGTAGATAAGGAATCACGTAAGGAAATGGACAAACTTCGCAAGCTTCGTTCAATTTCGTTAACGAAGCCGTTAGCTGAGAAAACAAGACCGCAATCGCTGAATGATATTGTAGGACAGAAGGATGGACTTAAGGCTCTTAAAGCTGCGCTATGCAGCGCTAATCCGCAGCATGTCATCATCTACGGTCCTCCAGGAGTAGGCAAAACTGCAGCGGCACGGGTTGTACTAGAAGAAGCGAAACGTAATCCATCGTCACCATTTCTACCAACTGCCAAATTTACAGAAATAGATGCTACGACTGCACGCTTTGATGAAAGAGGTATTGCGGATCCTCTAATTGGTTCGGTTCATGATCCAATCTATCAAGGGGCTGGGGCAATGGGTGTAGCAGGTATACCACAGCCGAAGGCTGGTGCGGTTACGAAGGCGCATGGTGGAATTCTATTTATTGATGAAATAGGTGAATTACATCCTGTCCAGATGAATAAGTTATTAAAGGTACTAGAAGATCGCAAAGTCTTTCTGGAAAGTGCCTATTACAATTCAGAAGATAGTCATATTCCTAGCTATATTCATGATATATTTCAAAATGGATTGCCTGCGGACTTCCGCTTAGTCGGAGCGACAACTCGTTCGCCGCAAGAAATTCCACCTGCTATTCGCTCGAGATGTATGGAAGTATATTTCCGTCCGTTACTTGCTGATGAGGTGGCGGAAGTTGCTGAGAATGCTGTTGTGAAAATTGGTTTTGCACCTTGTCCTGAAGCGATTGATGTTGTAAAGCAGTATGCAACGAATGGACGTGAAGCTGTTAATATTATTCAGCTTTCGGCAGGGCTTGCATTATCTGAAAAAAGGGATAAAATTACGGCGATGGATATTGAATGGGTTGTTAATAGTAGTCAAATACCACCAAGACCAGAACGTAAAGTTCCATTAGTTCCGCAAATTGGCTTTGTAAATGGGCTAGCGGTATATGGTCCAAGTATGGGGGCGCTGCTTGAAATTGAAGTAAGTTCTATTCCGGTCGCTAAAGGGAAAGGCCAATATATTATTACAGGTGTCGTTGATGAAGAGGAGCTGGGTGGTGGCTCTCGTACGTTAAGGAGAAAAAGTATGGCCAAAGGATCTATCGAAAATGTACTGACCGTGCTTCGTTTGAAAGGTCTTAATCCACAGGACTACGATCTACATATTAATTTCCCTGGCGGTTCACCGGTTGACGGACCATCAGCAGGTATTGCTATGGCCACAGCGATTACGTCAGCAATATTGAATGCGCCAATCGATAATCGCCTAGCGATGACTGGTGAAATTGGGATACATGGTAATGTAAAGCCAGTTGGTGGTGTGCTAGCTAAGGTGGAAGCAGCCTTCCAAGCTGGCGCAGTTCGTGTTATTATTCCTAGAGAAAACTGGCAAGAAATATTTGCTGACCTGAATGGCTTGCAAGTTATTCCGGTTTCTCGCATTGAGGAAGTGCTTTCGCATGTATTTCCAGAATTAGCACAATGGAATGATGAGGATCAAACAGAGCAATGGAAGTTGAATTTGTTCAGTGCTCCAACATATCCATATTTGCAGGCGGAATCATTTGAGTGATAAGATGTTAGAGAGTATGTAGAATGGAGGTGCTGGAATGGGTTCTAGCAAAACAAAAACACGCCGAATTCCTTTGCTCCCTCTTAGGGGCTTACTTGTCTATCCCAGCATGGTGCTTCACTTAGATGTGGGAAGGGATAAATCTATCCGCGCGCTTGAAAAGGCGATGCTTGATGATCAAAATATTTTACTAGTATCTCAAGCTGAGGTGAATATTGAAAACCCACTTGAAGAAGATATTTTCAGAATAGGTACGATTGCAAAAGTGAAGCAAATGCTGAAGCTTCCTAATGGAACTATTCGAGTGCTAGCGGAAGGATTGGTTCGTGCCGAAATTCAAGATTATCTTGATAATGAACAATATTATGAGGTTGTCGTGAAGGAATTGCCTGAACCAACAGAGCAAACGCCGCAGGTGGATGCATTAATGCGTTCGGTGCTGAGCCAATTTGAAAATTATGTTTCACTCTCCAAGAAAGTAACGCCTGAAACGTATGCAGCAGTATCTGATATTGAAGAAGCGGGACGTCTTGCCGATGTGATTACAAGTCATCTAACTCTGAAGATTAAAGATAAGCAAAAAATTCTTGAAACGACTGATGTAGAAAAACGTCTTGAAGCATTACTTGATCTCCTTAACAATGAGCGCGAAGTGCTTGAGATGGAACGTCAAATCAATCAGCGCGTGAAAAAGCAGATGGAAAAAACGCAAAAGGAATATTATTTGCGCGAGCAGATGAAGGCGATTCAGAAGGAGCTTGGTGAGAAAGAAGGTCGCCTTGGTGAAACTGAAGAGCTGCGTATTCAGTTAGAAGAGGCTCAGCTTCCTGAATCGGTTGCCGAGAGGGTTAATAAAGAAATAGATCGTCTTGAGAAAATGCCACAATCTTCAGCAGAAGGTGGAATCATTCGTAATTATATCGACTCGTTGCTTGCTTTGCCGTGGCATAAGTTAACGGATGATGATCTGGACATTGTTCATGCTGAGCAAATCTTGAATGACGATCATTACGGGCTTGAAAAAGCGAAGGAACGTGTGCTGGAGTATTTGGCTGTGCAAAAGCTGGTGAAAAAGCTGAAGGGACCAATCCTTTGTCTTGTAGGACCGCCAGGGGTTGGTAAAACTTCTCTAGCGAAATCTATTGCGAAGTCGCTTGGTCGTAAATTTGTTCGTATTTCTCTAGGTGGCGTGCGTGATGAAGCGGAAATTCGCGGGCATCGTCGTACATATGTTGGTGCTATGCCAGGTAGAATTATGCAAGGAATGAAGTCTGCCGGGACGAAAAATCCAGTATTTCTACTCGATGAAATTGACAAGATGGCATCCGATTTCCGCGGAGATCCCTCTTCCGCGTTACTTGAAGTATTAGATCCAGAGCAGAACTCTACGTTCAGCGATCACTTTGTAGAGGTTCCGTTTGATTTGTCATCCGTTATGTTCGTAACGACAGCTAATTCCTTACAGACCATACCACGTCCATTGCTTGATCGTATGGAAATTTTACAAGTACCCGGCTATACTGAGCTAGAGAAGCTAGAGATTGCCAAGCGCTATCTATTCCGTAAGCAACGTGCTGATCATGGATTGCAGGAGGAACAGTTGACGATCGATAATGAAGCGATTAGTTTCATTATTCGTGAGTACACTCGTGAGGCTGGTGTGCGAAACCTTGAGCAACAGATTGCCGCATTATCTCGTAAGGCGGCGAAAGCTTTCGTCTCTGATGAGCAACTGCAAACCATCCATATTGATCGTGAGCAGGTGAAGCTATCGCTTGGACAACCGAGGTTCCGATATGGTATGGTTGATGCTCAGAATCAGATTGGGGCGGTTACAGGGCTAGCATGGACGGAAGTTGGTGGCGATACACTTGTGATCGAAGTTTCAACAATGACTGGTAGCGGTAAGCTTAATCTAACGGGTAAGCTTGGTGATGTGATGAAGGAATCTGCGCAAGCAGCATTCAGCTACATCAGAGCGCATGCCAAAGAGCTTGGAGTAGCACCGGATTTCCATGAAAAGCTAGATATTCACATTCATATTCCGGAAGGTGCAATACCTAAGGATGGACCTTCAGCTGGGATAACAATGGCAACAGCACTTATATCAGCACTTAGTGGTCGCTATGTATCCAAAGAAGTTGCAATGACAGGGGAAATAACATTAAGAGGTAGAGTGTTGCCAATCGGTGGTTTGAAAGAAAAATCATTAGCAGCACATCGAGCTGGTATTAAAAAGGTGCTTATACCTATCGATAATACAAGAGATCTTGATGATATTCCAGAAAGTATAAAGCAAGAGGTAGAGTTTGTTCCTGTCGCTCATCTAGATGAAGTGCTTGCGCATGCTTTAGTAGCAAACGAGAATGAGGAGCAATAACATGATAAAAATTAAAGATACACAATTTATAATTAGTGCCGTACGCCCTGAACAATACCCAGATAATGGCTTGCCAGAAATTGCTCTGGCAGGTCGTTCTAATGTCGGCAAGTCCTCATTAATTAATAAGATGATTATGCGTAAAAACTTAGCGCGTACGAGTTCACAGCCTGGTAAAACGCAACAACTGAACTATTACCGAGTAAACGAAGATATTTATATTGTTGACTTTCCTGGTTATGGTTATGCGAAAGTATCCAAGAAGCAGCGTGAAGAATTTGGTATTATGATCGAAAGATATTTACAATCTCGTGAGCCGCTAGTATTGCAGCTTCTAGTTATCGATATTCGTCATGAACCATCTAAAGATGATCAATTGATGTATCAGTGGCTGAAGCATTATGAGATCCCCACCTGTATCGTATGTACGAAAGCTGATAAAATACCGCGCTCCAAATGGGACAAACATATGAAAATGATCAAAACTACGCTTGGCGCTAGCTCGAAGGATCGAGTTGTACTATTTTCTTCGGATACTGGGCTTGGTCGTGATGAGCTATGGGGTCATATTATGCAAGCGATCGAAGATGCTGGAATGTCTTTACCTGTGGAAGATGGGGTAGTAGAGCCAACGGAAGCGGAAATAAAAGATTCTGCATCAATTGTTGAAACGATTGAAGATCAACAATAATGTAGTAGTGTTTTTCGTGATATTAATTTAGTAGATTTATATTTTTCGGCAAGCAGGGTAGGATTCACGAGAACTTCTTAATAATTAGTAAGCATTATGAGTGATTGTTCAAGAAATTTTGCGATAATTCCGTTATTTCGTGAAATACGATGGAATTTCATGTATGGGGAGCAGGAATATAGAACGCAAATCTCGTATAATATAACATATAAGCATGTATTCGGCCTTTCTGAGTTCTAAGATATTCTTCATCTACTTGGAAAGCGAAGAATTGAGGAGATTTTTATGGCTAAGCGGATAGCCACAGAGTATGTTAATGCAAGGTTTGAGTTAAGTAGTTCTGAATTATCGAAGTTTATTATTTTTATGGAGGAGCAACAATTGCGCCTTCAGGTACTCATTCTTGAGAATGGTAACCAATCACTGGTACTAGAAGATGTAGCTGGACACGAGGCGATTCGTATGACGTTTGAACGTCATTATGATGAATATGTATGTGAACTTACATGCCGAATTGTCGAACTAAAGCTGACTAATGCAATGCGAAAAGCGGTATCCGCATTCCGTGGCAGTGCGATTGTCAATCGGATTTATAGTCATTATACGATGGAATATCATTATAAGAGTGGCAGTGTTCACCGTATCATTGAGAAGAATGATAAAGGTGAGCGCACGGTATTCGAGAAAAAGAATACCGTTCAAAAGCTACAACGTGTATTTGATAGTCGTTTAATTGAAAGAGAAATTAAGCTTATTTATCAAGCGATTGATGAGTGGCTAGAGCTTCGAAATCAAGTAAGCAACGATCTAGAGTTGAACAATATTGATGAGCAGTTGAAAGCATTAACGTTCAAATTATTCGCGTTGGAAGCAAACTGAACATAGTACATGTAAAAACGAGCGGGGTAATAACCTGCTCGTTTTTTCTTATCAGTCAACAAATTAGTAGTGCATGATAATGTTTTGTTAAAAGTAAAGAATGGAAAAAAATGAATGAATATTGAGAAATGAGTAGCAATATTTAGCTATCTTGAGTAAATTAGAGAGAGACTAGAAATATTATTAAAACTTACAGAATTTTTACAAAATAACTATTGCAATTAACTCTATAAGATGTTATTTTTATTCTCGTTGAAAACAAATTGGTTGTTCAAAATTAGGAACCAGGATTCACTCAGGACATTGTAATGTTACGAGAGATTATACCCTCGAGAAGTGAATGACGTAGGTCCTAGCGGATGAAATTTTTCAAACATTTTATTCCTAGGAAGGGGGAACCGAAGGATGGAATATTCTACTTTCGGAAGACACGTTGCTGTTGATGCATGGGGTGTCGATTTTGATTTGCTAAACAGTGCGGAGGTATTACAATCTCACATGGTTGAGGCAGCGGAGGCTTGTGGAGCTACAGTGCTATCTGTTCAATCAAAACAATTTGAACCTCAAGGCGCAACGGTACTTGTGCTGTTGTCAGAGAGCCATCTCTCGATTCATACGTATCCTGAAAGAGGATTTGCTGCACTGGATTGTTATACTTGTGGCGAAACAGTAGATCCACAGGTAGCAATCGATTATATGCTTTCAGTGCTTAAGCCACAAACAACACATGCTAAGAAACTAGTTCGTGGTATGGGTGAGCTTCAAATCGTTGAACCTGAACTAAAACAAATTGAACTAGTATAAGAATGCAGATATGGCCATGGACGAAAGTCTATGGCCTTTTCCTATGGAGCGATTGTGATATTGCGAACAATAGGTATAATACGTCGATATAATTCGAATAATAGTCAAATATAGAGGAATTTGCGAAATATTATTATGCTATACTTATTATAAATTATTGGCTTTACATTTCGGAAAGGGGATCACCATGCATATTATTGTTGTCGGCTTGAACTATCGGACCGCAGCTGTCGAAGTTAGAGAACGCTTCGCATTGGCTGAAGAACAATTAACAGAAGCACTTATAAAGTTGAAAAGCACAACGAGTATTATGGAATGTGTGATTGTCGCAACTTGTAACCGCACTGAGATTTATGCGATCGTTGATCGTGCACAAATCTGTGGTCATTATGTTAGATTATTTATGGAACAATGGTTTGGTCTGCCACGTGAGCAGTTCACAAACAGTTTATATATGTATGAGGATCATGAAGCAATCGAACATTTGTTCAAAGTAACAAGTGGTCTTGATTCGATGATTATTGGTGAAACGCAAATACTTGGACAAGTGAAGCAAGCATTTCTTGAAGCGCAGCAGTTGAAAACAACGGGGACTGTGTTTAATATGCTGTTTAAGCAAGCGGTCACGCTAGCCAAACGTGCTCATTCTGAAACGAGAGTTGGTGAGCTTGCTGTATCTGTTAGTTATGCTGCGGTAGAGCTAGGCAAACAAATTTTTGGTAACTTCGCTAATAAGCGAGTGATGATTTTTGGCGCTGGTGAAACTGGAGAGTTAACGGCGAAGCATTTGCATGCCAATGGCGCATCTCAGATTAATGTCGTCAATCGAACATTGGAGAAAGCGAAGCAATTGGCTGCTCAATTCGATGGTATTGCTTATAACTTTGAACAAGCGAATGAGCAGATGCAGCATGTCGATATTATGATTAGCTCAACGGCTGCTAAGCAATTCGTGCTGACGACTGCAGATGTACAAGCTATTATGGCGAAGCGTCGTTCTAAGCCATTATTTATGATTGATATTGCTGTGCCTCGAGATTTTGATCCGAACATCGCAACAATAGATAATGTTTTCCTATATGATATTGATGATTTGCATGGGATTGTCGAAAGTAATCTAGCGCAACGTGAGCAGGAAGCGACGAAGATTAATGTGATGATTCAAGAAGAAATTGCCTTGTTCGATAGCTGGTTCAAGACACTAGGTGTTGTTCCGCTTATTCGCGGTCTACAAACGAAAGCAGCTAAAGTGCATGAAGAAACAATGGTAAGCTTGTCTAATAAGTTGCCTAATCTGTCTGAACAAGAGCTGAAAGTTATTCGTAAATTGACGAAGAGTATGGTCAATCAGATGGTTCAGGATCCTATACTACGCGTAAAGGAATTAGCTGGAACCAAAAAAGCAGATGAAGCAATGGATTTATTCGTACAGTTATTTGATTTGAAAGAGCAATTAGACGAGCTAGAAAAAGCAGAGCAGAAAGTACAAGAGCCAGCTATACAGGATCGCTCACAGTTTGTCCGTTCTGCCAAAAAACTTGCTGCGCTTGTACGCTCTTAACAAAAGTTTTATAGCCCTATCGTTTCGAACAACACAATGAAGTAGAACACAGGGTGGTGCAGTGATGGATATGGATCTATGGATCTATGATATTTTTATATATATTTATGCCCTGAGTCTATTGTTTTATTTTTCTGATTTTGTTTCTGAGAATCGGAAGGCAAAACAACTAGGCACAGGGCTACTTGTTTTTGTGTGGTTGCTTTCTGGAGCATTTCTAATCTTCCGGTTACTAACGGAATTAAGACTACCGCTGTTTCAATTTACTACCTTTGATATATTGCAACTGTTTTCGTGGATATTAATTACGGTATCATTTATTATTAGCAGATATTATAAGATCGAACTGATTGTGTTTTTCGTCAATGTTATTGGGTTTTCAGTGTTTGCCCTTAATATGTATAGTTCTCCGAAAGAAGGGCGTTCGCTTGAACTATGGCAAGCTACCCAAGAATTGCTTTATGTACATATTAGTCTTGTTATTAGCGCTTACGCAGTGTTGACGATCGGGGCTTTGCTATCGATCATGTATCTGGTTGTACATCATAGCTTGAAACGTAAAAAATGGACCAAATGGTTGCGTAGATTTCCGAGTCTTGAAGTTATGGATCGTTCGAGTGAAAGAATGGTTATTATCGGAGTTCCACTATTGATTATGTCGTTGGCAATTGCAGCGATTTCATTAGTCGTGGAAGGTAGGGCATACATGCTGTTAGATATTCAGATTGTCACTTCACTTTGTGCGCTTGCTATTTATGGATATTTTATTTATCAGCGTTCTGTTAATCAGCGATCAGGACAAAGGATTGCCAAGTTGTATTTACTAGCGTACGCATTTCAACTTATTAATATGTTTTCGAGTGAGTTTTCGTCATTCCACTAAATGTGCAGGAGGAGATGGTTATGGAGCAAAACTCTCTGTACTATCCCATAATGGTTAATTTGCATCATCATCAATGTCTCGTCGTTGGTGGAGGTGTAATCGCTACCCGTAAAGTTACAGGATTACTTGCAGGAAATGCTAGCTCAGTTACTATTGTCGCGCCGAATATTAGTGAGCCATTGCAAGAGTTATTACCTCTTCACGAATCATTAACTTGGATTCCGTCGATGTATAATGAAGCATTAGTACAACAGTTCACTATCGTGTTTGCAGCAACGGATCAAGATGAGCTGAATCGCACTATTACTGAGGCTGCCTTGAATAAAGGGAAATTGGTGTGTAATGTTAGTGATGGCGAGCAAGGAAGCTTTATAACACCAGCGATCATTCGTGAAGGTCAACTCACATTAGCGATTTCAACTTCAGGAACGAGTCCTGCCTTAACGAAGTATTTGAAGCGTGAGCTAGAGGCTCAATTTGCTAAACCGTATGCGGACGCTTTACAATTAATGTCACGCCTTAGAGTTGATCTGGAGCGGGATGATATTGACTTAACGATCAGTGCTCGAATTACCGAGCAGGCATTGCAAGAGGTGCTTCAAGTTTCTCCAACAGAGTATGATATGTGGTATAGAAAACTACGACAGTGATCATAGAGGTGGTTCAAAACATTCACTTGTGATCACGATGACTATGCTAACGTAGCTTAGTCGACATCGAATATGAAGCGAATGAAGTCATACATAGTGAAGGCGAGGAATTAGCGATGGAAGCTAGAATTATTAAAGTTGGTACACGTCAAAGTCAGTTGGCGTTAACGCAATCAGGACAAGTCATTAAGCAGCTTGAAGAAATCTGTAAGGTACATGATTTACCGTACACATTTGAAATACATAAAATCATTACAAAAGGTGACCAAATTCTTGATGTCACATTATCTAAAGTTGGCGGTAAAGGATTGTTTGTTAAGGAAATCGAGCAAGCGCTACTTGATGGCGTAATCGACATGGCGATACATAGTATGAAGGATATGCCTTATAAGCTACCAGAAGGGCTTATTAACGGAGCTGTGCCGAAACGTCTATCTCCACAGGACTGCCTTGTTATGCGTGGTGTTGATACGTTTGAGGACCTGCCGCAAGGGGCTAAAGTTGGTACAAGTAGTTTACGTCGCAGTAGTCAGTTAAAGCATGCAAGACCAGATCTTGATCTGCAATGGATTCGCGGAAATATTGATTCTCGTATTCGCAAATTAGAAACGGAAAACTTCGACGCGATTGTTCTTGCAGCTGCAGGACTAACAAGAATGGGCTGGCAAGATAAAATATCAACGCTGCTACCGCTAGATGTATGTGTACCTGCCGTTGGGCAAGGAGCATTAGGCATTCAGTGCCGCCAGCAAGACGATATCGTTGTGAAATTATTACAAATATTGAATGATGCTGATTCTGCTCTAACGGTTGCTGCTGAACGCAGTTTTCTGGGCACGCTAGAAGGTGGTTGTCAAGTACCGTTAGGTGCACATGCAACCATTGTTGAACGTTCAGCAGATGCGGTAGTGCTAGAATTGACAGGTATTGTCGGTTCACCAGATGGTAAAGTATTGTTGAAAGAAATTCGTCGTGGTACGGATGCTATACAATTGGGAGCAGAAGTTGCCCAATTGCTGTTAGATGGTGGGGCACGTGAAATCTTAGCAGAAATTGAGGTTTAATGCGATGAATAAGGGGAAAGTATATTTGGTCGGTGCTGGGCCGGGAGATCCCAGACTAATTACCGTCCGTGGTATGCAATGTATAGAGCAATGTACGGCAATTGTATACGATCGCTTAGCAAGTCCGAGATTGCTTAGATATGCACCGGATCATGTGAAGCGAGTATATGTAGGTAAGCTGCCGGATCGACATACGATGAAGCAGGAAGATATTAATCAATTACTCGTTGATCTTGCACTTGAAGGTCATACGGTAACGAGATTGAAAGGTGGCGACCCAACTATTTTTGGTCGTGTAGGGGAAGAGGCAGGATTGCTCCGCCAGCATAATATTCCGTTTGAGATCATTCCAGGTATTACTTCTGCGATCTCAGTTCCTGCATATGCAGGTATTCCTGTTACGCATCGAGATCACGCTTCATCATTATCGATTATTACAGGGCATGAAAGTGCTGATAAGCTAGATGTTTCAATTTACTGGGATAAAGTTACGAATGCTACGGGTACGTTATTATTTCTAATGGGTGTTGCTAAGCTTGAATATATTGCTAGTCAATTGATGAAGCATGGTCGTAGTAGCGATACACCAATAGCTTTAGTGCGCTGGGGGACAACGCCTGAGCAAGAGACCATCGTCGGTACGCTAAGTACAATTGCCGAGCAGGTTGCTGATGCGGGCTTCAAATCTCCAGCTATCATCATTGTTGGTGATGTCGTAAAACAACGCGAGCAATTGCAATGGTATGAACGCATGCCATTATTCGGGATGCGTGTACTTGTTACTCGTGCTAGGTCGCAAGCTAGTGAATTTGCTTCACTTATTGAGGAACTTGGTGGCGAACCTTGCGAATTCCCTGTCATCCAAGTGAAGAAAAGCTCACTACCTGAGCAAGTTGAAGCTATAGAACAAAACTTATTGCAAGCCCAGCGATATGATTGGCTTGTATTTACAAGTGAGAATGGTGTTCACTATTTCTTCGAATGGTTGAAGCAATATAAAGTAGATATACGTCGCTTCAGTGCTGCGAAGATAGCGGCTGTTGGACCTAAAACTAGCGAAGCGCTTTACGAACGTGGCTTGATTGTTGATCATCAGGCTGCTCGTTATGATGCGGAAGGTTTGGTCGAGACATTAGAGCAATTTGCATCAGCGGGACAACGAATGTTATTGCCTAGAGGTGATCTTGCACGTTCCGTTCTACCCGAGCAGTTACGTGCTAAAGGTATTATTGCTGATGAGATTAGCATATATGAGACAGTCGTGGCAGCGCAGCAGGAGCCACTTGTGTTTGAATGGTTGAAAGAAAAACATATTCATATGATCACGTTCACAAGTTCCTCAACGGTGAAAAATCTAATAACGGTATTGAAGCAAGGGGGAATTGACGATCCTATAGCGTTGCTGAAGCAATATCCGCTTGCAAGTATAGGACTGATTACTTCAGCTACCATTCGTGAATACGGTCTTGAAGTTACACTAGAAGCTGAGGAAGCGACTGTTGAATCGTTAACTGCCGCACTAGTACAATATCGTGGACGATTAGCGCAACAATAATGGAGGCGAGCAAGATGACATTTCCAATAATCAGAAATCGCAGATTACGTCGTTCTACTGCATTACGTAGTATGGTACGAGAAAATAGATTGCATGCTGAAGATCTTATCTATCCTATATTTGTTACACATGGTCAAAATGTTCGTGAAGAAATTCCGTCTATGCCGAGTGTCTACCATCTATCGATGGATCAATTGAAGCTGGAAATCGAGGAAGTTGTGACACTCGGAATCAAATCCGTGCTAGTGTTTGGTGTCCCTAACTATAAAGATGCTGTCGGTAGTTCGGCATATGATGATAATGAAATTGTTCAGCAGGCGATCAAAGCGATTAAAGTATGGGCTCCTAGGCTCGTTGTTATAGCGGATACATGTCTTTGCCAATTTACAGATCATGGTCATTGTGGTGTTGTTCATCTTGATCAAGCGACGCAAATAGCAACAGTCGATAATGACGCATCACTTGACTTGCTAGTGAAAACGGCCGTATCACAAGCGAAAGCAGGAGCTGATATTATTGCCCCATCTAATATGATGGACGGCTTTGTTGCTGCTATTCGTCAAGGGCTAGATGAAGCGGGTTATGAAGATATTGCGATTATGTCCTACTCCGTAAAATATGCTTCGGCATTTTATGGTCCGTTCCGCGATGCCGCTCATTCAGCGCCACAATTCGGTGATCGCAAAACGTATCAGATGGACCCTGCTAACGCCTTGGAAGCATCGCGAGAAGCTGAAAGTGATGTAGCAGAGGGAGCTGATTTCCTAATGGTGAAGCCAGCGCTAGCCTATCTTGATATTGTGCGAACATTGCGTGAGCAATTCGATCTACCAGTTGTTGCTTACAACGTAAGTGCTGAATATTCGATGGTGAAAGCAGCATCTACCAATGGTTGGGTTGACGAAAGATCAATTGTATTGGAAACACTGCTAAGCATGAAACGTGCAGGAGCATCAATTATTATTACTTACCATGCCAAAGATGTAGCGAAATGGTTGAAGGAGGAGTAGAAGTAATGGCTCAAAGAATAGATACATTATCGAAGCAAGCGTTTGAACGTGCCAAAAAAGTTATACCTGGCGGTGTGAATAGTCCTGTTCGTGCTTATAAATCAGTAGGGTTAACACCTGTCTATGTTGAACGCGGTGCAGGAAGTCGCATCTATGATATCGACGGAAATAATTATATAGATTACATCCTTTCATGGGGCCCGCTTATTGCTGGACATGCTCACCCTAAAGTAATTGAAGCGATTACTGCGACTGCAGTGAAAGGGACGAGCTTTGGTGCACCGACTGAAATTGAGACATTGATGGCAGAATTAGTATGTGAACGTGTACCTTCTGTGGATATTGTACGGATGGTCAATTCTGGTACGGAAGCTACGATGAGTGCGATTCGCCTAGCACGTGGCTTTACAAACCGTACTAAAATATTGAAATTTGAAGGCTCATACCACGGCCATGCGGATAGTCTACTTATTAAAGCAGGCTCAGGCGTTGCGACACTAGGTCTGCCTGACTCTCCTGGTGTTCCTGAGCAAGTAGCGGCGAACACGATTACAGTCCCTTACAATGATCTTGAAGGCGTGAAACTGGCATTCTCTCGTTATGGTGAAGAGCTTGCTTGTGTCATCGTTGAACCGATTGCTGGTAATATGGGCGTAGTCCTTCCTCAGCCTGGCTTCCTAGAAGGACTGCGTGAGCTAACAACACAATATGGCAGTCTGCTTATATTCGATGAAGTTATGACAGGATTCCGTGTAGATTACAACTGTGCACAAGGGCGCTTAGGCGTTACTCCTGACTTAACTTGCTTCGGTAAAGTTATTGGCGGTGGCTTGCCAGTGGGCGCATATGGTGGTCGTCGTGACATTATGGAGCAAATTGCCCCAAGTGGACCGATTTATCAAGCAGGTACATTATCAGGAAATCCACTTGCGATGGCTGCAGGTTATGCGACGTTGCAATTAATGACCAAAGAAGCGTATGCTCAACTTGAAACAAAAGGTGCAGCATTGCAGGCTGGTATCGAAGCGAATGCGGCGAAGCATGGCATTCCATTAACGGTTAATCGGATTGGCTCCATGGTATGTCCATTCTTCACCAATGAGCAAGTTACTAACTTCGAGACGGCTAAGTTAGCGAATCTAGATCATTTCAAAGCGTATTTTGCAGAGATGCTCAATCAAGGTGTGAGTGTTCCGCCTTCTCAATTCGAAGGATTATTTTTATCGATTGTGCATTCTGATGAGGATATCGCCAACACGATTGCGGCACATGATGTTGCACT
Source organism: Paenibacillus sp. Y951 (assembly GCF_056786395.1). Lineage (NCBI taxonomy): Bacteria > Bacillati > Bacillota > Bacilli > Caryophanales > Paenibacillaceae > Paenibacillus > Paenibacillus sp. Y951. The sequence goes on along the minus strand of NZ_JBXCIY010000005.1, from coordinate 110,246 downwards.
ATCAACGCTAGTCAATAAATAAAAAGAGGTAGTTCAAAACAGCGGACTTTGATAACGATGATTATGCTATCGAAGCTTAGTCGACATCGAATATGAAGCGAACTTGGAAAGTACGGTTCGCGTGTACCAATAACGTACACTTGCGCTTCCGCCTTTCTCAAGTAGCGCTCCATCTTCTCGGCTTTCGAAATCCCGCTTTTTGAACTTCTATTGGAAGGGGTGAATGCTGTGTTTCATCAGCTTATAACTCGCCAAGGCTTGGATCTCGTATTGAACTGGAAACGGTTAGGTGAGATGTTAGATGACGAGCAAGCACATACACAGCCAGGGGCTGGTAGTCATCCGCATGAAGTGCGACAATGGCTACTAGCCTATTCCTTTTTCCCGACCAAATGGTTGAATCAGATTTTTTCTGTTGGTGGGATAAAGTGGAATGGCGATCTGTTACATTTATTAGCTTATCAAGACGTTGATATAACCCGTGACGAAGTGTATCGAAGCGCTGGGCAATTGTTGAGCTCAGGTCACGATATGGTTCAAATGCTTTACGAGGATGAACATTGCTTAGTCGTTTATAAGGCTGCAGGAATGCCAGTCCATGGATCGGTTAAAGGTCAGCAAAATACACTCGACGTAGCTGTAGCTGCCTATATGCTTAATAAGCAAGATCCAATTCTCGTTAGACATATCCATCGATTAGATGATGAGACATCGGGCCCTGTCCTTTATGCCAAGCATCAACTTGCACAGCTAAAACTAGATGAGCAAATGCGTAACAAAGAAGTGGATCGACAGTATATAGCGATTGTTCACGGTGTATTATTGACCGATGCAGGGACAGTAAATGCTCCGATTGGCAAAGATCGACGTGAGCCTAAGCGCAGAGTTGTAACAGCAAGTGGAGAATCAGCGCTTACACACTATCATGTTGTTGCGAAATATGAGCATTATACGGAGGTTGCGTTGAAGCTGGTGACGGGTAGAACGCATCAAATTCGTGTTCATATGAAGCATCTAGGTCATCCGTTAGTAGGTGATAAATTATATGGTGGCGACACCAAATGGATTAACCATCAAGCGTTGCATGGAGCAAGTCTAACCTTTATTCATCCTTTAACATCTGAACAAGTGTATGTACAAGCAAAGCTGCCAGCATGGTATGCAGAAATAAAGCAATATATAACAAAAAGATAGTCATGCTAAAGCTCCCTTCACCATATAGATAAATAGTGAAAGCTAGAATAAAACAAGCATTCATTATGTGAAGGGAGGCATTCAAATGTCTGAAGTAAATAATGGTCTGCGCTTTGATATTTATGAACGTGTACATTTGCCAGACAATGTCGCAGCGATTGATGAGCTTGAAGAAATTGAGCTTGTTCCACGCATTCAAGTGATAGAACAAGGAGATCAGGCTGTATTGCAAGGTCAGCTTGTCTTGAACGGGATTTATCGCGCACAAGGAGCGGAGGACGAGCAAGTCGCGTTAGAGCATTGGATTCCTGTAGAAATATCGCTTCCAATGAATCGAGTGTCAAGAATAGAGGAGATTACGGTCGATATCGATACGTTTGATGTCGTCTTGTTATCGTCTCGGGCACTCAATATTACAGGTATCCTTTCATTGCGTGGGATTACGCTTGAGCATGAGGAAGAAGTGAGTGAGTGGGAGACGGAAGCATTTACAGTATCCCATGAACGTAGTGAATCGGAAGAAGAGGCTGTTGAGTGGGCTACGGAGCTAACGGAAGCGCAGCAAAGTGAGCAGTATGAAACAGCTGAAGCGCAAAGACAAATTGTCCAAGAAAAAGTGGTTGAGAGCGAATCCTATTATGCAAGCTATTTGCAAGAAGAGCAAACTTCAGAGCATGTGTTTGCGCAAATACATGAAGAGCTACGTACCGAGCAATACGAAGCTGCCGGGCAAGATGAGCAGTATGAAGTCATTGAAAATGAAGATCAATACGAAGTCGCCCAGCATGAAGAAGAGCAAGCGGTCTTGTACGCATACAATGATGAGGATCTTAAGCGAGAAGCGGAGGCTCAACAATATACTGCTGATGCTTATGTAGAGGAACCAACCGATGCAGCTCATGAAGCAGCATCGAATCCTTGGGGTCAATTTGTGAGTGAAGCGCCGCTAGAGCAAGGAAGAGAACAGCAAGAGTATGAAATGCACGAAGCAGAACGAGATCTGCAAACGGAGCAAGAGTCTGTGGAGTCCGCTTACATCGAAGCAGTGGAAGGCACTAGCGAGCCAACAAGCCAAGAACACTCCGTTCATATCGCTTTAAATAGTAGTTCAAATCAGAATGAAACATTAGGTATTCGTTCTGTTCTAACTTCTAGTTTGCGCGAACAAGCTGCTCATCAAGCTACCCTTTTACAATTGGAAACAGAGAGGCAGCTTGAGGAAGCTTCTAAGCCTCATGTTGTAGATGAGGAAATTGAATGGCAACAATTATTTTTAAGCAAGCGCCCTGATCAGAACGAGTTCCGTCGGATTCGGATGTGCATTGTGCAAAAAACAGATACATTAGAACAAATTGCAAGTCGTTATAGTATCAATCCGCGAGAGTTGTTAGTGCGTAATAATTTGCATGAGTCAGCGATTTCTGAAGGGCAATTATTATATTTACCCTAGAAATATTATGCTAACTCGTCGATGATTACATTACTTTCCAATAAAAGTATTCAACCATATAGGTAAATAGGTTCAGTGGCTACTATGCCGTTGGACCTTTTTTTTGCTGTTTTTCGAAAAACGAACAGTTTGCTAACATCCACTAAACGATTATCCGATATAGTTGTGAGAAAAGAATGAATATGGAGGAATTATCATTGGCTAAAAGACTATCGATACGTACGCGCCTCATTTTGCTGATATTGATTCCATCAATGATGTATATGGGTTCAAGTGTATATTTTGTGCAACAAAACAATTCTATTGTAGATCAGTTGACTTCTTCTTTGTATGAAACGACTGGTCAAAGTACCTCACTTATACTGAATGCTGATCGCGATATGTATCAAGCATTAACAGCTTTTCAGCTGCTGACGCTGGGTACATTAAGTGGGGATGAGCAATCAGCTCAGCTGCAAGTTTTGACAGGAAATATTGAGCAAGCGAATGAAAGAGTCGGACAAGCATTGGATATTTTGCAAAAGAAAGAGCTTATGGAAACTGCTCATGCGGAGACGACGGAAACGATTGAACAAAATGCAACGGATTTTCAAACCTCTTTCGATCAGTGGGTTATCGATACGAATGCCGCTTTGAAATCAGCGAATGACGGCATGGATGATACACAATTGTTAGCAAGCTTTGAACAAGCTCGCTCGAGCTTGGATCAAATTGGCGAAATTCTGGATGATTACGCCCTGAATAGTATTGTAGATATTAATGAACAAAATAGTAATACAGCTACAAAGCTTTATACTGGCGTGGCTATCATTCTCATTGTTTTGGCGATAGCCGGTGTAGCAGTAATTAGGAAGATCATGAAAACGCTTCGGAAAATCATTAGCGTTACTAGTGACGTTGCAGCGGGAGATCTACGCCATGAGCCGCAGACCAAGTATGACAACGACGAGCTTGGTAAAATAACGGAAGCCGTCGATATAATGCTGGTCAAAATGAAAGAGCTTATTGGAACGATTGCTTCTAATACCTTATTTGTTCGTGAGGCTTCGATTGAGCTATCGGATAGTTCCAAGGAATCTGCCAAAGCGGCTGAGCATGTAACTATGGATATTCAAGAGATGAATCAGGATGTGGAAGTGCAAGTGAAAAGCAGTGAAGAGACGAGCCGTGCGATTGAAGAGATGGCGATTGGAATTCAAAGAGTTGCTGATAATTCAGGCGTAATGGCGGAACATTCATCGCTAACTTCGCGTCATGCGGAAGTTGGTAATAAGTTACTAATCAATCTTCAGCAGCAAATTGTAAATATGCTTGCTTCAGTGGAGCAGTTATCTGAAATAGTGCAGTCTTTAACACATAAATCTAATGAGATTGGGGAGATTGCATCGAGCATTACAACATTCGCAAAGCAAACCAATTTACTTTCTTTAAACGCTTCTATTGAAGCTGCAAGAGCGGGTGAGCACGGCAAAGGGTTTAGTGTTGTAGCTAATGAAATTCGCCTCTTGGCTTCGCAATCACATGAATCAGCGGAGGGCATCAACCGCTTGATTCAAGAAACGAGAATTGAGATCTCTAGTGTATCCGAGTCGATGAATACGACGAAGCAGGTAGCTAGATCGGGCTCAAGTATGATGGAGGAAGTTAATCAAAGCTTTGCTACGATTATGGAGTCTGTCGCCCACATTGTAACTCAAATTCATGAAACATCGGCGATTACAGAGCAAATGTCAGCGAGCTCCGAGGAAATTTCCGCGACAATGGATCATGCGGCGGCAAGCACATCTCAAATTTTCGTGAGATCTCAATCGGTCGCAGCCGCTACTGAAGAGCAATTAGCGATGATGCAAAATATAGCTGCTGCGTCCGAACAACTAGGGGCTGTCGTGGATACATTGAATGAATCCGTAGCCTATTTCAAAATCAAATAGCATATATCATCGTTAGAAATTGACGACAGCCTGATCATACGTTATTATATTGATATATGTGTAATAATGTTGATGAGGAATAATATACTTACGTTGCCTTCAGAGAGTAGAACTGTTCGCTGAAAGGTTCTGCAGGATAACAGGTATATGGGTCACCTCTGAATTGCCTTGCTGAGCATAGCGTAGCTATGATGTAGGTTAGGCCGGTCACAGCCGTTATCTGTTATGAGAGCCACGCTACGGTTTTGTAGTGTGGAATTAAGGTGGTACCACGGAAGCTAGCCTTTCGTCCTTTTGTAGGATGAAAGGCTTTTTTGTTGCAAAATTTTGGTATGCCCACGCTTTCGATGTAACTTTTCTTACAGTGAAGTTCAATCGAGAAGCTAATGAAAAGTTTTAGTTTATGCTTTCGTAGTAACTTTTCAATACTATGAAGTTATTCAGAGAAGCTAATGAAAAGTTTTAGTTTATGCTTTCGATGTAACTTTTCTTTACAGTGAAGTTCAATCGAGTAGCTTACGAAAAGTTTTAGGAGGATGAACAAATGTCAGATAATCAATCTAATTTAACGATGCCAACGACTTATGATCCGAAGGCAGCGGAACAGAAATGGTATGACTTCTGGGTAAAAGGTAATTACTTTCAAGCAGGTCAACGTCCCGAGGCAGAACCATATACAATCGTAATTCCACCCCCGAACGTAACAGGAATGTTGCATATTGGTCATGCGTTAGATTTTACACTTCAAGATATTCTTATCCGTGTTAAGCGTATGCAGGGGTATGATGCATTGTGGCTGCCTGGTACTGACCATGCAGGTATCGCAACGCAAACAAGAGTAGAACAGAAACTACGTGAGCAAGGTATTTCTAGACATGATCTTGGACGTGAAAAATTTCTTGAGCAAGTATGGGAATGGAAAGATCAATATGCTGAGACAATCCACGACCAATGGGCAAAAATGGGGCTATCTCTTGATTACTCACGTGAACGCTTTACACTTGACGATGGTCTGAATAAAGCAGTTCGTGAAGTGTTTGTGCGTCTATACGAAAAAGGATTAATTTATCGTGGTAAAAAAATTATTAACTGGGACCCTGTAGCTCGTACTGCGTTGTCTGATATTGAAGTGGAGCATAAAGAGGTTAACGGTCACTTGTATCATTTACGTTATCCATTGAAAGACGGAACCGGCTTTATTACAGTGGCAACTACACGTCCGGAGACGATGTTAGGTGATTCAGCAGTAGCAGTACATCCCGAAGATGATCGCTATAAACATTTGATCGGCCAGATGATTGTCCTTCCGATTGTTAATCGTGAAATTCCAATTATTGCAGATGAATATGTAGAGAAGGATTTTGGTTCTGGCGCAGTGAAGATTACGCCCGCACATGATCCGAATGACTTTGAAGTTGGTGAGCGTCATAGCCTTCCGCAAATTATTGTGATGGACGAAACAGGTACGATGAACGATGAGGCAGGTCCATATAAAGGGTTGGATCGTTTCGATTGCCGTAAGCAGCTCGTAAGTGATCTACAAGAGCAGGGCGTGTGTGTATTAATCGAAGATCACTTACATCAAGTTGGTCATAGTGAGCGCAGTGGAGCAGTTGTAGAGCCGTATCTATCTACACAATGGTTTGTAGCGATGAAACCACTTGCAGAAGCGGCTATTGCTGCTCAAAAGTCTGGTAAAGGCGTACGCTTCGTGCCAGATCGTTTTGAAAAGATCTATTTGAACTGGATCGAAAATGTGCGTGATTGGTGTATTTCTCGTCAATTATGGTGGGGACATCGTATTCCGGCATTTTATAATGATGAAAATGGCGAGATTATCGTATCTGCTGAAGATCAGACCGATGCTAATCTACGTCAAGATAATGATGTACTAGATACATGGTTCAGTTCTGCATTATGGCCGTTCTCAACATTAGGCTGGCCAGAACAGACTGATGATTTAGCACGTTACTATCCAACGAATGTACTTGTAACTGGCTACGATATTATTTACTTCTGGGTATCACGGATGATCTTTACAGCACTTGAATTTACAGATGAAATGCCATTCCAAGATGTGCTATTGCATGGACTTGTACGTGATAAAGATGGTCAAAAAATGTCTAAATCACTAGGAAATGGTGTTAATCCACTTGAAGTTATCGAGCAATATGGTGCCGATGCTATGCGCTTTATGATCTCAACAGGTAGTACGCCTGGTCAAGATTTGCGCTTCCGTTATGAGAAGGTAGAACAAGCTCGTAACTTTGCTAACAAAATATGGAATGCTTCTCGCTTCGCGTTGATGAATCTTGAAGGTTTCACTTATGAAGACATTAATATTACCGGCAAGCTCGGAACAGCAGATCGCTGGATCTTGCATCGCTTGAATGAAGCCGTTCGTGATGTGACACGACTAGTTGATAGCTATGAGTTTGGTGAAACAGGCCGCGTGCTTTATAACTTTATTTGGGATGATCTGTGTGACTGGTATATCGAATTCTCCAAATTAAGTTTGAATGGCGACGATGCAGAAGCAAAAGCTGGTACGCAATCAGTACTTGCTTATGTGCTTGATCGTACACAGCGTTTGATTCATCCATTCATGCCTTTCATATCTGAAGAAATATGGCAGCATCTACCACATGATGGCGAGACGATTACACTTGCTGCATGGCCTGTATATGATGCTGCGCTGGAAGCTCCAGAAGCAGTGAAAGAAATGGAACTGCTAATGGAAATGATCCGTGCTATCCGCAACATTCGTGCGGAATTAAATGTACCGATGAGTAAAAAGGTAGAATTGCTTGTGAAACCAGCTTCTGATGCTGAGTATCGTATTCTAGCTTCCAACGAAGAGTTTATTAAACGTTTTTGTGGGACGTCTTCGCTTGAAATTTCTACTGAAATTTCAGCTCCTGAAAAAGCAATGTCTGCTATTATTACAGGTGCAGATCTGTACTTGCCACTAGCAGGTCTACTTGATATTGCTCAGGAAATTACTCGTTTAGAAAAAGAAGTTGATCATTTGAACAAAGAAGTAGAGCGCGTTGAGAAAAAACTTTCGAATGAAGGTTTTGTTGCGAAGGCTCCTGCAAAAGTTATTGACGAAGAACGTGCGAAGATGAATGATTATGCAGAAAAACGTAATAAAGTTGTTGCCCGTATTGCTGAATTGCGTACTAATTAGGTGATTAGAAAAGGGGTATTCTCATGAGCGTAGAAATGAACCAACAACAAGTAAGCTCAATGGAATCTTATGGGGAGGCTACCGAGTGGATCAATTCGTTGATTCCATTCGGCATTCGCCCTGGTCTTGAACGCATTGAACAATTGCTGGAGAGTCTAGGTAATCCTCATCGTCGTTTGAAATTTATTCATGTTGCAGGTACGAATGGTAAAGGTTCTGTATGCTCATTTCTTACTCATGTTATTCAAAAAAGCGGATATGATGTAGGTACATTCACATCACCTTATATTACAAAGTTTACGAATCGTTTACAGTATAATGGTGAAGATATTGAAGAGGATGTATTGTTGGAGTTGGCTAATAAAGTTCGTCCACTTGCTGAAGCAATGGCAACAACTGAACTAGGTTCTCCAACAATGTTTGAAGTGACAACGGCGATTGCTATTCTATTCTACGCAACAGTAACGTATCCTGACTATGTAGTGTGGGAAACGGGGCTTGGTGGTAGATTGGATGTCACTAACGTTGTTACGCCAGCATTGTCGATCATTACGAATATTGGTCATGATCATATGGACAGATTAGGCGATACGCTTGAAGCGATTGCCCTTGAAAAAGCAGGGATTATTAAAGCGGGTGTGCCAGTTATTGTAGGTGTCACGCAACCCGAAGCGATTGAAGTGATTGCGCAGTATGCCAAAGAGAAAAAAAGCACAATCTATTTATATCAGCAGCAATTTGATCAAATGCCATTATATGTTGATGAATTTGAGCAGCAATTCCGATTTGAAGGTCTTTTCCGTAATATAGAAGAGGTTACGATTACGTTAAGCGGGGCGCATCAGCGTCAAAATGCTGCGGTAGCGATGATGGGAATTGAAATTTTACGTCAGTACCAAGCACTTATTGTTAGTGATGAAGATTTACTTGAAGGTATGAAAATGACAACTTGGCCTGGACGTTTGGAGATGATTCAGCAGCAACCACGTCTACTTATTGATGGTGCACATAATCCAGAAGGTGCTGCAGCACTGGCAAGCGCACTTAAGACAACTTATAAATATGAAAAATTGCATCTTGTTATGGGAATGATTGAGAATAAGAGTCACCATGACACGTTGAAGCATATATTACCATTAGCGGATACATTGATCTTAACAGAGCCTAATTATCGGATGGCGAAAGATGCCAATGAATTAGCTACTCTGGTGCAAGATCTTGTAGTTGAACTTAATCTTTCCAACCCTCCGCGAGTTATTGTAGAGAAGGATTGGAAGCAAGCAATACAGCTATTACTTGAAGAAACAAATGAATCAGATCTTGCAGTTGTTACTGGTACATTGTATTTGATAGGAGACGTACGCTCGTATATGCTACACAACAAGGATGCAGAAAAAGGCTGGTGAATTCTCTTTGAAAGCAAATGAACATGTTCATTTCATTGGAATTGGTGGATACGGCATGAGTGCTATCGCTAAAGTCGTTATGGAAATGGGCTATAAAGTAACAGGATCTGATGTTGCACATTCAGCATTATCTCAAAAATTATGTGAACAAGGCGCATCGATTGTGATCGGACACGATGTCTCTCATATGCAAGGGGCTACGATCGTTGTATATTCTACAGCGATAAGTCAAGAGGATATCGAGCTTGTGGCAGCTAAAGAAGCGGGCATTACGGTGCTACATCGTGCGGAAATGTTAGCTAAACTACTTAATGCTACTTCAGGTATAGCTGTTGCTGGTGCACATGGCAAGACGACAACATCTTCTATGATTGCACTTGTGATGGAAATGACAAAGCAGGACCCTACTTATATTATTGGCGGTGAAATCGTCAATCTAGGAACAAATGCTAAAGCTGGCAAAGGATCATACCTTGTAGCAGAAGCTGATGAAAGTGATGGGTCATTTCTTCATTATTTCCCGGAAATCGCTGTTATTACAAATATTGAAGCTGATCATCTTGAAAATTATGATGGTGATTTTGAAAATATTAAAAAGGCCTACGTACAGTTTTTGAAGCAAGTGAAGACTGATGGCAAAGTAATTGTATGTTTTGATGATCATAATGTTAGAGAGTTATTGCCTCGTGTATATGAGGATGCTACATTACGTGAACAGCAACTTATTACTTATAGCATTTATGAGCAAGCAGATTATATGGCAAGTAATATTATCGAAGGTGACCGTACGGTTAGCTTTGAATTGTCTTATCATGGAACATCATTAGGTCAATTCGTGCTATCAGTACCAGGTATACACAATGTGTACAATGCCATAGCAACAATCACTACATGCTTAGAGGCTGGTGTTGAGCTTGAAGCGCTACGTAAAGCAATCACATTATTCGTAGGTGCAAAGCGTCGCTTCCAAGTGATGGCAGACGTACGTGACATGCTTATTGTTGATGACTATGCTCATCATCCAACGGAAATTGTGGCAACGATTAATGCCTCAAAAGCAACAGGGAAGCGTATTACTGTCGTATTCCAACCGCAGCGCTTTACACGTACATTCTTCTTACTAGATGAATTTAGTAAAGCATTCCCTGAAGCAGATGCTGTTATTATTACAGATATTTATTCGCCTGCTGGTGAGGAAGCAATAGAGGGCGTATCATCGCAAAAATTAGTTGAATTGATTAAAGCCAGTGGTCAACACAATGTACAATATATCGCTACGAATGAAGAAGTGCTTGAGCAATTGAAAGCAACAATTGGGCCGGGTGATCTAGTCATTACGATGGGTGCTGGAGATATTTGGAAAGTTTCTCATGCGCTTGGCGAATTTATAAAAGGATAATACTTTGCATTAGCTTTCGATTAGCATTAGCCTTCAAATAGCATCTAAGTTTGGTCGTCTATATGACCCTACTTGGATGCTGTTTTATTTTCGGCAATTTCCCCATCATCTACACTGCGAGTCGAAATAAGTGAAAAAGTTACTTTGTTAGCTCCTTCATACATTGCTACTTACGCTCTGTAACGCCAAAAACGATGCTACAGCTACGCAAACATTGCTACTTTCGCTCTGTAACGCCAAAAACGACGCTACAGCTACTCAAACATTGCTACTTTCGCTCTGTAACGCCAAAAACGACGCTACAGCTACTCAAACATTGCTACTTTCGCTCTGTAACGCCAAAAACGACGCTACAGCTACTCAAACATTGCTACTTACGCTCTGTAACGCCAAAAACGATGCTACAGCTACGCATACATTGCTACTTACGCTCTGTAACGCCAAAATTGACGCTACAGCTACGCATACATTGCTACTTACGCTCTGTAACGCCAAAAACGACGCTACAGTTACGCATCCTTTCATCCACCTCCACCGTAGCAAAGAGAACCAATCGCTGGTGGAGAAGCGATAGCGGTCGTTTTTGTACTCGGATTTATACCGCTATCCCTATTACAATAAATCCGAGTACAACGGCGATCGGAACAGCGATTGGTTCACGTAGCGCTACCCACAACCACTTTGATTAGTTCTCTCCGCAATCTTCTATCATATTATGTCTGAAAGTTTCATAGACTTATAGAGATAAAAGAAGGAGAGTGATAGAAATGCAACATCAAAACCGAATTACTTATCGATTTGATCGTAATGGAAATAAAATAGATTCTTTACAGCAGCAACATCCAATAGTGAGCGAGGTTGATTCTACACAAGAGTTGAATATTGAGCAATTAGAGCAATTAATTCGTAATAGTGATGGTGTCCTTGCAGATACTGGAGAAGTACGAGCGTCTTTAAATGAGGGGCGGCTTTCTCTGGCAGAACAGGAACAGCATCAGCATCAACATATCGATCTAGACAGCTATGACCTTGAGGCATCGCGTTCCATGTATGATGCATATCAACCAGACTGGACAGCACCGAAATTGCGTGATGATTCACATCAATTTGATCGGGGAGCGTCGCATTTGTATGATGATGCATATCAACCAGACTGGACAGCGCCGAAATTGCATGATGATTCACATCAACCAGACTGGACAGCACCGACATTGCATGGCGAGCCACTGTTACACGAGGTGCAAGTAAGTAGACGCAAAGGGAAGTTTAGTTGGACGAATGGATTAGTTGCTGTACTGTGCGCAGTATTAACGGGGACTTTACTCGGTTATTTGTTGCTTGTCCAAGTATTTGGGTCTGTGCATTGGCCAAGTAGTAAGTCAACGGAATCTACCGTAATAGGTGATGCAGTAGTCGATCAAGCAGAAGTATTACCAACTACAGTTGACAATGTTCCGACGGTATTTCTTAATATGTCTGAAGCCCAGTATAGCTATCAATTGTTACAGGCAGGGGTATTTAGTAAAGAAGATACAAGAGATGAAGTGATTGCCGCTTTGCAAAAAGCAGGTTATGCTGCAGAATATACGCAAGTAAATAATGGTAAATATTTTGTCTATGCAGCTATCGCTACTTCACTGAATAATATAGAGCCGTTCAAAACTGCAGTATCAGGATTTGAATTATATCGTAAAGAAATAGTATTGCAATTACCAGAAAAAGTACAATACGATGGTGAAGCAACGCAATTAGAATCGTATGTTCAAAGTAGTAATCAGCTTATCGGAATGTATGCTGATCTTGTAGCTGCACAATTAGAGCAGCCTACACTTAGCGTTATAGGTTCATCTGCGCAACAAGCATCGCAAATGCAATACGACAAATGGGAAATTATTGCACAAGAAGCGATAGATGGATTCAAAGGTACTGCGAATGAATCGCAAGCAACACAATTACAACAATCGTTACAACTAGCACAACAACAGCTACTGAAATACCAAGAAAAACCAAGTGCAAAAAACATTTGGGGAGTAGAAGCAGCAATTATAAAAGCGGTACTTGCACAAAAAGAATGGTTTGAGCAAGTTAACGGATTGTCATAGACTATATTGGTGCGTATAATAGAAACAGTAAGATGTAGTCAGGGAGGGGATTGGACTGTTGAAGAAAAGTAAGTGGATATTGTTATTGCTCATTCTACTAGGTTTACTTGCAGGTTCACTTATCGGCTACTGGCTTGATGCGGTACCAGGACTAACCTTTCTAACAAAAGGAATCACGACGGAATGGTCACCATTCTTTGATCTTCATGTCATTGTCGTTGACTTATCGATAGAGATTAATATTAGTCTACTGAGCATTATAGGAATGCTAGTAGCGATATGGTGGTATCGTAAGCTATAATTGGAGTTCAAATGCTTGACTGTGACTACGATGTCTTGCATGGAAGTGAGCGTTAAAAAGGAGTAGTAAGCAGATGGATGAATGCATAAAGTCATATAATCATCAATCGATTAGTCAGTTAGTACTGGCTTCATCGTCACCGCGCCGGAAGGAACTGGTCGCCACACTCGACCTTTCCTTGCCGGTGTCTGTTTTTTCTTTGGATACGGACGAAACTATTCAAGCAGATTGGTCGCCAAGTGAAACGGTGGAACAGTTAAGCTTGGCTAAAGCGACTGCAGTTAGGGAAGCTATTCTTGCTAGAGAAGTATTAGATTTTTCTTTTGATGAGAATTCATTAATATTAGCTGCAGATACGATTGTTGTGTTGGATAATGATATATTAGGGAAGCCTACTTCCATCGAAGATGCTGTCACGACGCTGATGCGTTTACAAGGCAGAGAACATCAGGTGCTAACCGGAGTAACATTACTTCATTCACGTACTGGTGAGACGCTTGTACAACATCGGGTGACTCATGTAAAGATGCGTCCTCTCTCTGTAGAAATGATTCGTTCCTATGTTGCAACTGGAGAAAGTGCTGACAAAGCCGGTTCCTATGGCATTCAAGGGAAAGGTTCTATCCTCGTTGATTCTATTACAGGCTGCTATTTTAATGTTGTCGGTTTGCCAGTTTCGCTCGTGGCAGAAATGCTAATGCATTTTGATGTAATGGTATTACAATAACTAATTGATAAGGAATGGTGGGAAATGGACATGGCAGACAGTGGGTCTAGCTTGCGTAATGTCCCCCATAACGAACGTCCTAGAGAGCGCATGATGACATATGGGGCCGATGCATTAAGTCATGCAGAGTTATTAGCGATATTGCTTAGAACAGGCACGAAAAACCAATCAGCTGTAGCATTGGCAACAACGGTACTACAGCATTGCGGAAGTTTGCGACAACTGGTAGATATGAGTGTAGATGAGCTTACCGCTATTAAAGGAATTGGACAAGCAAAAGCATTACAATTACATGCAGGAATTGAGCTCGGCAAGCGTGTTGCACGCAGCAGGCTTGGAGATACTGTAATTGTGAAAAGTCCTAATGATGCAGCAATGTACATTATGGAGGAACTGCGATATTTGAAGAAAGAGCATTTTATATGTCTGTTTTTGAATACGAAGAACGGGATTATTGCGAAGGAAACATTATCTGTTGGAACATTGAATGCATCATTGGTTCATCCAAGAGAAGTATTTCGTGCAGCAATACGTAATAGTAGTGCTTCTATAGTATGTGCTCATAATCATCCTAGCGGTGACCCTACACCAAGTCCAGAGGATATTAAGATTACGAAGAGACTGGTTGAAGCGGGCTCCCTAATTGGTATAGAGGTACTTGATCACCTTGTTATTGGCGATGGAAAATTCGTTAGTTTGAAGGAGCAGGGCTATCTATAATATAATGTATAGGGATTGACCGACTAGAAGGGAGTTACATCATGTTTGGAAGTTCGAAAGATTTAGGAATTGATTTAGGCACAGCTAATACTTTAGTGTATATTAAAGGAAAAGGTGTTGTCGTGCGCGAACCATCTGTGGTCGCGATTCGTAATGATACAAAGGAAATTGTAGAAGTAGGGGAACATGCAAAGCTCATGATTGGACGTACACCAGGTAATATTAGTGCGATTCGTCCCATGAGAGATGGCGTTATTGCTGATTTTGATATTACTTCTGCAATGATTAAATATTTTATTAAAAAGGCTCAGAAAAGCCGTTCTTTATTCGGAAATCATCCGAATATTATGATCTGTGTCCCTTCCGGCATTACAGCAGTTGAGAAACGTGCTGTGGAGGATGCAGCTAAGCAGGCAGGTGCAAGAGAAGCGCAAACGATCGAAGAGCCATTTGCAGCTGCTATTGGAGCAAATCTACCTGTATGGGAACCAACGGGTAGCATGGTAGTAGATATTGGTGGTGGATCAACGGAAGTTGCCGTTATTTCACTTGGTGGTATTGTAACTAGTCGTTCTGTCCGTGTTGCAGGTGACAATATGGATGAATCGATAATCCAGTTTATTAAAAAGCATTATAATTTATTAATTGGTGAACGCACTGCTGAACAGCTGAAGATGGAAATTGGTTCAGCAACAAAATTAACTCAGCCGAAAACAATGGATATTCGTGGCCGCGATATGTTAACTGGATTGCCGAAAACATTAACGATTTCCTCTGATGAAGTGACGGAAGCATTAATGGATACAGTTACTGCAATTGTAGACGCAGTGAAAGTTACACTTGAAAAATGTCCTCCTGAATTATCAGCAGATATTATAGATCGTGGCATTGTATTAACAGGTGGTGGAGCACTACTTGCTAATTTGGATCAACTATTAAAAAAAGAGACGGGAATGCCGGTTATTGTAGCGGACAATGCTTTGGATTGTGTAGCGATTGGAACAGGACTTGCGTTAGAGCATCTTGATTTGTTCAGATCAAAAACTTCACTCAAATCTAAGCGCTAAGCTTATGCCTGGAATCTCACACATGGCAGGTGAAAACTTTTGTTCAATTTATTAAAGAATAAGCGACTTTTTTTGTTGATGATCGGTTTTCTAATATTTATTATTATGATTGGATTGTCTATTGGTGGTAGACAATCCCTTACATGGCCTGAGAAGTTTTTGAAAGATGCTATAGGTAGTATTCAACAAGTTATTTATCGGCCCGCTGGTGCAGTAGCGGGCTTCTTTCAAGATATGAAGAACTTGTCCTCTATCTATGAAGAAAACGAGCAATTTCGTATGCTTGCTGCTCAGTATGCTAGAGATAAAGTTGAATATAATTTTGTGAAAAATGAGAATGAACGGTTACAAGATGAACTTGATTTCACTGCACACCAGAAGGAAATGTATAATTATACTTACATGATCGCACAGGTTATTTCGGTCAGTAATGATGCGAATAATCGGACGATTAACATTAATCTAGGCTCCAAACAAGGTGTACAAAAAGATATGGCAGTTGTGACCGTTGATGGTTTAGTCGGTCTAGTTAATGCTGTAACACCGTTTACGGCTTCTGTTACGCCATACACGGAGCTTAATTCTTTATCGACAGCATTTAACGCGATTTCAGCTACGGTTATGAATAAAGAAAAAGATTCATTCGGTATTCTTACAGATTATGATGCTGAACTGGAGCGCATTATGATGACGAAAATTGGTGAGGATGACCCGATGGTACAAGAAGATATCGTCATTACATCTGGACTAGGTAATATTTATCCTAGAGGCTTGCAAATTGGTACGGTTGAATCATTGAAGGTTGGTGATTTCGGATTAACATATGAGGCAACGATTAAGCCTTTTGTTGACTTAAATCAATTAACAGAAGTATTCGTTGTGAAAATCCCGCAAATTACCGAAGATGAGGAGCTTACGCCATGAGCTTGAATCGAATCGTTCTGATCATACTTATTGTTTTTGTATTAGAAGGAGCTTTAATGCCTTGGATAATACCTAGCAGTTATGGTGATCGAATTATTCCTCATTTTACATTTGTAATGGTAATTTTCGCTTCCATGTATGGTAGTCGTCATCAAGCGCTTGCATTAGGTATGGGATTTGGACTGCTACAGGATATTATGTATTACGGTCATGTTATGGGCACTCATTTCTTCTTCATGGGATTGATAGGCTATTTGAGTGGTATTTTACTAGAACGTAAAAAAGCTACACTTATGCTTGCCATTTCGACTATTGGTTTTGCAACGATTGGATATGATTCAGCGTTATACTTTGTTAATAAAGTATTTAAGCTTACGACGGGTTCCTATCCGTGGGCATTAATTCAATATATTTTACCAAGTTTATTTTTGCAGCTTGTCTTTGCACTATGCATCTACATACCAGTACGTAAAATGTTTGAGCTAGGAAAGCAAAGACGTTCTTCAGATTCAGCTGAGGAATTATAGCCGCTAAGAAGGAATAGCTTGAACATATCGAGAATACATTACGTTGGGAGGGACTTAGATGACTGAAAAACAGCATATTATGATAAAGGGTGTCAAGGATGGTCTGCTTTTCCTTCTCGACGATAAGTGTGAATTCGAGGTGCTCATTTCCGAGTTAAAGTATAAAATCGAAAAAACCCATCAACAATTATTATCTGGTCCTTTAATTCATATTACTATTAAGCTTGGACGAAGAGTTATTACGGAAGAACAATCGAAGTCAATTTCGGATATTATTCGTTCGCAAGGTAATCTTATGATCCAAGCATTTGAAAGCGATATACCTCCCGAAGATAAAAATAAGGCCCATGCTGAAATGAAGGTTATGTCAATGATCGTTAGATCTGGCCAAGTTATTGAGTTTGACGGAGATTTATTGCTCATAGGTGATGTGCATCCAGGTGGAGTAGTCCGCTGTAGTGGTGATATTTATATTATGGGCTCGCTTAAAGGACAAGCATATGCAGGTGCTAATGGACGAGAGGATGCGATTATTGTTGCCTCGTATCTTAAGCCGACTCAATTGAAAATCCATGAAATTATTAGTAGACCTCTGGAAGAGTGGGAAGCAACAGATGGTTTTATGGAATATGCATATATACAAGATAATGCGATGATTATACAGAAGCTAACGCTACTACATCGAGAGAATAGACTGCCAATTATGATGAGGGGAGTGTAAGAGAATGGGAGAAGCCATAGTTGTTACATCTGGAAAAGGTGGAGTTGGTAAATCAACAACATCTGCTAACGTAGGTACATCGCTTGCATTGTTAGGGAAGAAAGTAATACTCGTGGATACCGATATTGGTCTTCGTAATTTGGATGTTATTATGGGACTAGAAAACCGGATTATTTACGATATTTGTGACGTTGCAGAAAATCGTTGTCGCTTAGAGCAAGCGATTATTAAAGATAAACGTTTCGATGAGCTGTATATGCTACCAGCAGCCCAGACGAAAGATAAAGATGCGATTAAACCAGATCAAGTGGGTAAAATTGTGAATGAATTGAAGCAAACTCATGATTTTGTTATCATCGATTGCCCAGCAGGCATTGAACAAGGCTTCCGTAATGCGATTGCAGGTGCTGACCGTGCGATTATCGTAACTACACCAGAAGCGACAGCAGTTCGTGATGCTGATCGCGTAATCGGGTTGCTTGAGCAGAACAAAATACCTTCAAAATTAATTGTTAATCGTATACGTCCGGGTATGTTGAAATCAGGTGATATTCTTGATGTTAATGATATTTGCCAAGTGCTGGCAATTGATTTGTTAGGTATTGTACCGGATGATGAAAAAGTAATTGCTAGTGCCAATCATGGAGAGCCAGTTGCTTTGAATCCTGCTTACAAAGCGGCGATTGCCTATCGTAATATCGCTAGACGTATGCTTGGAGATATGGTTCCTTTGATGGTGCTTGATGAAAAAGTAGGTACTTTCAAAAAGATCAGAAAGCTTTTTGGAATGGGATGATATAGTTGCTTAATAAGATTAAAAAAATTGACTGGATGATCTTAATCATTCTTATTGGTTTAATGGCCTTCAGTTATATTGTTCTACGAAGTGCTACCCAAAATACGATATTGTATCATGGCTCTGAAAATAGGCAGTTAATGTACTATATTCTCGGATTTGCTGTTGTCATATTATTTGTGTTCATTGACTACCGGATCGTATTGAAATCATGGTGGATTCTCTATATTATAGGCGTAGCATCATTAATTCTTATATTTCCGTTTGGATCAAAAATTAATGGCGCTATTGGTTGGTTTTCACTTTTTGATGGGAAATTGTCCATTCAGCCTGCTGAAGCAGTTAAGTTATTTCTCATTGTCGGTATCGCCTATCTAATGGGTAGACGACAAGGTGAACAACTACGATTCCGTAGAGATATTATTCCTATCGGAATTTTTTCGATTATACCATTTGGACTTGTTATGGCCCAGCCTGATCTTGGTAATGCCATTATTTACTTCGTAATCGTTGTCGGCATGTTATGGATAGGTAATGTAAAGCATTGGCATGTACTGATTGGTATTGCAACCTGCGCAGTCATGATAGCAAGCATCTTATTTCTATTCAATACGTTCAATGAAGAAATTGAGAAATATCTTTTTGACCAAGATAAAAAACATTGGTATGAGCGAATCAATACCTTTTTGAATCCTAATGAAGCATCTTCTGATGCAAGTCATCAATCGGTAAACGCGATTCAAGCGATAGGTTCTGGGGGATTGTCAGGGCAAGGTTATCTTCAAGGTGGGATGAAAAATGGTGGTTTTATTCCGTATCCGTATTCAGATTCAATCTTTGCTGTTATTGGGGAAGAATTTGGTTTTCAAGGTGCAGCGATACTGTTACTACTATATTTCTTGCTAATTTACAGGATGATTATCGCCGCCTTCAATTGTAAAGATAGGCGAGCTTCGTATCTGATTATAGGGATTGTCTCGATGTTCGTGTTTCAAATTTTCCAAAACATCGGCATGATGATTGGATTAATGCCAATTACTGGGATTACACTTCCGTTCATTAGCTACGGAGGTACTTCATTGCTGATCAATATGTTTTGTATTGGACTTGTGTTTAGTATTAGATCGCATCAGCATATGTACGAGCTACCCGACTAAAATGAAGTTCAAAATTAGAGAAAGTTCAAAATCACGGACTGTGATCACGAGGTAACGCGCTGTAGCGTAGTCGGCATCGAATATGCCCTCCATCGAAAGCCTAGCATAAGCTTCCGTTGTATGTTTCTTGCAGAAACATTGTAGGTGCTCGCGCACCAATAAAGTACGCTGTGCTACTCGTTTCCGATGGAGTGCATCTTCTTGGCGGGAGACAGCACACGATTTTGAACCATATTTTAAGCCTCGTGAGAACAGTGATCGCTTGTGAACGCAGGCGTACACGTTGCTAAGTATTTCATAGTAGTCCTCCAATAAATGTGTGCTAGTCACAATATTTATTGGTGGGCTTTTTTTATTACGTGATGCTGTAGTGTCAAATTTGGTGTTACGGAGTGAAAGTTGCGCGATACGTGATGCTGTAGTGTCAAATTTGGTGTTACGGAGTGAAAGTTGCGCGATACGTGATGCTGTAGTGTCAAATTTGGTGTTACAGAGTGAAAGTTGCGCAATACGTGATGCTGTAGTGTCAAATTTGGTGTTACGGAGACAACGGAACCACTATGCTAGAACTAATTTCACTTGTAGTGTAGCTACAACGCTGAACCTGTCCATTTTTCTCGCCTTGTAGTGCATACTTGTGCGGTTCCATTCATACGTATTAGGAAGATGAATGGAAATGGAGTTGATTATGTTGAGTAAACGGCCATCAAATGTAGAGAATGATCCTGAAAAGTTTTGGAAGTTGAATGCAAATCCATGGGAGCATGGAGGCGACCAAAGTAACGCCCCAGAAGATCACGCTGTGCTAGCAGAAGGTGATTCCTCAAAAACGTATAGTTTTTTCAGACATTTAAAAATACAGACAATTATTGCATTGGTATTGCTCGTTGTTATTTTTGTGGCATCGCAGTTTTCAAACCCTTACATTGATAAAGGGAAAGTTTGGTTGAATCATGAATTACAAACATCAATCAACTTTGTAGCGGTAGCTAGCTGGTATGAAGATATTTTCTCGGGCTCCCCATCTTTTATTCCTAGCTTCGGTAATAAAAGCGAGCTAGCATTGGCTAAACATAATCAGAATGTTGAAGCGATTGCACCAATCCAAAATGGCATTCTTCTGCATTCATTTGCACAATTGCTTAATGGTGTGGAAATTGCGGGCGATTCGAATGCGGTAGTTCATGCGGTAGCAAAAGGGAGAGTAATTCTTGTAAGGGAGCAGCAGGATAGTGTAATTATTCAGCATGCTGATAATCGTATGTCAATATATACAAGGTTGAATGAAGTTAATGTGGAAGTTAGTGACTGGGTAGAAGCTGGAGCAAGCATCGGTAAGCTCGCACCTATTGCAGATGAAGATTATAGTGTGTTATTTCTAGCGATGAAGCAGGGGGAACAGTATATTGATCCGTTGGAAGTGATTTCAGTTGAATAAATGGCTGCAAATCAAATGGAGTCTTCATCCACTATTTATTATGATATTGTTAGCATCTATGCTGACAGGATATTTTCTTGAGTTAATCATTTTGTTTTTACTCGTTATTGTGCATGAATTAGGGCATATTGTTATGGCACTTGCGATTGGCTGGCGTGTAAAGGCAGTTAGATTATTACCTTTTGGGGGCGTAGTTGAAGTTGACGAGGGAAATGGTGCTTCGGCGAAAGATGAATGGCTTGTTGCTATTGCAGGGCCATTGCAAAATATTTGGATGGCTGCCTTTGCTTGGATCATGGGAGACTTGGGATTATGGTCATTAGAATGGACAAACTATCTTATTCAAGCTAATTTATGGCTAGCGGCGTTCAATATGCTTCCGATACTGCCGCTTGATGGTGGTAAAATAGTACTAGCTATGTTAAGTTATCGCTATCAATTTTTTAATGTTCTCCTGTGGACGGCTAGAATGAGTATTGTTTGTAGCATTATTCTCATTGGATATGCTATTCTTCCTGTTTTCTTGAATGTTCAAGGAATTAAATTGAATGAATTAATGATCGGAATATTTTTACTATACTCTAACCTGACCTATCATCGACATGTTCCTTTTTTATTTTATAGATTTCTACTATTTCGTGTGAAGCGTGTACATGAGCTTGAAGCTACGGGAGCACGAGTTGTGCCAATTTTAGCGCAATCAGAGCAAAGCTTATATGATGTGTTCAAAAGATTCAAACGAGAACAGCTGCATCTTTTATGTGTTGTCGATAGCACCACACAAGGAGTAAAATTATACTCTGAGCAAGAGACTTTGCAATATAGCTCAGATGGGATTAATCTTCATCGTGCAGTTGGAGAACTTTTCCGTTAAAATGAAAGAAACGGATAAAGGTGGTGACGAGAAATGAAGCAATTGCTTATCCATAGGGACGAAGCTCATACTCAAGCAGCGCTATTAGTGGATGGACAACTGACGGAATTCTTCGTGGAGCAAACAGTAGGACGTAGCTTAGTAGGAAATTTTTATAAGGGCATCGTGCAAAATGTATTGCCTGGTATGCAGGCTGCATTTATTGACATTGGTATTATGAAAAATGCATTTATTTATGTAAATGATATGCTTGATCCTAATATGGATAAACAACCTCAAGAGAAGCCAACCATTTCTCAAGTTACCTATCCCGGTCAAGAGCTTATAGTGCAAGTAGTGAAAGATCCTTTTGGCAATAAAGGTGCACGTGTAACGACTCATTATAATTTGGCAGGAAGATGGCTAGCTTATATGCCCTATGCAAATTATATTGGTATATCCAAAAAAGTTGTAGATGAGCATGAAAAGGAGCGTTTGCGGCAAATGGCAGCTCAGCTAATCGCTAATAATGAAGGAATTGTTATGCGAACGGCGGCTATTGGTGAAACGATGGAATCATTACAGTCAGACGTATCGACTCTTCGTCATTTATGGAAAGAGATTTCTGAAACGTCTGAAAAGGTGCAGGCACCGTATTTGCTTCAGAGTGAAGAACAATTGCTACAGCGTATCTTTCGTGATCTATATCAATCAGATGTTGATGAGATTTGGGTAAGTTCACCCGAGCTTCAAGCTGAAGTTCAGCTTATTATGAAACTGATTGCACCGCAACAATTACCGAATATACGGAGCTTTGTACAGCAACAGCATAAAGTTATTTCAGAACATGGCGTGCACAAACAATTGATGACAGCTTTTGGACGTAAAATCCCGCTTGAAAACGGGGGCTATATTATATGGGAAGAGACCGAAGCGTTAACGGTTATCGATGTGAATACTGGCAAATTCGTTGGTCATAATAATTTAGAAGATACATTGTATCAGACCAACGCTGAAGCAGCACAGCTAATCGTTAGATTGCTACGTTTACGAGATACAGGTGGTATTGTAATTATTGATTTTATAGATATGGAGCATGAAGAAAATCGTAATCGTATCTACAAAATTTTATATGATTCTGTTAAATTCGATGGAGCGAAATGTGTTGTCTTTGGTTGGACAAGGCTTGGATTAATGGAATTAACACGTAAAAAAACTCGAGATAGTTATACTTCAAAACTATTACAAGAAATTCAGTTGAAGTAATAGGCTACTTATGATACAATGTTTTGGTGTATTGTTCACAAATGTGAATGATGCAAGTACCGCACGAGTCGGGTTTAAGCTCATTGGAAACAATGACACCTTGATTAGGCGAGTCTTCGACAAATAAGGAGGTGCACCAACTATGTTCGCAATTATCGTAACTGGTGGTAAACAGTATAAAGTTCAAGAAGGCGATGTAATTTACATCGAAAAGCTTGATGGTAACGAGGGAGAAAACATTGTTTTTGACCAAGTTCTAGCTGTATCAGGTAGCAACGGTTTTGTTGCAGGTACTCCAACTGTATCTGGCGCTAAAGTGTCAGGAAAAGTGGAGAAACACGGCAGAGGTCAAAAAATCATTGTTTACAAATACAAAGCGAAAAAGAACTACAAACGCAAACAAGGTCATCGTCAACCGTACACTAAAGTAACAATCGAAAAAATCGAAGCTTAATAGGAGCTAAGATGATTACGATCACTATTGTACGAGAAAACGATAACAATCGTATTGCATCATTCGCTGTTGAAGGACATGCTAATTATGCGAAACACGGTAAAGACATTGTCTGTGCAGGTGTATCTGCTGTATCGGTTGGTACAGTGAATGCGATCGAAGCGTTAGCGGGAGTTGAGCTTCCAGTTAAGATGAAGAATGGCTGGTTATCTTCTCCTATTCCGCGAATCGCGGATCAAGTAGTGGAAGATAAGCTTCAGTTATTGCTTGAGTCTATGATTGTGATGCTTGATTCGATCGCTCAATCATATGGTGATCATGTATCGATACATGATCGCAATTCAAATAACAGTTAAGAAGGAGGGACACTAGATGTTGAAATTAAATCTTCAGTTGTTCGCATCCAAAAAAGGTGTAGGTTCTACTCGAAACGGTCGTGATTCTCATTCTAAGCGTCTTGGCGCTAAACGTGCAGACGGTCAAGTCGTTTCTGGTGGTAGCATTTTGTACCGTCAACGTGGTACAAAAATTCACCCTGGAACTAACGTAGGTATCGGTAAAGATGATACGTTATATGCTATGATTGACGGCGTGGTTAAGTTTGAACGTTGGGGTCGTGAACGCAAAAAAGTGAGCGTATACCCAGTTGAACTAGCACCAGTTGCTGCAGCAGTAGAAGCTTAATAACGAACGTAAGTAGCCCCTTCCAGCATTGCATGGTCGGGGCTATTTTTCAATAATGGTATAATAGGTAGTTTAAAATTGCTGACTGTGATCACGATTTTGAATTTTCATTAGAAGTAGTCATGTGAATTAAAGAGGTGGATTTGCTAGATGGAGCAATGGTACGTATGGCGACGTTGGCTATGGCTTACTGCTTTTATACCTGCAATATTAATCTTCGTTTGGCCTAGTCACAGTTGGATGAATCTACTTGCATTAATTTGGGTAGCAGCTATTGGTGCTATTTATTATTATGTGGAGCAGAAGATACACAAGGAACAGCTATCGTTGACGTTAAAATCAACACATAAGCAATGGATTTCAACGATGAATCATCATCGTCATGATTGGATGAATGATCTACAAGTACTATTTGGTTATATTCGACTTGGCAAGCAAGAGCGTATTACTGAATATGTAGAACGAATAAAGGGGAAGATGTTAGCGGAGAGTTCAATCTCAAAGCTAGAGGAACCTTATCTTGTTAGTTATCTAATTGGCTTTCGAACGATTCCGAGTAATTTCATTTTAGAAGTTAGTTTCGTCTCTAATGAAGAACAACGATCGATGACTATAGAGAATGAGCAAGTAAGCGAGATTATTATATCTATTATATCGGCGTATCGATTGTATGCAGATATGGATATGTCATCAGAGCCGATTCTCCAATTACAATTTGAGAACAATCAAGATCATTTGAAAATACATTTTACATTTAATGGTAGTTTGCGTAATAAAGAGTTGTGGCAACAAAAAATAGAACAGCAGTTGAATGGCGCTAGATCTGTACAAATCATCGGTGCATTATCAGTCGAGCAAATTGATTTGCAGATAACTAGAGCGTGAACGGAGGCAAGTCATGTTTGTTGATAAGGCTAAGATATTTGTAAAAGGCGGCGACGGTGGTAATGGTCTAATTTCATTCCGACGTGAAAAATACGTTGAAAATGGTGGGCCTTATGGTGGTGACGGTGGTAATGGCGGTAATTTAATCTTCCGTGTAGATGAAGGTTTAAGAACGCTTATGGATTTCCGTTATCAAAAACACTTTAAAGCTGACCGTGGTGAACGTGGTAAAGTTAAAGGAATGCACGGAGCAAGTGCGGAAGATACCATTGTACGTATTCCTCCTGGTACAACCATTACTGACGATGATACAGGGGAAATAATTGCCGATCTTACGAGACACGGGCAACAAGTTATTATTGGTAAAGGTGGTCGTGGTGGTCGTGGTAATATGCGATTTGCGACGCCAACTAATCCAGCTCCATATATCGCGGAGAATGGTGAGACTGGTGAAGAACGCTGGGTAGTTCTTGAGATGAAGGTAATGGCAGATATTGGCTTGGTTGGTTTCCCAAGCGTAGGTAAGTCAACATTGCTTTCCGTCGTTTCTGGAGCGAGACCGAAAATTGGTGCGTATCACTTTACAACAATTTCACCCAATTTAGGTGTAGTTGAAGTTGGTGACGGAAGAAGCTTTGTTATGGCTGATCTTCCTGGATTAATTGAAGGTGCTCATGAAGGAATTGGACTTGGTCATGAGTTTTTACGTCATGTAGAACGTACTCGTGTTATTATTCATGTTATTGATATGTCAGCGACAGATGGTCGTGATCCATTTGATGACTGGATTAAAATTAATAATGAATTAAGTCTTTACAATGAGAAGCTAGCTGACCGTTTGCAAATTATTGCAGCTAATAAAATGGACATGCCACAATCTGCGGATAATATGGAAATTTTTTTAGAGCAATTGAAAGAGTATGACGGTGAAAAAGAGCATGTTATCGTTCCAATATCTTCATTAACTCAAGAGGGTATTAAAGATCTTCTTTATAAAGCTGCGGATGTACTTGATATTGTTGAGAAGCAACTTGCTGAAGAGCAAGCACAAGACATTGTAGCTGAAGAAGGCGAGCAACGTAAAGTGTTCAAATTCGAGCGTAAACAAGAAGCGAGCTTCAAAATTTCTCGTGAGAATGAAGATTTTGTGCTTGAAAGTGAAGCAGTGGATCGCTTTATGAAACGCTTTAATATGACGAGCTATGATGCTGTTATGAAATTTGCACGTATGTTACGTAATATGGGTGTTGATGAAGAGCTTCGTAAACGCGGGGCGAAAGATGGCGATACGGTTCGTATTGGCGAATTCTCTTTTGAATTCTTCGAAGGTTCAGATTATAATCCAAATAGCTAACGATGAAAAGGCGACTAAGGTCGTCTTTTTTTTGTACAGCCTATTGTAATTAAATCGTATATTCGATATAATGTCCACTATAAGAGAACAAATGTCTTTTCTAGGAGGACAATGATGACTGCTCGATTTTTTGTCGTCCGAGAGGATATTTTGCCCGAGGCGATCATAAAGACGATTCAGGTAAAGGAAATATTGAAAAGTGGAAAAGCACATACGATCAATGAAGCAGTTGAACAAGTGGGATTGAGTAGAAGTGCTTTCTATAAATACAAGGATGGTGTGTATGCATTAGCTGAAATGGCTAGGGAGCAAATTATTACGATAGCGATGGACTTAGAACACCGATCGGGTATATTGTCTAGCGTGCTTAGTATCATTGCTACACATGGTGGTAATTTACTTACTATGAATCAAAGTATTCCATTACAAGGCTATGCCAATGTAGTACTTTCTATAGATGTTTCTGGCTTATCAAAGGATATTGAACCATTTGTACAGTTGTTGAAGGGGCAGGCTGGGGTACGTCATGCGGCAGTAATCGGTCAGGGGTAGGTAGTATAACAACAACCACGGTAATAAATTTAACTCTGGAGGGATATAGATGAAACCAATTAAAGTAGGACTGCTAGGTCTAGGTACTGTAGGTACTGGTGTTGTTCGTATCGTGGAAAATCACCAAGAGGATTTGCATAATCAAGTAGGAAGCTCTATTGAGATTGTAAAAATACTCGTTTCCAATGTGAACAAAGCCCGCAGTATTGAAGTTGATCGTGAAAAATTAACAGAAGACGCTTGGGAGATTGTTCGTCATCCCGAAATCGATGTAATAATCGAAGTGATGGGTGGAACGACAGATACAAAGGATTATATCGTTGAAGCACTTAATCTTGGTAAAAACGTTGTTACTGCCAATAAAGACTTAATGGCGCTATACGGAGCGGAATTATTAGAAATTGCACA
The DNA here is from genome assembly GCF_056786395.1 of Paenibacillus sp. Y951. Lineage (NCBI taxonomy): Bacteria > Bacillati > Bacillota > Bacilli > Caryophanales > Paenibacillaceae > Paenibacillus > Paenibacillus sp. Y951. The sequence goes on along the minus strand of NZ_JBXCIY010000005.1, from coordinate 82,740 downwards.
ACGCAATGGATGTGATGTGTACTATGAAGCGAGTGTAGCTGGTGGAATTCCAATCATTAGAACACTTATTGATGGTTTCTCCTCAGATCGCGTTACAAAAATAATGGGTATCGTCAATGGTACAACAAACTTTATATTAACTAAAATGACGCAAGAAGGTGCATCTTATGACGATGTACTAAAAGAAGCACAAGCACTAGGTTATGCGGAAGCGGATCCTACAAGTGATGTCGAAGGACTTGATGCAGCGCGTAAAATGACGATTTTAGCGCGTCTTGGTTTCCATACAGCTGTTTCTTTGGACGATGTTTCTGTTAAAGGAATATCTACTGTTACAAAAGAAGATATTCAATATGCGAAGCAACTTGGTTATCAATTGAAATTACTAGGTATCGCTGAATGTGATGAAAATCAAGTGAGCGTATCCGTTCAGCCTACTATGGTGAGAAATTCTCATCCTATCGCTTCAGTTAACGGTGTATTCAATGCGGTGCTAGTATATGGTGAAGCTGTAGGTGAAACGATGTTCTATGGCGCAGGTGCGGGTGAAATGCCAACAGCTACATCTGTCGTAGCTGACCTTGTTGCAGTAAGTAAAAATATTAAGCTTGGTATTAGTGGTAAACGAGTAAATACAGCGTATAAACAAACGGTGCTGAAAACAGATGATCAAATTTCTTCTAAATATTTCTTGCTGCTTAAAGTTGCTGATCGTGCGGGAGTGCTTGCTCGTATTACGCAGGAATTTGCTAATCATGAAGTCAGCTTAGAATCTGTATTGCAACAGCCTAACGAAAATCAAACTGATGCTGAGATTATCGTCATTACACATGATGCTAGCAAAGCCGCTATTCAAAATGTACTTTCATCATTCAATGCAATTGATGTTATTCATGAAGTGAAGAGCGTATATCGAGTAGAGGGATAAGTATATGAACAAAATAGAAAAACAATCGGTAGTTGTGAAAATTCCAGCCAGCACTGCTAATTTGGGTCCAGGCTTTGATGCATTAGGTATGGCTTTATCATTATATGCATGGTTAGAGCTTACTGTAGCGGAGCAAACAGAGATTCATTTATATGGTGATGGTATGGAAGGTATTCCGACAGACCACAATAATTTGGTATATAAAGTAGCGCAATCGGTGTTCGCTAAGGTGGGGATACCAGAGCAAGCGCTGAAAATAAGTATGTATAGCGAGATTCCGTTAACTCGTGGCTTAGGGAGCAGTGCATCAGCAATCGTTGGTGCACTAGTAGCTGCCAATGCGTTGCTTGGAAACAAATTAACGCCGGACGAGCTATTCCATATGGCAACTGAGCTAGAAGGACACCCAGACAATGTAGGAGCGTCAATCTTTGGTGGTATTGTCATATCTTCATGGGATGAAGTGACAGCTCCATACGTGAAGCTTACACCTCCTAGTACGCTTGAAACGTTAGTCATTGTACCGGATTTTCAACTTTCAACTGAAAAAGCAAGACATGCTTTGCCAGCTCAATATAGTAAAGCTGATGTTGTCTTCAATATAGGTCGTAGCTCGCTACTTGTCGCAGCATTAGCGTCAGGTCAGCTAGAATTAATTCGCTTTGCAATGCAAGATCGCGTGCATCAGCCATATCGTGCAGCATTAATTCCTGGAATGGAATATATTTTGGAGCATGCTACAAACAAAGGTGCACTAGGAGTGGCGCTTAGTGGTGCAGGGCCTACTTTAATTGCATTTGTTGATTCACAAAGTACGCAGCAAGAGGAACTTGAACAATTTTTACTTGAGTGCATGAAGAAGGAGGGCATTACAGCTACTACGATGTGGCTATCTCCTGATATTTATGGCGCGCGAGTCATTTACGAATCTACTACGCAAGGTGAAACAATCGCGTTTATGGATTTGGTTAAAGGAGAAGGACACTAATGAACACTGTAGCTCTATTGCCAGCAGGATCAGTATCAGACGAAGCAGCCAAGTTATTTTTCAATGAGGACTCGGTGCAATGGAAGCATCATCGTATGATTGCCGATGTGTTTCGCTCAACTGTGGATAGTATTAGCAATTATAGCGTTATTCCGATAGAAAACACGATTGATGGTTCAGTAAGTTTACATTTAGATTGGCTTGTTCATGAGGTAGATCTACCTATCCAAGCGGAATGGGTATATCCTTCGAATCAAAATCTTATCGGTCGTCGTTCAGAGTTATTAACTGATTCGGGGCAGTTAGATTATTCGAAAGTAACAAAAGTAATTAGCCATCCTGTCGCGATGTCGCAATGTCTTAACTTTATTCGCGAAAATATACCACATGCTGCAACGGAGCATGTAAGTAGTACGGCGGAGTCAGTGAAGATTGTGGCAGATCATCCAGGTGAAGGTATCGTGGCGATTGGGACAAAGACGGCTTCCGTTAATAATCAATTAGATATATTAGTGGAATCAGTTACCGATCATAATAACAACTACACGCGCTTTTTCTTAGTTGGTGATAAGCCATATACAGCTCGTGAGAGTAGTAATGTGAAAACAAGCATTCTTGTTACACTACCTGAAGATTATGCTGGTGCGTTGCATCAAGTGTTATCAGCGTTTGCGTGGAGAAGAATTAACTTATCACGAATCGAATCACGTCCGACGAAGAAGAAGCTAGGTAGTTATTATTTTTATATTGAAATTAACTTTTCGCTTGAGGAGTTTTTACTACAATCTGCCTTGCAGGAAGTGGAAGCGATTGGGTGTCAGGTGAGGGTGTTAGGGTGCTACCCAAGCTACAAATACGAACAACTCTTATAGGTAGTTCAAAAAATGGACTTTGATAACGATGAGTATGCTAACGTAGCATATTCGACATCGCATCTGAAACGAACTTGGAAAGTACGGTTCGCATGTACCAATTACGTACATTTGCGCTTCCGCCTTTCTCAAGTAACGTTTCACCTGCTCGGTTCTGAAAGCCCATTTTTTGAACTCTTATTGTAATAGGTAGTTCAAAAAATGGACTTTGATAACGATGAGTATGCTAACGTAGCATATTCGACATCGCATCTGAAACGAACTTGGAAAGTACGGTTCGCATGTACCAATTACGTACAATTGCGCTTCCGCCTTTCTCAAGTAACGTTTCACCTGCTCGGTTCTGAAAGCCCATTTTTTGAACCCTTATTGTAATAGGATGCTCAAAATCGCGGACTGTGATCACGCGGATTATGCTTCGTAGTTGATTCGGCGGCGAAGATGCCCTCCATCGAAAGCCTGCGTGTGCTCGTGTACCAATAACGTACACTGTGCTACTCGTTTCCGCTGGAGTGCATCTTCTTGGTGCTGACAGCCCACGATTTTGAGCTTTTATTTGAAGCCTCGTGTACGCCTATCGTACACGAGCGGGCATTGTTTTATAGTTTGTGGGAATGTTAAAAATTATCTAAAAAGGTGGGATCTGAAAAATGAACACCGATATAAGATGGAAACAGCGTTTTCAAAATTATGAGAAAGCTTTTTAAATTTTAGAGGAGGCACTGGCTAAAGGGAGCTTTCAAAATTAGAAAAGCCGGAGTTATCCAAATTTACGAATTTACTTTTGAATTAGCATGGAAAACACTTAAAGACTATCTTGAGGATTATGATGTAGTCGTAAAATTTCCTAGAGATACGATAAAAGAAGCAGTTAAATATGAACTTATTGATGATGGTGAGATGTGGTTGGATATGCTATAAAAGAGAAGTCTTATGGCTCATACTTATGAATCCATTGCTGAATTGGCATTTAGACTGATTGCTGATCAATATTATTCAGCGTTGAAACAAGTGGGCGATAGACTAGGGTCAGAAGTATGAATGCTTTTGGTATAACAACAAAATCAGCTAATCTGCTTCGGGAAACCTTTTTGAAATATCCCCAAGTTGAAGAAGTCATTCTGTTTGGTAGTAGAGCGAAGGGGAATTATAAAAAAGGGAGCGATATTGACCTTGCGATTAAAGGTGAACAATGCTCTGCCGATCTAGCTCTAACATTACAATCCTTTATTAATGAGGAATTGCCCATTCCTTACATGATAGATATTGTAGATTACCATTCATTGAATCACCAAGACCTAAAAGAACATATCGATCGAGTCGGTAAAAGATTTTATCAACGATGAATCGCTAATGTTTTCGAATGCGAGACATGTGTTTGCTAGAGGTTAAGCAGCGAATTGATAAGTTAATGACAGAATAGAAAAGTCCTTAGATGGGTGAAATCCAGTTAACAATTAAAAATTCGACTAAAAGCATATTCCTTATCTCGAACAACGAGGTAAGGAATATGCTTTTTTAATTGGGGCTTATTCCAGTAGAAGGTGATTGCGGTTTATTGCGATAATTATTTTTTAGCTTCGATATCTCCTAATATTGGAGATAGAATCCTTCTATGCTATCATTAGAATAGATGACAACACTAGTTATGTACTGACTGAACGGAGTGTAATTAAGATGGAGACAAACCAAGATTATCGTGGCGAATTTCACAATAAACAGCTTATCGCGATCATTCATCCGAATGGTCAATTTAAGCTTGATTGGCAGACAGTGGTCGAGCAGCAAGGCTGTGATCAACTTGCTGTGCAGAATACTATATATAATCATTATCTTCAAAAGTATGAATCAGTTTGGTTCGTGCTTGGTCTGATGAGACGCACTGCAGCGATGTCAGAATCTCTTAGCTACCTTATTCGAGTAGCGAATCTCTTCGTTAGAAAGCTTGCTGAGAATCCAGATGCTGAAGTGTTACGAGAGAAAGCTAGGGCAGAGCTTGAAGAGTTGGAAGTAGAGAAAATACTAAGTAATACTCCTTTTATAATAGGATCGCAATATTTGGATCAAGACTGGCTAGAAAACGCCTGGGAGGAGCTTCACCGTGCCTATAGTTATCATTTGCAAGGGCATAAAGGCAGTATCGCACTACTGCTGATGCAAAGCGAATCCCCCGTTCATCTTGCGGGAAGAGTCTACTTCCATCTTGTAGAGAATAAGCAGGAGGGAGAGTATCCTTTCTCTTTTTTAGCGACCTACGCAACGGAATCGAACGATCAGGGAAAGTCGAGACATCTTCCGCTCAAGAATGCTTTGCTGGAGTACGGTGAGAATAGCGGAAAGCTACTAGAACTGCTCTCAACTGTTAATCGGGCTGCAGAAAGAAGTTCTTTTATCTCAGAGCTAGAACAGTCGGGTGATGTTTTTTATCCGATCGGCTTGACTGCTAATGAGGCCTATACGTTTCTAAAGGAAGCAGAGATATACGAGGAATCAGGAATTTTGTGCCGCATTCCGAAGTGGTGGAAGAACAAATCGGATAAGTTAAAATTAACGGTTAACGTAGGGGCTAAGCCTCCATCTTATTTGAGTAGCGATGCTTTATTAGCGTTTGATGCGGAGCTTTGGCTTGGGGGTGAAGCAGTGGATGCTGATGAACTGAGACGGTTGCTTACAGAGGAAGAAGGACTCACCTTTATTAAGGGTAAATGGGTTGAGGTTAACCATAAGCGATTGCAGGAAGCGCTTATGGCTTATGAGCAGGCGCAGCAATTAACAAGTGGATCCGGACTTAGCCTGATGGATACAATGAGGCTTCAATTAAATGCGAGGAAAATACTCGATATACAAGAGGAAGCGGTTGAGCTTGATGTTACGAACGGACAATGGCTAGATTCGGTTATAGAGCGGTTGACGAATCCTGAGAAGATGGAACGGCTGGACACTGCAGGTGATGATTTTCAAGCTAGCCTACGCGTATATCAAGAGCGTGGTCTTAGTTGGCTTTATATGATGAAGAAGCTCGGTCTTGGCGCATGTCTTGCGGATGATATGGGGTTAGGAAAAACAATCCAGGTCATAGCGTTGCTGAATTATATAAGGACGAGGAAACAGGAGAAGGCTTTGCTGGTCGTACCGGCTTCATTAATCGGCAACTGGATGAACGAGATTAGTAAGTTTGCTCCTTCGTTGAATTATATGGTTCTTCATCCATCAGAGAATAAAGAGATCAGTGAGCATGATGGGAAGCTAGAAGAGCACGAATTGTTTATTACGACATACGGGATGATCTCCAAATATGATTGGCTGACAAATCGTACATGGGATACATTGATTTTGGACGAGGCTCAGGCGATCAAAAATCCAGGAACGAAGCAGACGAAGTTAGTTAAGCAAATTAAGGCTTCTTTTCGAATTGCGATGACAGGTACGCCAATTGAGAATCGTTTGTCTGATCTATGGTCGTTATTTGATTTCTTGAATAGGGGTTTACTTGGAACAGCAAAGGAATTTACTCAATTTACGAAAAGCATTAGTGAATCTATGGATGGTTATACCAGATTAAAGCAGGTCGTAAGCCCATTTATACTTAGAAGACTGAAGACCGATAAATCGATCATTACTGATCTACCTGATAAAATTGAGATGAAGACTTATGCTAGTTTAACCAAAAAGCAGATTCTACTGTACAATAAGCTTGTGCAGGAGTTAAAACAGAAGCTTGAATCTGCTGAAGAAGGAATTGAGCGCAAGGGCCTCGTACTAGCAGCGTTAATGAGATTTAAACAAATATGTAATCATCCCGACCAGTACCTAGGTCAGCATGTTTATTCAGAGACGGAAAGTGGCAAATATGCAAGACTGAGAGAAATTTGTGAGACGATCTATGAAAAGAGAGAGCGTGTTATTATTTTTACGCAATTCAAGGAAATAACAGAGTCATTGCGTAGTTTTCTGGAACAGATTTTTCATCATCAAGGACTTGTGTTTCATGGGGAGACGGCCGTTAGCAAACGCAAGGAAATCGTGGCTGAGTTTCAGGGTAATGAATATGTGCCGTTTATGGTGCTGTCGATTAAAGCCGGGGGAGTGGGCCTAAATCTAACTGCCGCCAATCATGTCATTCATTTCGACAGATGGTGGAATCCAGCAGTTGAGAATCAGGCAACGGATCGTGCTTTTCGAATTGGGCAGCAGAAAAATGTTATTGTACATAAGTTTATTACGGAAGGAACAATTGAGGAGAAAATTGATCAAATTATTGAGAGTAAAATGAAGCTACAAAATGAAATTATTCCTGATATTCAGGAGAACTGGATTACGGAAATGAATAACGAGCAGATTATGGATCTAATGAAGCTGACTACTTAATTATTGAGAGGAGAATCTCAAGTGGTATTTTATAATGAGTTTCCGGAATATGTTCCTGTGGCGCAGAGGAAGAAGAAAGCAGAACAGGCAGTAGCGAAACTGAAGAAGAAAATCCCATCTATTGCCCCGGTCGTTATTACAGGGAGAACGATAACGAAAACCTGGTGGGGAAAATCTTGGAGTAGCAATTTAGAAAGTTACGCTGATTATTCAAATCGGATTGACAGAGGACGCAGCTATGTCCGGCACGGCGCAGTACTTGACCTGGAAATTACGGAGGGCAAGGTAACCGCACTTGTTCAAGGTAGCTCTTCAAAACCTTATCAGGTAGGTATTACGATCGCTCCCCTCTCGAAAGAAACATGGGATGCGATGGTGAAAGAGTGCGTTGGGAAAATTAGCTCGCTTCAGGAGTTAGTAGGGGGGAAATTCCCGAAAGGACTTACGGAGCTGTTTACGACTAAGGGAAAGGGACTATTTCCCGCACCGAAGGAGATTGTGTTAGACTGCAGCTGTCCTGACTCCGCTAAAATGTGTAAGCATGTTGCAGCAGCACTATATGGTATCGGAGCTAGGTTTGATGAGGATGCTGCCTTGTTTTTTGTACTGAGAGGAGTTTGTATCGATGATTTGATCTCTGAATCGCTAGCGCAGAAGTCACAAAGCTTGCTTGGCAAGCCGAAGGGCAGAGGACGCCGAGTTATGGCTGATGCAGATATCTCAGAGGTGTTCGGCATTGAGTTAGATCAATCATGAGCTATAATAATGTTAGAATTCTTCATGGGAAACGGGAATGGATCAACTTATTGTAGGATTTATTGTATGATTTGATTCTGGATAGGTGTGAACTAAAATCTTCAATTGAAGATAATTTAATAAAATAGTACAAACCAAAGAAACCTAATGAAATTTTATTAGGTTTTTTTGTGTGGAATTGTGACGACTGCCTAGTTTCTGCATACGATGTATAGACTGCATACGGAATAATGCCCCGTATTAAGATTATCATTGTGTATAGGAGGAATATGTAGTGAAGATACACATCATTAAGCAAGGTGATACGCTATTTCATCTTGCTCAAAAATATCATGTCACTGTTGAAGAGTTATTGAATCATAATTCAAACATTAAGGATCCTTATAATCTTGAAATTGGATCCAAGCTTAGAATCCCATCTATTTCAACGTCGGTGGGAAGTGGGGGAAGCGGAGGGATGCATATGGGAATTATACATCAACATGTTGTAACACCAGGGGATACGATGTGGAAATTATCTCAAGAATGGGGAGTTTCATTAGCTGGCCTTATTGCAGTTAATAAGCATATTCATAATCCAAATGTGCTGAAAACTGGTGATGTCATTAACATACCAAAAACAGCCACAACTGCCGCTCACGATGGAATGCACCAAGCAACTCAACAGCAAGTAACTGCTCAAGCAGCATCGACGCCACCTCATTTTACTACTCCTGATGTTTCAGTATCCTTGCCTACTATTCCATCAATATTACAACAATTATTGCCTGGGTTTCAAATGCATAAAGTAGTGTCTGGTGATACGTTATATCATATTTCAAAAAAATACGGTGTAGCACTTAATGACATTATTGCACTGAATCCTAATATTACGAATCCGAATCAATTAACTGTCGGTATGAAGGTACTAATTCCCAAAGGAGCAATGCCTCCATCAGGCATTCCAAATGTTGACATTACTACACAACAGAAATATATTGTACAGTCAGGCGATACTATGTGGAAGCTTGCTAATGCTTGGAATATTCCACTGAATGAACTTGTTGCAGCTAACAAGCAGCTTGCTAACCCGAATGTGTTGCAGGTCGGAGAGATTATTAATATCCCAAAATCCTATTCCGTAGACTTATCTGGTCAATTTCATGCTCAGCAAGCAACAAATATGTCAGCTAATCAGAATGCAGCAAATCAACACATGATTAATCCAAAGAAAGCCAACAATCAAATGATGCCCCCGAAAAAAGCTAATAATCAAATGATGCCTACACAAGCAGCGCCGGCGAAGCAGCCAACTCCGATTCAAATATCGCCAACTATTAATGTTGCTCCAACTATAAATGTAACGAAAACTACTGCTGTACCTAAGCAGCAAGTAATAGCTGCACAAACCGGGCCGAAAACTGTTGCACCGATGCAAGTTAAGCCGGCGGTTACTGCACAAACAGTCGCCCCAATTAAGGTGAAAACAGAACCAATCACGGCAGCGAAAGCAGAGGCTGTAGTAACAAAAGTAATGCCAATCGCTAATGCAAATGCGAAGGTACAATCGGTCGTAACAAAAGTAATGCCAATCGCTAATGCGAAAGTAGAATCAATGGCAACGAAAGTTATGCCATTATCCAATGCAAATGCGAATGTAGAATCAATGGCAACGAAAGTTATGCCATTATCCAATGCAAATGCAAAAGTAGAATCAATGGCAACGAAAGTCATGCCATTATCCAATGCAAATGCGAATGTAGAATTAATGGCAACGAAAGTTATGCCATCTAATGCAAATGCGAATGTACAATCGATGGCAACGAAAGTCGCGCCATTAGCTAATGCAAATGCAAATGCGAATGTAGAATCAATGGCAACGAAAGTTATGCCATTATCCAATGCAAATGCGAATGTACAATCAATGGCAGCAAAAGTAATGCCGGTCGCTAATGCGAATGCGAAAGTAGAATCGGTCGCAGCAAAAGTAATGCCGGTCGCAAACGCCAAAATGGCACCAATGGCAACAAAAATGATGCCAATAGCTAATTCGAAGCTAGAGCCCATGGCAACAAAAATGATGCCAGTAGCTAATTCGAAGCTAGAGCCTATGGCAACAAAAATGATGCCAGTAGCTAATTCGAAACTAGAGCCCATGGCAACAAAAATGATGCCGGTAGCAAACTCCAAAATGGCACCAGTCGCTAATAAAGTCTACTCTGGATATAAGCCTTTGCCTGCTGACTTGGAACAGCATCCGTATTTCCCTAATGCAGAAATGTTGCATCAGTACCAAACGCCTAACTCCGTGATCCAACCTAATATGGGGAAATTCAAGTCAATGATGAATCCGAGTTATAAAGTGCCAGTATCACCATATCCATCGTATGCACCAATGCAGTATTACAATCCATGTGGCTGTCAGGCGCCCTCAACTCAAGGGAACTGGGGGTATGTTCAACCGATGAATTACGGTAATAATATGAATCCGAACGGGGCAACAATAACAGCTCAATCAGCTATGTACCCGCCAACGCATTATGCAGCGAACACACAAAGCTACCAGAACCAAGACTACCAGAATCAAGGTTACCAGAACCAAGGCTACCAGAACCAAGGCTACCAGAACCAAGGTTACCAGAACAAAGGGTACCAAAATCAATGGAATACGGACTGTGGCTGTGGTGGAACGCCCCAACCATACGTTCAGGAAGCTGCGAACAAGGTTAGTAAGTTTGGTCCAGCAACAAAGGTGAAAAAAACAGGCAAAAAAGTAACTATTCAAGCGACGAGGGAGTCGCGGAAGAAACCCCAAGGCAACAAGCCTTGGCTCAACGTTTAGGAGAAGTAGCTCAAAACATCCGACTGTGATCACGATGTACCTCGGAGTAGCGTAGTCGGCGTCGAATATGCCCTCCATCGAAAGCCTGCGTGTGCTCGTGTGCCCAAAACGTACACTGCGCTACTCGCTTCCGCTGGAGTGCATCTTCTTGGTGCTGACAGCCAAACCGAAAAGACTTAGAACGATGATATATCGTTGTTCTAAGTTTTTTTTGTGTTATGGGGGAAGTTAGAAAAAGCAAGACTAAAATAATATTTTATGACAACACTATACAATATGATTAAGCTTGTGCTTTCGATGTACTTTTTGTATCGTAGAAGTCCATCAAGAAGCTACAAAAAGTTTTTGGAGGAGACAGCATGAGATATACTTCGATGTGGAAACGGATAAAGCGAAAGCTTAAGCAGAATGGTAGCATACGTAGAAAATTGTTCCTAGCATTGCATATGAAAACTTTATTAAGTAGTATAGTACTTCTCTGCTTCATTGCAATGAGTGTTGGAACGGTTAATGCTCAACTGCAACAAAGCTATATTGTTAATTATGCAATTGATGATCTATCTACATGGCTTAATGGCGATAAGAAAATCCAGACCATATTACACCGTGTCTATGTATGTGGAGAGGAAATAGAGCAATTGGATCAACTGAATTATGAACAGGTTGTCATCATGGCTGAGCAAAATCCTAATTGGGAGCTAACGGTCGATCAATCTTATACCTTAATTCGTTTCGTAGAAAAAATAGATGATTTATCTCCTTATTGTAAGAAAAATGCTTTCTTTGGAATGAATAGTGAAGGCGAATTTTCATTGTTTGACGGGCTGCCATCTGAAGAAAAAATAATGAAAACATTTTTTCAATTGAATGTCCCTTACTTAGAAAGTAGTTTACCTGATCAAGAGCTCGAACATTTAATGACAGGTATTCGAATTAGAGATATTGATGAATATGACAGCGTGCTATCTACGTATAGTGAATATAGTATGGAACGTTTTTCGCAACATGAGAATGTGATGTCAGAAGCGATAGAGCAATAGTTAAAAGATTTATCGGATTAAATGCCGATAAGTCTTTTTTTTGTAGACTATACTATTGAAAACTGAAACATTTGTTCTCATAGCAACTAACATTTGCTATAATGTACGTTAGACAAGCTTTCATAAGAAATGATAGTATTATTATTTACTGGATATGCGATTGTCTAGCAGATTATTAGAGGTGATGGAATGCGAGTGCTAGGAATTGATCCAGGGATTGCAATCGTCGGTTTTGGATTTATTGATAAAGAAGGTCATAAATTAACTCCTGTGCAATATGGTGCAATCCAGACGGAAGCCCATACGCCCCAAGCGGAGCGATTGTTACAAGTATATGAGTCAGCAGGCGCATTAATGGATAAATATAAGCCTGATACTGTTGCGATAGAGAAACTATTTTTCAATCGAAATGTTACAAATGCTTTTGCGGTAAGTGAAGCTAGAGGTGTTATTACATTAGCAGCTGCACAGCGCGGCTTATCTATTGGAGAATATACTCCACTGCAAATTAAACAGGCTGTTGTTGGCTATGGTAAAGCTGAGAAGAGACAGGTGCAAGAGATGGTGAAAATGTTTTTAAAGCTTAGCGCTATTCCTAAGCCTGATGATGTAGCAGATGCATTAGCAGTGGCCATATGTCATGCGCATTCGGTAGTGTTAACACAAAAAATTAATGAGGTGAAGCATCAATGATCGATTATCTTAAGGGCCAAATTGCTTTTATTGAAGCTGATTATGCAGTAATCGAAGTAAATGATATTGGTTATCGTGTGTTTTCGCCTAATCCATATGCACTTCAAGCGATGCCGCAACCAGCAATGGTACATATTCATTACCACACTCGTGAAGATGCAACATTATTGTTTGGTTTTGAGTCGAGGCAGCAAAAGGCGTTATTCCGTAAATTGCTTGATGTTTCAGGCATTGGACCAAAGGTAGCGCTTGGTATGCTATCAGCAGGCAAGCCAGAGCAATTGGTAGCTGCTATTCAGCAAGATAATCTTACTTATCTTATGAAATTACCAGGGGTTGGTAAAAAAACAGCGCAACGTATTGTGCTTGACTTAAAGGATAAGTTAGATAGTATCGGAATCGATCTGCATGGTGGAGCGCTTAGTAGCTTTACTTTACAATATGAAGACGCTCCACATGAAGCAATTGCTGAAGGAAGAGCGTGGAAAGAAGCGAAGGATGGTTTGAAGGCTCTAGGTTATACGGAGACAGAATTAGATCGTGCTTGGCAAGTGTTACAGCATGAAGTTGCTGCGGACGAGCAGGTTGATCAACTGATGAAGAAGGCATTACAACAGCTATTTAAAGGATGACGGAAAGGGGTCAAGCTGAAATGGATGATCGTATCATATCCGCCAATCTAATGATGGAAGAACAAGCGGTGGAGCTTAGCTTGCGTCCTCGTTATTTGAATGAATATATTGGACAATCTAAAGCAAAAGAAACATTAAGTATATATATTGAAGCGGCTAAGCTACGTAAGGAAGCTTTGGATCATGTTCTACTGTACGGACCACCAGGCTTAGGGAAGACGACGCTTTCTAATATTATTGCCAATGAGCTAGGTGTTAGCTTACGAATAACGTCTGGGCCTGCTATTGAACGCCCAGGTGATCTTGCTGCGCTGCTTACTAATTTACAAGAAGGCGATGTGCTATTTATTGATGAAATTCATCGGTTGCATCGTACAGTAGAAGAAGTATTGTATCCTGCAATGGAGGACTTTGCGCTTGATATTATGATTGGTAAAGGGCCAAGTGCACGCTCAGTTCGACTAGATCTCCCGCCATTTACATTGATTGGTGCAACGACAAGAGCAGGACAACTATCTGCCCCGCTAAGAGATCGCTTTGGCGTAGTAAGTAGACTAGAGTATTATAATGTAGATGAGCTAGCATTTATCGTATCGCGCACTGCTGAAATTCTTGATGTAGCTATTGTTGGTGAAGCATCCCACGAAATTGCATTACGTTCTAGAGGAACACCTCGTATCGCAAATCGATTGTTAAAGCGTGTTCGAGATTTTGCACAAGTTCGTGGTGATGGCATCATTACTTATGATATTGCTAATGCGGCGCTTGAATTGTTACAAGTAGACCCGATGGGCTTAGACCATATTGATCATAAAATGTTACATGCGATGATTAATAATTTCTCTGGTCGCCCTGTAGGCTTAGACACTATTGCCGCTACGATTGGTGAAGAGTCGATAACGATTGAAGATGTTTACGAGCCATACTTAATGCAGATCGGATTTTTGCAGCGTACTCCTCGTGGGAGGGTGGCGACTGATCAGGCGTATCACCATCTAGGCATTCCCATCCCCGAGAGGTAAGGTAGTTCAAAATCGTGGACTGTGATAACGATGATTGGCTAACGTAGGTTAGTCGACATCGAAGATGAAGCGAACTTGGAAAGTACGGTTCGCGTGTACCAATAACGTACACTTGCGCTTCCGCTTTTCTCAAGTAGCGCTCCATCTTCTCGATTCTGACAGCCCACGATTTTGAACCTCCATTTTAAGCCTCGTGCTAAACATTCTTCACTCGTGTACTCAGGAGTACACGTTGCTGGGTAATGCTGCGAGGTTGTAAAGGGCTTATCGCTCGTGAACTTGAAACGTTCACGTTGCTGGGTAGGGCTAAGGGAATAATTTAGAACGTTTATTGAATGATAAGGAAGTGATAAATATGATGAAAATAGCTAAGCAAAGCTTAATATTAAGTGTCGTAATTACATTGTTACTATCGCTATCAGTTTCAGCGCCGACGAAGGCGGCAGTTCCGTCACTTGATCAAATTCGGGTAGCGTTGTTTGTTGATATTCCGAAAAAATACTCAAGCATAACGAAGGTGGCGACGTTATCTTCGGCTGCTGCGATGAAATTAACGGTGAAATCAGCTTCGAATTCTACAGAATGGTTAAGCTTCCCTGCTAATGCTGGGCTGAGATTGGCAATGAATGATTATAAGGTTAATTTGTTTGAATCAACGGATTTCACCGCAGCACAACAAGTGTTTAAGGCTGTGAAAACTGCTGGTGGTACGCCATTTCTAACATCATTAAGTAAAAACGATAAAGTAACGTACCAAGTTCTTGAAGGTGGGTATGCTAGTAATAGTGACGCGACTACGGCAGCTACGAAGTGGAAAAGTAATGCAACACTATCTGCTCTGTTGAAGTCTGCGCCTATGGTATACGGTCCGTATGCACTTGAAAGTGGTAGCTATCCTGCTAAAGCGGATGCACAAGCTGCAGCAGCGAAATTCGGCGCTCAAGGCTTAAATACTGCTATTGGTATGAAATTAAACGGTACAGGCAAACTAGAATATTCCGTAGTTGTTGGAATGGTTGGCACGGTTGCTGAGGTTGGGTTAGTAAAGGCAGCTGCTAGTAAAGTAAGTAGTTCGTTGAAAGAGCTGAAAGGTAGCGAAGATATGCTACTTTTGAGAGTTGATCATTCGGCAACGGATGCTGCAGCTTCGTCTAATGAATTATATTTATATAATCCACAGTTGACGGTATCGGTAAAAGCGGATAAAGAAGGTCTAATTAAAGTAACAGAGCGTAGTGAGCGATCTTATCGCGGTACTATGGAGATCGGAGCGTTGAACAACGCTATGTATGTCGTGAATGAATTGCCATTTGAGCAATATTTATATTCCGTAGTTGCGATCGAAATGTATCCGTCATGGCCACTAGAAGCATTGAAATCACAAGCAGTTGCTGCACGAACTTATGCGCTATATTCAGGTATGGGGTTTGTTGTAGCTCATGTCGTTGATACGACGACGAGTCAAGCATACTATGGTGCTAACTCTGAATCTGCCAATACGACGAAGGCAGTTGATGAGACGAAAGGGGAAGTCATTACTTATAATGGTAAATTAATTGAAACATTATATTCTGCAAATGCAGGCGGAGTAACAGCCGATGCCAAAGAAATTTGGAATAATGAGGTTGCTTACTTGAAAAGTGTTTCCAGCCCTGATGCGATCGCAGAAAAAGGTTTGAATTATTGGTATCGTGTTGTACTACCGAATGGAAAAGTAGGGTATATTCGCGATGACTTGGTTGAAGATACAGGTAAGACCAATGAAGCGGGTAAACCAATTTTATTATCTAATACAGATGCGACAAATATTCGTCGTAATCCACTTGTGCAAGCGGAGATTCCAGCCGTCACTCAAATTAATAGTGGGGTACAATTAATTGCACTTGAGAAGGTTATCCAATCCAATTCAATGAACTGGCGTAGAGGACCATATAGTAGCACTGAAATAGCTACAGCGATTAATGCGAAGTTGCCTAATACGGTATCTGGCAATATTTCTTCTTTTACTGTTAGTAAAGTAGGGGTATCCGGTCGAGCATTAGAGGTGTCGGTTAATGGGAAGACCTTACCAATAGCTAAACCAATTGATTTCCGAGCAGTTTTAGGAGTAGGTGGTTCGCTGCAAAGTACATTATTCAGCATTGAAGAGACAGGGAAAATAGTTATTCTCGGTGCTAATCAAAACGGTCGCACGAAAACAGATGGTGCGAAAACATTGCAAGTTATTGGCGCTAATGGAAATACTGCAACGGTAAGTGGAGAGTATATGTATGTACTTGATGGTAGTGGTAATGTACGAGCTGCTACTTATGAGGCAGGCTATCAATATGATGGAACAGGCAATGGGCATGGTGTTGGGATGTCTCAATATGGTGCATATAGTCTTGCTGAACAAGGGTATGACTATCGATATATATTGAAATACTATTATACAGGTACAACTGTTACTAAGGATGAATAGACGATGAATGTAGACTTATTTGATTTTCATTTACCAGAAGCGCTTATTGCACAAACGCCTTTATTAGAGCGTACGTCATCTCGCCTTCTAATGCTAAGGAAAGATAGCGGTCAAGTGGAGCATGGTGTCTTTACGGATTTGGCAGACAAATTACAAGCTGGTGATGTGCTTGTCCTTAATGATACAAGAGTTCTACCAGCAAGATTACTTGGTAAAAAGCTAGACACTGGTGCTAAAGTTGAATTGTTATTATTGAAACAGCTTGAAGGTGATAAATGGGAAGTACTTGCTAAGCCTGCCAAACGTATTAAGGTAGGCACCGTACTTTGCTTTGGTGAGAATGAGCAGGGCGAACCGATCTTAACAGCTACAGTTGAAGAAGAAGCTGATATGGGTGGACGAACAGTAAAGTTCAACTATAATGGGATATTCAACGAACTGCTTGATCAATTAGGTGAAATGCCTTTACCACCTTACATTAAAGAAAAGTTAGACGAGAAGGAACGTTATCAGACTGTCTATTCTAAGCATGATGGATCGGCGGCAGCTCCGACAGCAGGTCTACACTTTACGAAGGAGTTTCTTGAACAAATTCAAGCCAAAGGTGTACAATTAGCTTACATCACGTTGCATGTCGGACTTGGAACATTTAGACCGATGTCTAGCGATACGATTGAAGAGCATGAGATGCATGCGGAATATTATGAATTAAGTGAAGAAACTGCACAAATTGTGCAACGTGCAAGAGATGAAAACCGTAGAATAGTAGCGGTAGGTACAACTTCAGCACGAACGCTAGAGACGATAGGGCAACGTTTCAAAGAGGACAAGCTAGAAGCATGTAATGGATGGACGTCTATATTTATTTTTCCGGGCTATCAATTTCAGCTCGTGAGCGCATTATTAACGAATTTTCATCTGCCGAAATCCACTTTAGTTATGCTAGTTAGTGCGCTAGCAGGTCGTGAGCATATTATGCATGCTTATCATGAAGCAGTGCAGGAGCAATATCGATTCTTCAGCTTCGGAGATGCCATGTTTATATATTAAAATGAATGATAAATGAGAGAATAGGACGCGTGAACAACTTGGCGATTAGATATGAATTTATTAAGCAGTGCAAACAATCAGGAGCAAGATTAGGTCGGATACATACGCCACACGGTATTATCGAAACACCTACCTTTATGCCTGTAGGTACACAAGCAACGGTTAAGACGATGAGTCCAGAAGAATTGAAAACGATGGATGCGCAAATTATATTGAGCAACACATACCATTTGTTTTTGCGACCAGGGCATGACATTGTGAAAAAAGCAGGCGGACTTCATAAGTTTATGAATTGGGATCGTCCAATTCTGACTGATAGTGGTGGATTCCAAGTGTTCAGTCTAAGTGAACGTCGCAAAATTTCAGAGGAAGGTGTAGAATTTCGTTCACATCTGAGTGGTGAGAAACTATTCCTTAGTCCCGAGAAAGCGATGGAAATTCAAAATGCACTAGGACCGGATATTATGATGGCATTTGATGAATGCCCACCGTATCCAGCAACGTATGATTATGTGAAGCTATCGACGGAACGTACATCAAGATGGGCAGAACGCTGTCTAGCTGCTCATGAACGCAAGCATGATCAAGCTTTGTTCGGCATTGTTCAAGGTGGTATGTTCGAAGATTTGCGTGTACAGAGCGCCAAAGATTTGACTTCCATGGATTTCCCGGGTTATGCTATAGGTGGACTAAGTGTAGGTGAATCCAAGGAAATCATGTATGAGGTACTTGACTATACTGTGCCGCATTTACCGTTTGATAAGCCTCGTTATCTTATGGGGGTTGGCTCACCAGATGCTCTAATTGAAGGTTCGATTCGCGGAATTGATATGTTTGACTGTGTATTACCGACTCGTATTGCCCGCAATGGTACATTAATGACTAGTCAAGGTCGTCTTGTTGTACGTAATGCAAAGTATGCTGAAGATTTTGGTCCGTTAGACCCGAATTGTGATTGCTACACTTGTAAAAACTACTCAAGAGCATATATTAGACATTTGTTGAAGGCAGACGAAACATTCGGTATTCGTTTGACAACGAATCATAACCTTCATTTCCTAATTAATTTGATGAAAAATGTAAGAGAAGCAATAATGAATGATTCTCTACTTGATTTTAGAGATCAATTCTTTGAGCAATATGGTTTGAATAATGCCAATACTAGAGGATTTTGAAAGGGGTGAAAACTATGTCAATCTTTTTAGCAGCTGCAGCTACAGGAGGAAGTAATATTTGGACGATTATTGGTCCATTTATTCTAATGTTTGTGGTATTCTATTTCTTATTAATTCGTCCACAACAGAAGAAACAAAAAGCCCGTAATTTGATGCTTAATCAAGTGAAAAAAGGCGATAAAGTCGTAACGATTGGTGGCCTTCATGGAACGATCGCTGAAATCACTGACGATTCTGTTGTACTACGCGTCAATGATACTACAAAGCTTACATTTGATCGCAGTGCAGTTAGCACTGTATCACAATCTGCACCTTCTTCAGACTAGATACATAATAAAAGAGGGTGAGCGTATCGTTATGATGCGCTCATCCTTTTTTTATTTGCGTAAATTTACGCCAACCATACCCCCGAAAGCGCCAGTGCCAATGACAGTAAGTAATAGCAGAAAACTATGTAGACTTAAGGCAATATCGGAAGCTAAGAAACTAACAATGATAATAATAATTCCATATAGAATACCTAATGTACTTCCATAGTACCAGCCTCTTGATTGCGCACGCTTCCCTGAACTCAATCCTCCAATTAATGCCGCAACGCCGTGAATGACATAAGCCATTGTTGCTAGGCTGCTTTCTTTCATTTCAGTAAAGTGTAAGAAGAGTGAAACGATAAGAGCTCCTGCAGCTAGCCATAGTAATGCGTATGTTATGCCTGCTAGCAGTGGCATTGCAAATAATTTTCTTGTTCCAGTACTCATCACATACCTCCTTAAAATGTAGCTCATTTAACCATATGGGAAAATGGGCAATTTTAGTACAAGTTCTATCTCAATATATTTGTTAAATGTGATTCCCATTATCTATACGAATCATAGGTGCATGATCTAATCACTAAGCGATCACAATAGTACATACATGAAACGTTGAGTGACTGGAGGAACTACAGATGATGGAATGGTATTCGTTAGCATTACGTACGTTCGGTATGTATGTGATCATATTTCTTGTATTACGTATAATGGGTAAACGTGAAATCGGTAAACTTTCCGTATTGGATCTTGTTATTTCTGTCATGATTGCGGAGATTGCGGTCATTGAGATTGAACAAGTTGACGATAATTTAATGCATGGTATTGTACCGATTGTGATCCTTCTTATTATTCAAATCATATCTGCATTTCTTTCCATGAAAAGTCGTAAAATAAGGCTGCTACTAGATGGTAAGCCCACCGTTGTTGTGGCCAATGGTGAAATATATCGTGATGAACTGAAAAAGCAACGCTATAATCTGGATGATCTTATGTTGCAGCTACGAGAAAATGGTGTAACATCAATATCGGAAATTGACTTTGCGATTCTTGAAACAAGTGGAAAGTTATCTGTTATTCCGAAAAGTAATGATGATGTAATAGTCGGCGGTTCTCTTAGCTCAGAAAATTTTGATGAAAATGAAAAATCAACTAATGAATCGAATAATGTAGAGCCTAATCAATCTTCTCAGAGAATAATTCCTCCAGGTTTTCGTTATGAAATGTTACCTATCCCATTAATTATGGATGGAAAGGTACAGGATGAGAATTTGGATAAAATTAACAAAACGCGTTTTTGGCTTAAAAATATTATTCAAGAAAAAGGCGCTCATCATTTTAAAGAAGTATTGCTCTGCACGATTGATCATAAAGAGCGCATTTATATCGATGCGGGTAATAACAAAAAATAAACTAATGATCTGAGGCAAACCATTTTCCAATGTATGGAATTCTGACGAGATCATCTTTATCAATAATTTTCGTTACAAACATTAGAAAGATATAGACAATCATCGCAACGATACAAGCGGTAGGTAAACTAATACCTAGCGGTTGATTTGCGAGTAAAGACATCACATATTGGGCAAATGCACCTGTAATGATGATTGCACCACCTACTTTAATAAAATCCATCGCGTGCATTGTAAAGCCGACATAACGCTTCACGCTGTAGCTATGTAATAAAGTGACTAGTACTGTATTGATGGCGATAGCGATTAAAACCCCTTGAATGCCAAGCTGAGGATTTGATCCCAAAAGAATGATAAGTGCAATTTTGATCGTTGCTCCAATAAAAGTATTCATTAACGCAACGCCAGGTTTATCTAAAGCTTGCAGGGTAGCTTGTAATGGAGCTTGTAAATAAATAAAAATGCCTATAGGTGCAATGAGTTGTAGCATCGGAGCATATTCACCATGTGCGTACAAAAGCTCACAAATTGGTGCCGCGAACAAAAACATAATGATTGTGAACGGTGCGCCAGCGACTAATGAAATACGCATCGATTGATGAAGCCTTTTTTGGATTAAATGGTATTGTTTTTGCGCAGCAGCCTCTGAGAGTGATGGAACAAGTGATACAGCCAGTGAATAAGTTAACGCTGTAGGTAGCAATATTAAAGGCATAACCATTCCTTGTAGCGCACCATATTGTGCAGTTGCGACACCCGTAATAATACCAGCAGCAGCGAGGCTTCGAGCTGTAAAAATAGATTCTAATAAATAACTCAATGAACCGACTAATTTACTGCCTGTCACTGGAATAGAAAGTGCAAGCAGCTTGGCAAGAATAGATTGGGATTTCATCGCTTGTGCAATAACTGGAGCAGCTTGTTCGTTTTCTGGCAATATCGTTAAATGGTTAACAGTATCTACTGGCTTTTTCTTATCTCGTGCATGGCTAAGCAACATGACAGCAAGTCCACCAATTTCTCCGATCACAACTCCTAGCATCGCTCCTGCTGCACCCCAAGCTAATCCATATGGAAGTAACATATAAGCTAACACTAATGAAAATACAATCCGAAGTAGCGTTTCAATCGTTTGCGATAGCGCACTTGGAATCATATTTTGTTTTCCTTGGAAATAACCGCGATATACAGCGGATATACCTACAATAAGCAGCATTGGTGACATCATGAGAAAGGATTGATACACCCTTGGATCAGGAATAACATACTTAATAAAGATTGGTGCAAACAGAAGCATAATACTTGTTAGAAATAAGGCGATCGATACACTTAAAATCATTGCCGTTCTGAAAATTTGCTTTACTCTTCTTTCATCACCTATCGATTGTGCTTCGGCAATCCATTTGGCGATCGCAAGTGGAATACCGCCTGTTATAAATGTTAACAACACGATGAGAAAAGGATAACTTAATTGGTAAATACCAACACCTTCAGCTCCGATAATACGTGGTAATGTAATGCGAGGAATAAAACCAAGAATACGATTTAATACACCTGCAATAAGCAGTATCATAGCTCCCTTAATAAAGCTCTGCTTCGTCATTTGCTACACCTCACTTAATTGACCCTACTTTACAGACTATGCTTGACCTATACCGTTACATGTCTGAAAATAATAAATACAAGCAGGAAAAAAGTGAGTAGGCAGCGAATTGTACTAAGTACACTGTAGATATGGGGATCTTAGGTGCAGCTTATGCTTCCGAAGTACTTTTCAATTACGAGAAGTCATATTGAGATGCTAATGAAAAGTTGGTCATATGCTTTCGGAGTGACTTTTTGTCAACTTTAGAAGTTAATCAAGAAGCGACAAAAAGTTTGGGGGTGCAGCAATTGTCTAATATAGAGTGGAATGATTCGATGGAGGAGCTTTGCACAAGCAAAGCGGAAGAACTACATCTTCTTGGATATGAACATGTTAAGGCAAAGGAAGTGTGGGCATGTGTTAGTTCTCGCTATGTGAAAAGTGGACAACCCCAGCTTCATCAGCTTGTAAATGATATTTTATCTTTAAGAGCAACTCAATTTATGAACTATTTAATGTTAAGTGCATACAAAGGAGACTCTTTCGATTAGGAGGAGTTTCTTTTTTTTTTTGACGCCGTATTTCGACATCTGTATAATGGGAATATTGAGATCTAAGGGGGATTATTGACGTATGGTTATGAAAAGATTGCTTGCCTTTGTCGTAGTGGTTGTTGTGCTATTTGGCATGATCGCTTGGACAAGCCCTGCTATACTGAAAGATGTAAAGCTAGGACTTGATCTTAAAGGCGGCTTTGAAGTGCTTTATGAGGCTACACCATTTGAAGAAGGTGGCACCGTAACACCAGAAGCATTGAAGCAAACTGCGAAAAGCTTAGAAAAGCGGATTAATGCCTCAGGTGTTGCGGAACCAGAGGTGTTACCAGAGGGAACCAACCGCATTCGTGTTCGTCTTCCTGGTGTAACGAATGAAGAAGAGATTAGAGAATTATTGGCTAAGCCAATTAATCTTACTTTCCGTGCGCCTGATGGTACGATTATGTTAGACGGTACGGATTTCAAAGAAAACAGTGCTGGCGTAGTTTCTGATGAATTGAATCGTCCGGTCGTAACGATCGAATTGAAAAATGCTCAGAAATTTACTGATGTAACGACTACGCTAGTAGGTTCTTACCTAGCTATTTATCTGGATGATGAAGAGATATCACGTCCTAGTGTGCATACGCCAATTACAGGTGGATCCGCGCAAATTTCACTCGGTAATGCAGAGCGTGCCGAAGCGGAGGAATTGCGTGACCTGATTAATATGGGGTCATTGCCATTGAAGCTTACTGAGAAGTATGCACAAAGTGTTGGTGCCAAATTAGGATTGGAATCCCTTAAAGATACAGTAACCGCTGGTGTGATCGGTTCGTTAATCGTGTTAGTGTTCATGGTTATTATTTTCCGTGTACCAGGTTTTGTTGCCGGCATTTCGATTATTACGTACGCATGGCTACTGCTATTAGTACACAATTGGATGGGGGCAACGTTGACGCTTCCGGGTATCGCGGCGTTTGTACTTGGTGTCGGAATGGCGGTCGATGCTAATATTATTACTGCTGAACGGATTAAAGAGGAAATTCGTACAGGGAAAAGTATGTATTCAAGCTTGAAAGCAGGCTCTAAGAGCTCATTCCGTACAATTATGGATGCGAACGTGACATCTATTATTGCGAGTATTGCATTATATGTAATCGGAGATGGCGCAATTAAAGGCTTCGCCTTAACGATGATATTCAGTATTATCGTTAGTATGCTTACAAATATTTACTTTTCAAGATTCCTTCTTACGTTATTAGTAAGCAGTAATGCATTTATGAAACCGAAATATTATGGTGTGAAGGAGGAAGATATCCGTGCACTTTGATTATAAAATTCGATATGACTTTGTGAAAAATCGTAAGAAATTTTTAACAGGCTCGATCTTGCTAGTTATAATTGGAATCGTATCGCTGCTAATTTTCCAGATGAACTTAGGTATTGACTTTAAGTCCGGAACAACGATGGACGCAGTAGCCGATCATGGCGTAACACAAGCTGAAGTCATTGATGTACTAACGGGACTGGACTATGATGAAATACCGACAGTAGGTGGAACGAATAATGAACGTATTTCTGTTCGTTTTGGTGATGACTTACCTGCTGATTCAGTGAAAGCTATTCAAACGGCCCTCATGAGTAAGTTTGGCGATCAGATGGAATTTGAAGTTTTTGTTGTATCAGCAGACTTAGCGAGAGAGCTTGCCGTTAAAACAATTTGGGCAATTCTTGCTGCTTCTCTATTAATTATGTTGTATGTAATGATTCGTTTTGAATGGAGATTTGCTCTAGCAGCTAATCTTACGATATTGTATGACTGTTTTGTTGTAGTTACATTGTTCTCTATCTTCCAATTAGAAGTAGATCTTCCATTCATTGCAGCCGTTCTGACTGTTCTTGGATATTCTATTAACGATAAAATCGTAATATTTGACCGTATTCGTGAGAACTTACGCTTTAAACCTCATAAAAATGCAGAACAACTACAAGAAATTGTAAATGCGAGTATTTGGCAAACGATGGCTCGTAACTTATATACGGTGTTAACTGTGTTTATTGTTACATTATTAATCTTCTTATTCGGCAGTGAATCGATTCGTCTATTCTCACTAGCTATTCTAATTGGACTTGTAAGTGGTGCTTACTCAACAGTATGCTTGGCGAGCCCACTTTGGTTTGATTTGAAAAAGAGAGAAAAGACTAAGAAACCGAAAGTTGCTGGGCCTTCACCGAAGAAGGAACCAGTAATTTAGTTGAAGAGGAAGTTTAAAAAGCGGACTTTGATAACGATGAGTATGCTAACGTAGCATATTCGACATCGCATCTGAAAGCCCGCATTTGAATCTTGATTGGAAGCGGAAGTTTGAAAAGCAAGCTCTCAGAATCAGCTTTAATAGTATCCTCCAATTGTTAGTAAAGACTAGCAATTGGAGGATTGTTTTTTGTGAAGAATTTTTGAATAGTTATGGTATAATGAGATGTTGAAAGACGTAGAAACGATGTGAATGCTTACGAAGTACATTTCATGATAAAGCCCTGAAATGTTTTAGGAGGATCAGATGTCAGCAGATGTTGAAAAACAAAAGAGCTTATTGAGTAAGCTAAAGAAGCTTTTCTCTAAGTCTCACCTTACAGATGAATGCACTAACGACTCCGATAGCTCAGAGCGTATTTTACAAGTAGTACAACGCATTAATGGCGTGGTAGCGATTGAGAATTGTGATGCGAAGGAACAAGGGCATTATGTTGTTGCGACATTAACGATTAATGTTAATCCGAAGATTACAGTGCAGGAAGGGCATGATATTGCCAAACGTGTACGCTGGCTCTTGATGCATCGTTTTACTCATCTTACTGATGTCATCGTTCATGTGAAGCCGTTTGCACCTGTTTATCCGTACAAATCAAACCACTCCACTGCTCACGATGAAGTACCGACAATATTGCAGTAGCTATATATGTAGTTCAAAAACGTGGACTTTGATAACGATGATTATGCTGCCGTAGCTTATTCGACATCGCATCTGAAACGAACTTGGAAAGTACGGTTCGCGTGTACGTAATGATGTACACTTGCGCTTCCGCCTTTCTCAAGTAACGCTTCACATGCTCGATTCTGAAAGCCCACTTTTTGAACCTTGATTGGAAGATGTAGTTCAAAAACGTGGACTTTGATAACATTGAAAGGAGTTGGTGAGATGATTCAACGTAAAAATCGTTGGCAGTTAGCTACTTGGTCCCAAGAGGATGAAAAACTTGCGACACAATTAAGTAAGCAACTAACTATTCCCACTCTTGTAACTAAATTATTAATTCAGCGTGGGTATAATAACGCTGACTCTATAGAGGCATTTTTATATGGGACACCTGCCCAAATGCATGATCCATACTTGCTAGCAGGGATGAATGAAGCTGTCCAGCGGATATTGCTGGCGAAGGAACAAGGAGAAAAGGTTTGGATTTATGGAGATTACGACGCGGATGGTGTATCAAGTACATCATTGCTCTATTTTACATTTGCTGAACTAGAATTGCAGTTTGACTATTATATCCCACACCGAATGTTAGAAGGTTATGGGTTGAATAAAGGGGCAATTGATAAAGCTCATCAAGCAGGTGTCACACTTATGGTAACTGTGGATACTGGTATTAGTGCATATGAAGAGGTAGAATACGCTAAACTACTAGGTATCGACGTTGTTATTACAGACCATCATGAACCGCCAGAACAATTGCCTCAAGCAGCTGCAGTTGTGAATCCGAAGCAGTTGCATTGCTCTTATCCATTCAAAGGATTAGCAGGTGTTGGTGTAGCATTTAAGCTGGCAACGGCGTTATTAAAGGGTGCACCAATGCAATGGTCTGGTATCGTGGCACTTGGCACCATTGCCGACCTTATGCCGCTACAAGACGAGAATCGTATTATTGTAAGTTATGGACTAGCGGAACTGCGAAAAGGCGAGCAGATTGGTTTTAGTGCTCTAGCTGAAGTTTGTGGTATTAATATCAGTGAATTGAGCGCTGCGAATATTGGCTTTGGAATTGCTCCAAAAATTAATGCAGCGGGCAGACTGAAACATGCGAAGCAAGCTGTGGAATTGATTACTTCATCTAGTCAGCAGGAAGCGATTCAACTTGCGACCGAGCTAGATTATTTGAATAAGGAACGTCAACTGATTGTTGAAACGATGGTTCAAGCAGCGGAAGCACAGTGGCAGAGCAAGCTTCAAGCAGCGGGGCAATCAGCACCTAATGTTATTGTACTCGCCCAAGAGGGATGGAATGTTGGCGTTATAGGCATCGTTGCTTCGAAAATGTTAGAACGTTACTATAAGCCTGTTATTGTGTTTGGAATTGATGCTGAGAAAGGAACAGCAAAAGGTTCAGCTAGATCGATTGAAGGTTATGATCTCCATGCTGCATTAACAGAGTGCGATTCATTGTTAGAGCATTATGGTGGTCATCAGGCCGCTGCAGGAATGACGGTACGTATTGATAATTTACCTCGATTAGAAGCGGAACTTGACTCTTTAGCAGTACAATGGTTAACGGAAGAGGACTGGATACCGAAGCTGAAAATTGATCTTTCCTGCGATTTACAAGATATTACAATCGACACAATTAAGCAATTATCTTTATTAGAGCCGTTTGGTATGAGTAATCCTTCACCGCGTGTGCTCGTAAAGCATACTAATCTTGCTGAACGTAGGGCGATTGGCAAAGAAGGTAAACATCTTAAGCTGTTGCTCAAAGATCAACAACTGACGCTCGATGTTATTGGCTTTGGTATGGGGGATTATGCGAAGCAATTAATCGTTCCCGAGTCGATTGAAGTCGTAGGAGAGCTTTCTATCAATGAATGGAACTCGATCAGGAAGCCACAGCTTCAATTACAAGATATACATGTACCAAAAGAAGTGATAAAAGTATTCCCAACACGAGAACAATTTGGTATCATTTATCAGTATATTCGTAAGCAAGGGATCGTACCCAAACATAGTTTATACGAAAAACTTAGTAAGCTCAGTGGGTTACAAAGCGTTGAAATTGATTTGATCGTAGCAGTTTTTGAGGAGCTTGGGTTTATTATTAATCATGCTCATCAGATTGAAGCGTTAGCTTCTCCACAGAAAAAAGATTTAGCGAGCTCAGCCCGTTATAATAATGCTAAGTTGCAATTTGAAACGCAATGAATGCAAGTTCAGGCAGTCACAGAAAGGGTTGACGAATGGTGTCAAATTCAACGATTAACTTTAAGGATTATATTCGTGTCATTGAAGATTATCCAAAACCAGGAATTCGGTTCAAAGATATTACAACGTTATTGAAAGATGGAGCGGCTTATAAAGCTTCGATCGTTGAGCTTCGGAAATTAGTAGAGCATCTGCAAATCGATGTTATTGCTGGACCTGAAGCACGTGGTTTTGTTGTCGGCGCTCCACTTGCGCTTGAGCTTGGCGTAGGCTTTGTACCGATTCGTAAAAGTGGTAAATTACCTGGTGAAACGATTAGTGCCAGTTATTCACTAGAGTATGGTACTGACCAGCTAGCTATGCACAAGGATGCAATTGTGCCAGGACAACGTGTACTTATAGCTGATGATTTGTTAGCGACGGGCGGTACGATTGCAACGGTTATTGATCTGATTAGACAGTGCGGTGGCGAGGTAGTTGGAGCAGCGTTTTTGATCGAGCTTTCATATCTTGACGGAAGAAAAAAAATGGAAGGCGTTGAGGTTCAAACCTTAATGACTTATTAATAAAAATAGTTAACATTTGGCGATAGGCCGACTACCCTTGCAGAGCGATTATGTTGATCTTGCATAAGGTAGCGGTCTGTTTTTGTAACGGTACATTGACGTAATAGGTATAAAACAGGCATAATAATTAGAAACAGAAAAAAAGTAGCTCGGACTTTAGATGAACTAGCTTGGGAAGGGATCTTATCATGGGCATAGAGCAATTAATTGAGAAAGCATCAATCAATATGAAAGAGCAAGATCTCAAGCTGATTAGGGAGGCCTATGATTTTGCAGATCAAGCCCATAAAGGGCAAGTACGTAAATCAGGTGAGGCCTATATATTGCATCCTTTAACGGTTGCAGATATCGTATTAGATATGGGTATGGACGTGCTGTCCATTGTGACGGCTCTGCTTCATGATGTCGTTGAAGATACAACGGTCGATCTTGAGACGGTTCGCGAGAAATTTGGCGAAACTTGCGCGATGCTTGTAGATGGTTTGACAAAATTAGAAAAAATAAGGTTCCAATCACGTGAAGAACAGCAAAATGAAAATTACCGAAAAATGTTTGTTGCGATGGCGCAAGACATTCGAGTTATTCTTATTAAATTAGCTGATCGTTTGCATAATATGCGTACGTTGAAATATCAATCAGAGGAATCACAGCGTAGAATTGCTTATGAAACACTTGAAATTTTCTGTCCAATTGCTCATCGTCTCGGTATTTCTGCGATTAAATGGGAAATGGAAGATATTGCACTCCGTTATTTGAATTCCCAACAATATTATCGTATTGCAAATTTGATGAAGAAGAAACGGGTTGAACGTGAAGCGTTTATTGAAGATGTCGTTAGTCGCATTCGTGAAAAGATAGCTGAAATGGGTATCGAAGGTGATATCTCAGGACGTCCGAAGCATTTGTATAGCATTTATCAAAAAATGACGACGCGCAATAAACAATTCAGCGAGATCTATGATTTATTTGCTATTCGAGTCATCGTTGAAAATATTAAAGATTGTTACGCTACGTTAGGTATTATTCATACGCTTTGGAAACCGATGCCAGGTCGTTTCAAAGACTATATTGCCATGCCTAAAGCGAATATGTACCAATCGCTACATACGACGGTTATTGGTCCGAATGGTGAACCGACGGAAGTGCAAATTCGTACTTGGGATATGCATCTTACTTCTGAGTATGGTATTGCTGCGCACTGGGCGTATAAGGAAGGTAATGTCGTTCCTGATGGTACGTTTGGCGATAAGATGACATGGTTCCGCGAAATTCTTGAATTGCAGAATGAAACACAAGATGCGGCAGAGTTTATGGAATCACTGAAAATGGACTTCTTCTCTGATCTTGTATTTGTGTTTACGCCAAATGGTGAAGTTATCGAGCTGCCAGCGGGTTCTGTGCCTTTAGATTTTGCATTCCGTATTCATACTGAGGTCGGTAATCGTACGATTGGCGCTAAAGTAAATGGTCGAATTGTACCGCTTGATCATAAATTAAAAACAGGCGATATCGTTGAAATATTGACGAGTAAACATTCCTATGGACCTAGCTCCGATTGGTTGAAAATTGCTCAATCTTCACATGCAAGAAGTAAAATTAAGCAATGGTTCAAGAAGGAAAAGCGTGAGGAAAATGTCGCAAAGGGTCGCGATTTAATTGAACGCGAGCTAAAACGTCTTGGTCTTGAGCCACATCTATGGATGACTGATGATAAGCTACAGGAAGCGGCGACCAAATTCTCATTTAATGATATTGAAGATATGATGGCTGGGATTGGATTTGGGGGCATAACTGCTGCACAAATCGTAACGAAGCTTACTGAAAAACTTCGTCGGGAACAAGAAGAAGCGAATCAGATCGAGCTGACGAAGGAAATTACTGAAATAAAAGGCAGCTCGGCTAGCAAGCGTGTGAGAAATAACAATAATGGTGTCAGAGTTAAAGGCGTAGATAATTTACTTGTTCGCTTTGCAAGATGCTGTAATCCTGTTCCAGGCGACCTTATTATCGGCTATATTACACGCGGTAGAGGTGTATCTGTGCATCGCATGGATTGTTTGAATATTCCATTCGGTACAGATAATGAAGAAGCAGATCGTGTCATTGAAGTAGAGTGGGTAGCTTCGGCGAATGCCAACTATAGTGTCGATATTGAAATTACTGGTAGCGATCGTCGTGGATTATTGAATGAAGTGCTTCAAGCTGTATCCGAGGCGAAAACTAATATTAGTGCGGTATCTGGACGAACAGGGAAAGATAAGGTGGCGATTATCCATATGACGGTTCTGATTAGTCATACAGAGCATCTGACAAATGTCGTCGAGAAGATTAAAAAAATTCAAGATATTTATTCTGTGCAACGGATTATGCAATAAAGGTAAGTTCGATAAGAGGGTTTTCGCAAGCCAAGACGATGGAGCGTTACTTGAGAAAGGCGGAAGCGCAAGTGAGAGTAGTTGTACAGCGTAGTAAAGCAGCCAATGTTACGATAGCTGGGGAGCAAGTTGGTGCGATTGATAAAGGGCTAGTGCTGCTCGTTGGTATTACCCATGAGGATACAGAGCAAGAACTTAAGTGGATGGCGGACAAGCTAGCTGGACTGCGAATATTTGAAGATGAATCGGGTAAGATGAACTTAGATATTGCGGAGGCTGGCGGGAGCATATTGTCTGTCTCACAATTTACGCTATTTGGAGATTGTCGCAAAGGTCGGCGCCCTAGCTTTATGAAGGCGGCAAGGCCAGAGCATGCAGAGCCAATGTATCTTATGTTTAATGATTTGCTGCGTGCCAAAGGGCTTTTTGTTGAAACAGGTCAATTTGGCGCAGAGATGGATGTAAGTTTGGTTAATGATGGCCCGATTACAATTATTGTTGATACGGAAGAGAAGTAGACACGCCCCTTATAGAAGTGAGTGTGCCCTCCGCAAAAACGGATAGACAGGCAATTGAAACGCTTTCTTTTTTGTAATCAACTTGTAATATAATGATAATGTTCCTTTAACATCATTAACCTATAATAAATCTCGACCCCCTTTTTAATAATATATTATTATGGCCTGCGGATATGCCGCAGGTTTTTTTCTGTCTTTTTTCGGTTGATATAGTTCTATATTGACTTTCGTCGGTAAGACAAGTAAAATGTGATATCAGTAACAACTAAATATTTTATTCCTAGACGGGAAGAAGTAACTCAACTCCACTATACCCAGAGATAGGTGTCAATTGGCTGAAAGCACCTTTATATGTATTGAGTGAATAACATCCCCGAGAACATAAGATGAACGGTACTTATTTACATAAGTGCGACATTAGTTTTATGCGTGTTACGGACGATAATCGTATGGAGCGAATAGCTGCGACTTTGCAAGATCAACTTGTTAGTTGCTAGATATTCGAAATGTGGGTGGTACCACGGGAGATAATACTCTCGTCCCTTTTGGCTATTAGTCAGAAGGAGCGAGAGTTTTTTTGTGTTTCCTTAGAGGTAGTTCAAAATGACCTGCTCGGCACTAATGTGCAGCTGTAGTGTCAAAATTGGCCTTACAGAGTGAGAGTAGCTCAATATGTGCAGCTGTAGTGCCAAAATTGACCTTACAGAGTGAGAGTAGCTCAATATATGCAGCTGTAGTGTCAATATTGGCCTTACAGAGTGAGAGTAGCTCAATATGTGCAGCTGTAGTGTCAAAATTGGCCTTACAGAGTGAGAGTAGCTCAATATGTGCAGCTGTAGTGTCAAAATTGGCCTTACAGAGTGAGAGTAGCTCAATATGTGCAGCTGTAGTGCCAAAATTGACCTTACAGAGATGATATGAAAAGTTTAAGGGGGTTATCGCAATGTCATTCAAGAAATCGCCTGGTACGCAAGATATATTGCCAGGAAGCGTAGAAAAATGGCAGTTCGTCGAGCAGAAAGCTCGTGAAATTTGTAGTCGCTACAATTTTAGAGAAATACGTACACCGATTTTTGAATCTACTGAACTGTTCCAGCGTGGTGTTGGTGAAACAACAGATATCGTTGAGAAAGAGATGTATACGTTCATCGATCGTGGAGAGCGCAGCTTAACACTTCGTCCAGAAGGTACAGCAGGCGTTGTACGCTCTTTTGTAGAGAACAAGTTATTCGGAGAGCCAGATCTGACTAAGTTGTACTATATGGGTCCTATGTTCCGTTATGAGCGTCCCCAAGCTGGCCGCTATCGTCAATTCCATCAGTTTGGGATTGAGGCCATCGGTGCAGTTGATCCTGCGCTAGATGCAGAAGTCATCGCGCTGGGCTACACCTTCTACACAGAAGTTGGGCTTAGAGGTGTTGGTGTTGAGATCAACTCTGTAGGTACTCCAGCGGTTCGCGCTGCATTCCGTGAGAAGCTACTTACTTATTTGGAACCGAAACGTGAAATTCTTTGTAAAGACTGTCAGTCTCGCATGGATCGTAATCCACTTCGTGTATTGGATTGTAAAGTTGATCAAAAACACTTTACAGATGCACCATCGATTTTGGACAGTTTGGACGAAGAATGTCAAACTCACTTTGAAAAGGTGAAGCAACATCTAATGGACATGGAAATTCCATTCCAAATTAATCACCGTCTTGTGCGTGGTCTCGATTACTACACGCACACAGTATTTGAATTTAAAGCTGAAGGTATTGGCGCAATCGATACCGTTGGCGCTGGTGGCCGTTATAACGGATTAGTTGCTGAAGTTGGTGGTCCTGATCAACCAGGTATAGGCTTCGGTCTTGGATTAGAACGTACTGTTCTATTACTTGAACATCAAGAAACGGAAATTCCAAATCTTAATGAGTTGGATGTGTATCTTGTCGCTCTTGGTGAAGAAGCGGATCGTCAAGTGACTAAGCTTGTTTATCAGTTACGTAAAGCAGGAGTAAAAGCTGAACGTGACTATCAAGGTCGCAAGATGAAGGCTCAGATGAAGTCTGCAGATCGCTTACAGGCTCGTTACACGGCTATTCTCGGTGATGATGAACTTGCCAATGGTGAGATTACGCTGAAAGAGATGGCGACAGGGGAGCAACGTCAAGTAGCTTTCTCTGAGCTAGCACAAGTCATTCAAGGTTAGTAACGAAAATACTATATATTAATGAAATGAGGAAATGAAATGTCTATGCTAAAAACCGTAAACTGCGGTACTTTAACTAAAGCTGATGTAGGCACTGAAGTAACATTGAACGGCTGGGTACAACGCCGTCGTGACCTTGGTGGCGTATTATTTATTGATTTGCGTGACCGTACAGGTATCGTGCAAACGGTATTCAACCCGGATATCTCTGGTCAAGCACTAGAAATCGCTGATCGTGCTCGTAATGAGTATGTACTTGCTATGAAAGGTACGGTTGTTGAACGCGATCCAGAAACATTTAATGCCAATCTTGCAACTGGTGAAATTGAAGTTCGTGTTACTGAAATCGAAGTTATGAATACTGCGAAAACTCCTCCATTCCCAATCGAAGATGGTGTTGAGGTTGATGAGTCTATTCGTTTGAAATACCGTTATCTTGACCTTCGTCGTCCGGAAATGCAAAAAACATTGTTGCTTCGTTCGAAAGCAGCGAAAATTTTCCGTGACTTCTTAGACGGTAATGGTTTTATCGATGTTGAAACACCAATTCTTACGAAGAGTACTCCAGAAGGTGCACGTGACTATCTCGTTCCATCTCGTGTACATGAAGGTGAATTTTTCGCCCTACCACAATCTCCACAAATCTTTAAGCAATTGCTAATGGTTGGTGGTATCGAGCGTTACTACCAAATCGCTCGTTGTTTCCGTGATGAAGATTTACGTTCTGACCGTCAACCTGAGTTTACGCAAGTTGACATTGAGACTTCATTCTTGTCTCAAGATCAATTGCTTGGCATGATGGAAGATCTTATGGCGAAATTACTTCGTGAAACGGTTGGCGTTGAACTACAACTTCCGTTCCAACGTATTACGCATAAAGACGCGATGAACAAATATGGTTCAGATAAACCAGATCTTCGTTTCGGTCTTGAAATTGAAGATATTACAGATATCGTATCAACAAGTGACGTGAAAGTATTTGCTTCTATTGCTGCTGGTGGCGGTGTTGTTAAAGCACTTAACGCTAAAGGCTGTGCAAGCTGGAGCCGTAAAGAACTTGATGATCTACAACCGTTTGCTGCACGCTATGGCGGTAAAGGTCTTGCATGGATTCAAATTAAAGATGGCGACTGGAAAGGTCCAATCGTTAAGTTCTTGAAACCTGAAGAAATTGCTGCACTTACAGAGCGTTTGAACGTGGAAGAAGGCGATCTATTAACATTCTCAGCTGACAAACCAAAAGTTGTTGCTGACGTACTTGGCAACCTTCGTCTGAAATTAGGTAAAGACTTGAAACTGATTGATGAATCAGCATTCAAATTTGTATGGGTTGTTGACTTCCCATTACTTGGCTACGATGAAGATGCAAAACGTTATGTAGCAGAACATCACCCGTTCACGCGTCCTAATGAAGATGATGTTCAATTCTTCGACACTGATCCAGGACAAATTCGTGCGCAAGCTTACGATATCGTCTTGAACGGCTATGAAGTTGGTGGCGGTTCTATGCGTATCTACAAACGTGATGTACAAGAGAAAATGTTCGCTGCACTTGGATTCTCTATGGAAGAAGCGCAAGAGAAATTCGGCTTCCTACTAGATGCATTTGAATATGGTACACCTCCACATGGCGGTATTGCATTCGGCTTCGACCGTCTTGTAATGTTACTAACTGGTCGTACTAATCTTCGTGAAACGATTGCATTCCCGAAAACAGCTAATGCAACAGATCTATTATGTGATGCGCCATCTGAAGTTGAATTGTCTCAACTTGAGCAGCTTCATATTCGCACAGTTGTGAAACCTAAGCCAGTTGCAGAAGCGGTAGCTAACGCTGACAAAACTGAATAATCAGTAGGGCGCGAAAGGGGATTAGCAACATGCTTCATCAATTTTCTCGTAACGAGCTTGCGATGGGTCCAGAAGGATTAGAAAAGCTTAAAGGTAGTACGGTTGCTGTTCTTGGTATCGGTGGCGTTGGTGGAATTGCTGCTGAAGCATTAGCAAGAACAGGTATAGGCAGATTGATTCTTATTGACAAAGATGTTGTAGATATTACAAACATTAACCGTCAAATTCATGCGCTTACGACAACTGTTGGACAGCCGAAAACTGATCTAATGCGTGATCGTATCAAATTAATTAATCCTGACTGTGATGCTATTTCGCTGCGGATATTCTACACAGAAGAGACATATGAGCAATTATTTGCTTATGATCTTGATTATGTTGTCGATGCATCGGATACGATTATTTATAAAGTACATCTTATTAAAGAGTGCTTAACTCGTAATATCCCAATTATTTCAAGTATGGGTGTTGCTAATAAATGGGACCCTACTCGACTTAGAATTACTGATATTTCCAAAACGCACACCGACCCTGTTGCTCGCATCGTAAGAACGAAGCTACGCAAGGATGGAATCAAAAAAGGGGTTAAGGTGGTCTTCTCCGATGAGGATCCAATTAAGCCGCGTGAAGACGTTACACAGCGTATTGTACCTGACAATGCGCCAGAAATCCGCAAAGCACAA
Source organism: Paenibacillus sp. Y951 (assembly GCF_056786395.1). Classification (NCBI taxonomy): domain Bacteria; kingdom Bacillati; phylum Bacillota; class Bacilli; order Caryophanales; family Paenibacillaceae; genus Paenibacillus; species Paenibacillus sp. Y951. Next base: position 46,711 of record NZ_JBXCIY010000005.1, on the reverse strand, counting down.
CAACCACCTTCTAGTAATGCTTTCGTTCCTAACGTAGCAGGACTTGTAGCGGCGAGCGAAGTTGTGAAGGATTTATTAGCTGTAAGTTCAAAAGGCGGACTTTGATAACGAGGATTAGGCTTCGTAGCTTATTCGACATCGAATATGAAGCGAACTTGGAAAGTTAGTTCAAAAATGTAGTTAGTAAATAAGTCATCGCAGATGGCAAAATAGTTGAGAGGTTATCTTCAATCGTTGAAGGTAACCTCTTTCTATTCTTCAGAAGAGGGAATGAAGGGTAAAAGTACCATTCATTCGCGAAACAAAGCCCACTCATAGACGTATAATAATACTCTCCTGTATGATGGAAAATATCATATTTAAAAGGATGGTCGCAATGAATTCTACAGAACGTTTTTCTGGGCGGTCTCAGCAATATGTGCAGTATCGTCCAAGCTATTCACAAGAGGTTATTCAGCATTTGCTTCAGGAAATAGGGATTACAGGCAGTGATGTTGTAGCAGATATCGGAGCGGGGACGGGTATTTTCACGAAAAAAATGTTGGATCAACATCTCCATGTCGTTGCTGTGGAACCGAATGATGATATGCGCTTTGCGTTAATCGATTATTTACACACCTATTTAACAGTAAACAGCTTGAATGAACAACGATTGAGAACAGGCGATGGAAATGTAGAAAATACTCAGAGTGAGCAACGGCTAAGTATAAGCAGTGGAAGTGCAGAACAGACATCCCTTGCTAATGATAGTGTTAATCATATCGTTTGTGCACAAGCCTTTCATTGGTTCGATGCTGAACTAGCACGGGAAGAATTCAAACGAATATTAAAGCAGGGCGGGCAGGTTGTGCTGCTGTGGAATCAACGGGATGTTGGAGCATCCGCATTTATGAACGATTATGACCAGTTATTTCTAAAGTATGGTAAGCAATACGATGAAGTGAAGCATAAGCATATAAGTCAAGCTTTTTTGAAGCCGTTCTATGGTGGTTATGAACCGCAGCTCACTAGCTATCAATATGTGCAGCAGCTCGATCGCGAAGGGTTATTCGGAAGAATTCAATCGTCATCTTTTTCACTACAGGAAACGGATGCTCGTTATGATGAGTATATCGCTCATATTGCGCAAATATTTGCCAAGCACGAGCAAAATGGCATAGTTAATATGTTATATCGGACTGATATATATTGGGGACAAATGTTATAATCAAAGGTAGAGATTATGAATTTGGAAGTGAGATAATGGACTTATTTACATTAGATGAGGAGCAACCAACTGCTCAGCATAAATTATTAGCAGATCGCATGCGACCTCAGCAGCTAGACGAATATATTGGACAAGAGCATATTGTCGGTGAAGGCAAATTATTACGTAGAGCAATCGAAGGCGATCAGATTAGCTCGATCTTACTCTATGGTCCGCCTGGCTGTGGCAAAACGACGCTTGCTCATATTATATCGCAATCAACCGAGGCACAATTTGTTCGTTTAAACGCAGTAGAAGCTTCGGTTAAAGAAGTTCGTGAAGTAATTGAGTCTGCGAAAACGAACAAAGTATTATATGGACGCAAAACGATACTCTTTCTCGATGAAGTACATCGTTTCAACACATCACGTCAAGATGCATTATTACCGGCTGTCGAACAGGGGATTATTATTTTTATTGGTGCAACGACGGAAAATCCATTTCACCATGTGAATGGCGCATTAATGTCTCGTTCAACTTTATTTCAGCTTGAGCCACTATCGGCAAAGCATGCCAAAATTTCAATGGAGCGGGCTATTGTCAATGAACCGCGCGGGCTAGGCTTTATGAAGCTTGTCGTTGACGATGATGCATTAGAGCATTTGGCTCAGATGGCTGGAGGCGATATTCGTCGTGCGCTTAATGCGCTGGAACTGGCTGCATTAACGACTAGTTCAGCGCAAGATGGTACCGTACATATTACCATTGAGGTAGCACAGGAATCGATTAGAAAGCGTACAGTACGAGCAGATACTTCTACACAATATGATGTACTATCGGCATTTCACAAAAGTATACGTGGCTCAAGTGATGCTGCGCTTTATTGGTTTTTATATGCGGTAGAGAAGTTAGGCATGGACCCGATGACATTTTTACGCAGGCTTATTGTGGCATGTAGCGAGGATATTGGCTTAGCCAATCCGCAAGCGATGGTGCAGGCCGTTAATGCAATGGATGCCTATCATAAAATTGGTTTTCCAGAAGCGAAATATAATATAGCACAAGCGATATTATTTGCGGTTGAAAGTCCGAAGTCTAATGCCATTGCTATTGCTTTAGGTAAAGCAACGTCATTGATTGAACAAGTAGGGATGACAGAGGTACCTTTGCATTTATGCGATACACATTATAAAGGTGCAGAAAAGCTTGGTCATAAAGGGTATCAGTATCCACATGATTACCCTAATCATTATGTGAAGCAGCAATATTTGCCCGATCAAATTGCCCATGCAACGATCTATGAAGCAACGGAACAAGGAATGGAAGATAAAATCCGTCAAAACCAAGAGCGTCGAAAGCGTAGTAAGTAGTGAACGGGATAATCCCAAAGGAATAGGATAGGTTCATCGAAATGATGCTATCTGAAGAGAAGAAATAAGGGGTATCCCGCAATCATTGAATATAATGATTGCAGGATGCCCCTTCGTATAAAAGCTATTTTACAACTATGCCGAACATATAGCCAAGGTATGCGAGTACGATGAATAGTAGACAGACGATGACCATAACCCATATTTTACGCTGCCTAAAGGCGATATAAGATACATAGAGCATGAGCAGCGCCGCAAGCCATAACATTACACTATTGAGATTGAACTGCCATAGTAGCTCCATATCAGGGCTGAATGAGCCTTGATATAATGACGTGAACAATCGAGATGGTGATTCTGTTCGTAATGTTTCAACGACATTATGCGGAGGTGCTTGTTGCCCCATCATCGCTGTAATAATAAGTACAACTAATGCTAATATGCTTTCAGCACGTAAAAAGCCTTTTGGTGATAGTATGGGTTCTTTTTTCACTCTTCTTGGATATAGATAACCATTACTGAAAGCTAGCCATAATAATGGCAAAATCGTAATATGCTTTATGAGCAAATATTGACCGAAATTGAGCATTAACCCATTATTATATTGGTTTGTAGTAAACGACATCAACGTTATACCAGCAATTAATGACATAAGTACACATACGATAGCAAGTGGTGAAAACCAGCGAAGAAACTTCTCCCATTGACTATAGTCAGTTGCGAACCAGCTCACGATGAACAAAATACCTAGCCATATAATAACTGATGTAAAATGACCAGTATGAACGACTAGCCCTCGGAATGAGCTTAATGAAGCTGCATGACTAGCGAATCCCAACCAGACAGAAAGTAATAACGTAAGTAGCAGCCCCACTTTAGGCATATGTCGATCTTTGGCGAAAGCAGGAATTCCAACCATGAGCGCCAATCCAACAGAGCCTAATAGCGTCCATAACCATGCCTCGCCTACCGGTAGATCGAGTAAAATGCTCCGGATCATCGGGATATAGCCTAATTGAAATGCATGCGCATATTGAATCACGATAAGGTGCAAAGGAATATACGACATGATGGGAATACCAATGACACATAACAGCAGTAACCACTTAGGAAATACAATGGTTGGCTTATAAGCAACAGGAACTAGCTGCAAAATAAAGTATCCCAATACTAGCGAAAAGCAGATATATAATAAACTCTCAGAAACATAAGCCATATTATTTGCGTTTTTTCGCTGCAAACGCAACGGCTGCACCGATAATTAAGCCGATCACAATATAAGGCCATATTTGATTTTTCTTTGCTTCAGGTTCAGTAGCTGGCTCAGCTTCAACGCTTGGACTCACTGTTGGCGCTACTGTTGGTTCTACCGTAGGTTCAATCGTAGCTTCAGGCTCACTATTCGTAGCTTCTTCAGTTGGGGTCGGTGTTGCTTCAGGAGCATTAATCGTGAATGAGTAGCTTCCATCAATCGCATGACCATCGGCACCAATAATATTGTAATTCACAGTGTACACACCATTATCTAAAGTTGAAGGTATATCACCAGTTAATTCATGATCAGATACACTAATATTGTCAACAACTTGTACTTCGTTGTTTTCGTTAAATAATTTGAATGTACTCATCGTTGCAATCGTTGTATTAAATGCAATCGTAATTTTCTCTGGAGTCGAATCTACTGTTGCATCAGCAGCAGGAGATGATTCAGTAACCTTCGAGTGCGCAAATATTTGCGTTGGAACCAAGAGTAATAATAAACATAGTAACCAGACAGTCTTCTTCAATGTAAATCCCCCTAAAACTTTTATGTACTTCTCGAGTAGTTACTTCGTAATAGAAAGTAACATCGAAAAGCCAATGATTATTAGCACACACTAGCATTATAGCAAATGAAACAACATAAAGTTGCTTGTTAACCATCAAGAGTAAGAACAAGTTATGAACAATAGAAAATATAGTAACTATGAAAATATAAAGGGTAACGTTTTTGGTTGGAAGTAATAAAAACTTGCTATGCACGAATATATATACTTTATCTATCAAGAAGGCTAACTTCTAGAAAATAATGAAGGGAGGTGTATGTCATCTGATTTTTTCCGGATGGCATAAACTTACTTGGAAGATCCAGCGTCAATAGGATGGACGGTTTTGCAGATGAGTATACTCTTCGTTGTTTATTGTGGTTGCGTATTCATTAATAAAACTTGGATTGCACCTTGGAAACTAAAGCGCAGAGATTATGGTAGTCGTGTGAATAAATTTAATATGGGAGGGTATCCAAAATACGACTTCGGTGAAAAAACAGCTAGAGAGGTGATGACTCCCCGACTTGATATGATTTGCTTAAAGTGTAACCAGTCATTATCCGTCAATATTGAAACCGCGATTAGTCATATGAGAACGAGATATCCTGTCGTTAATTATGATAAAGATGATATTATCGGATTTGTCCATATTAAGGACTTACTTGCAAAGTATGATCATAAAACAACGGAATACCAATGGCAGCAATGGATTAGGCCAATTATTACGGTATCCGATACGATAGCTATATCTACTTTATTAACGATGATGCAAAAGAAGAAGACGCAGATTGCTTTGCTTATTGATGAATATGGTGGAACTTCAGGAATGGCGACGCTTGAAGATATATTAGAAGAAATTGTAGGCGATATTCAGGATGAATTTGATGAAGATGAGCATGAGATTATTCGACTACAGCATGATCATTATATGTTAAGTGCAATGCTGCTTGTTGAAGAAGTGAACGGATATTTCAATATCGGACTTGAAGTAGACGATATGGATTCCATCGGTGGATATATGTATGCCAACATTCAATTTCCGCCACATATCGGTCAATCTGTATTGTATGAACAAGAAGATGAAAAATATATTTTTACGATTGAACAAATGGATCAGCTGAGAATTACATCTATCGGAGTAAAGCGGTTACAAGCAACTACTAATTGCGACGAGAGATCATGTTAACTGTTCATTTGTTGAAAATAATTTAGATTAACGACGATGGGAACTGGGAGTAAATAACGAGACCTTATGAAGCGAGATAAAACTCAGCTCAATAAGGTCTTTTTTTTTGCATATATACTAATAAAGTTTTACATGATTAAATTAAATCTTGTTCACCTTATCGATCGTACCGCCACCAAGACATACATCGACGTCATATAATACCACAGCTTGTCCAGGTGTAATCGCTTTTTGTTGCCTTGCGAAGGTGATAAAAGCTTCACCATTAGGCAACTTTTGCACCGTTACTTGCTGATCGGGTTGGCGATAGCGGAATTTGGCCGTACACTCGAACGTTTCTGGCTGAGCATCTGCAACAATCCAGTTCATATTCGTTGCCACTAAGCTTGCAGAATACAAGCTTTCATGAGTATCACCTTGAACGACATACAATATATTAGCTTCCAAATCTTTTTCAGCAACGAACCATGGATTGCCATTACCATTGCCACCGATACCAAGACCTTGTCTTTGACCTAATGTGTAATACATTAATCCGTCATGACGCCCTTTTTTCTCGCCGGTATTAATATCGATCATATCGCCTGGCTTGGCAGGCAAGTACTGACTTAAAAATTGTTTGAAATTACGTTCACCGATGAAGCAAACGCCTGTGCTATCTTTTTTCTTAGCAGTATAAAGTCCAGCAGCTTCCGCAATTTTACGAACTTCTGGCTTAGGCAGATGACCGATCGGGAACATCGCTTTCGCTAATTGCTGTTGATTAAGTGCATTTAAGAAATAAGTTTGATCTTTATTAGAATCTATGCCGCGTAACAATTTCGTTACACCATTTTCATCACGCTCAACTTGGGCATAATGACCTGTAGCAAGAAAATCAGCATTTAGTTCTTCTGCCTTTTTGAGGAAATCGCCAAATTTGATTTCACGATTGCACATAACATCAGGATTAGGTGTTCTTCCACGCTTGTACTCATCTAAGAAATAAGAGAATACTTTATCGAAATATTGCTTCTCAAAATTAACTGTATAATATGGAATGCCGATCTGGTCGCAGACACGACGAACATCCTCAGCATCTTCTTCAGCTGTACAATGTCCAAACTCATCTGTATCATCCCAGTTTTTCATGAAAATACCGATAACTTCATAGCCTTGCTCTTTCAATAATAATGCAGCAACAGAAGAGTCAACGCCGCCCGACATACCGATAACGACTCTAGTGTTCTGATTAGGATTTGACATAATTACACCACCTTGTTCATTCAAGCATTTTATATTGTAACATAATTATTATAGTATTTCACGAATAACTATTGTGAAAATGGAGACGATTGTAGATAGTTATGATACCATATAAGAATAATTGGAATACAATGAATTATAAGAGGTGTATAGAAATATGAAAATTTCTACTAAAGGTCGTTATGGATTAACGATAATGATGGAATTGGCTTTGAAGTTTGGAGAAGGTCCAATATCCTTGAAAAGTATTGCTGAAAAAAATAATTTATCAGAGCATTATTTGGAGCAACTGATTGCACCGCTACGTAATGCAGGTTATGTGAAAAGTATTCGTGGGGCATATGGTGGTTATATACTGGCCAAAGAACCAGCAGATATTACAACAGGTGATATCATTCGAGTTCTCGAAGGTCCAATATCCCCAGTGGACTTTACGGAAGAAGATGATCCTGCGAAACGTAATCTATGGCTACGTATTCGTGATAGTATTGCTAATGTTATGGATTCTACAACTTTGGACGATCTAATTAATTATACAGAAGATCAGAGCAAAGATAGCAAAGATAGCTATATGTTCTATATTTAATATTGGAGTGAAGTGAGCATATGAAGTCATACTACTTTGATCATGCAGCAACAACTCCGATTCATCCAGACGTTATTGCGGCAATGATTGCAACAATGCAACAAGGTCCAGGAAATGCTTCAAGTATTCATCGTTTTGGAAGAAACGCTAAACATAGCCTTAATCAGTCCCGAGACATGATTGCTTCAATAATCGGGTGCAAACCTAATGAATTTACGTTCACATCTGGTGGAACCGAAAGTGATAACTTGGCAATTATTGGCGTGGCAAGAGCACAAGCATTGAAGGGGAGAAAGCAGCTTATTACGTCTGCAATTGAACATCATGCGGTTATCCACTCGATGGAATGGCTTGCTAACAATGAAGGATTCGATTTAACGATTGTCTCTGTTGACGAGCAAGGCTATGTGAATATAGCGGAACTGCAAGAGGCATTAAGCGAACACACGGCTGTAGTAAGTATTATGCACGGCAATAATGAAGTGGGCACTATTCAACCTATTGAGCAAATAGGTGAACTTGTTCATCAAGTAGGGGCGCTATTTCATGTTGATGCTGTACAAACACTTGGACAAATTCCGTATTCTCTTCAACAATTACCGATTGATCTCATGAGTTTCTCCTCCCACAAAATTAATGGTCCTCAAGGCATTGGTGGTTTATATATAGCGACAGGCACTCCGATTGAAGCATTACAACAAGGTGGCTCCCAAGAAAGAAAGCGAAGAGCAGGAACGGAAAATCTTGCTGGCATCGTTGGTTTTGCAACAGCTCTTGACATTTGTGTGAACAAGCGCGAAAAATGGCAACCTTTTGTGAAAAATCTTCGTAATAGATGGGTAGAGCTGTTACAACAACAATTAGAAAAGTATCCGATCATCGTGAATAGTGATCTTGATCATGGATTATCTCATATCGTAAACATTAGCTTTATTGGTGTTGATACCGAAAGCATGTTGATGAATTTAGATATAGCAGGAATTGCAGTTGCAAGCGGTTCGGCTTGTACTTCTGGATCGTTAGAACGTTCACATGTGTTGAAAGCAATGGGGCTAAGTGCTGATCGATTAAATAGTGCTGTAAGATTTAGCTTTGGAATGGGCAATACTATAGAGGAAATCGAAGATGCTGCGACAATAGTTGCAAGTATTGTAAAACGAATCCACTCTTAGTAATATGCTTCCGAAGCACTTTTCATATTAAAAGTAGTACTTCAAGAAGTATATGAAAAGTTAAGTAATATGCTTACGAAGTAACTTTTCATTGAATGAAAAGTTTGAAGGAGGCAGCACAAGTGATGATCAGACTTCAGCAATTAATTGGATTACCTGTCCTAACGATTAACAATGGCAAAAAAGTTGGAGTCGTGAAGGATGCTTGGTTCGATGAGCATTGGAAGTTGAAAGGTCTAGTGCTTGAATATGCAAAATGGTTTGCTGTGAAGGTGCGTACAGTGCAATGGAGTGCGGTGTTAACTTGTGGAGATGATGCGGTTTTTATCGCTGATGAAGCGCAAGTTTTAACAGGAAAAAAGCAGTTACTGCAGCGTGCTTATTGTATGGGAGTCGTTCATTTGAAGGACATGCCTGTCATAACAGTGACAGGTTCGCAACTTGGTCGCATCTCCGATGTATATTTTTACCCATTTCAGGATACACAGATAGTAGGTTATGAGCTTACAGATGGTTTTGTTTCGGATCTAATTGAAGGACGAAAATGGCTCAGAACGCCGAGTGATCTCAATGAAGTATTACTTGGTGAAGATGCGATTATCGTTCCTGCTGTTAGTGAATCAGAATTGGAGCCAGTCGCAGCTTCCAATGTCAGAGTATAGGGAGTAATATTTATGAGATGTCCGAACTGTAACTCGAAAGATATAGGTAAAATCGGATCACATCAATTTTATTGCTGGGGTTGCTACATAGAACTTACAGTCAACGGTGATAAAATGTCTGTTTTTCAAGTTGAAGAAGATGGTACACTAAGTTCATTGGATGATTTATTTTATGATGAATCCGTGGAACAACCAGAAATACACTTAAATTAACATGCGATTATTTTTTTAATTGGCATGTATCACTGATAGAAGGCTTTGTAGCATAGAATGATGACTCGCAAGTAGTCGTGATTCGCATATGTGCTGCGGGGCCTTCTTTTTTTGTATGTCTATTCATGCAACTTTAGTGTGGGGAATTCGTCTTGTATTATTATGGGTTAAAATGTAATATATATAGCTTCTAATCAATTGTAATTGGAATAAGGGAGTGTTAAGCATGCGTTACCTTACATTAATCTTGATCTTAGTCATAGCGCTTACTGGTTGTAAGAGCGAAGTGATGATCTCGAATAATGATTCAACTATCCCATTGCTTACAGAAAAAGTGGAGCAATTAACACCTGTCGAAATAAATGAAACTCCGAATCCTTCAATAATTAAAGAAAAGCCATATCTTACTATGGAAGAACTTTCGAGTAAAGATGGTAGTGAACGAGTCATCATAGTGAGATCAAAAGTTGATATGGATAAGGACTCGCTGCAACAAGCGATTGATCTTAGTTTGATCAAAAGTGATGCTGATGCAGATTTACAATACTCTCTAGAATGGCAGTCACCACAGTTTCTACTCATTCGTTTTCGATTGTTAGATGAGATTGTATTTTCTTTTTCGTTCAATCTAGATAAAGCTACTACGGTTGATGGAGATTTATTCGAAGATAAGAGTATGCCATATCGTAACATACTTGTTGGACTTTTTGAGGGAGACCAACCAAGTATGACTTTAAGAAATCCTCTTACTGGTGTAAATAAAGTATTGTCAGCATGGGCCGGACCTACGATCAAAGCTATTACAGTTGACGGATCGAAAGATCCTTTATTTCTGTTCAATAGTGGTGATGAGCACCATCTTTTTGATATTGCAACAAACTCGATAATTAATATACCTTCCATCGATAATAAAAATTATAATTTGAGAATTAATGACTCCGGATACCACGAGATGTTCTCGGATAGATTTTATAATGGATATACCTATATAGTAGTTGGAAGCAAGATGTTGTATCGTGTAGATCTGAACAACTTTAGTTTGCAGAAATTAGAAGAATTTGATCAACCGGTGTACGGAATATCCTCATCGCCTGATGGAGAGAAAATTGCTATTTTATATGCACATGATGAGTCTATCGGACCTTCCGCAGACTTAGTTATTTTGGATAACAAAGGAAAGATTATTGATACCTATGAAAATGCTGCATCTGTGTCTCATAGTGATGGTTTCCTTTTCGAATATCGGCTTAGTTGGCAAGATGACAATAATATTATTCTTCCAGCAGATATTAATGAAAGTAATACGACGGGTGAGGTATTATTGAATATTAATGATAAGCAATTCACGATCTACAAGGATGAACGGATATCCGAGCAGATGATCGAGGATATATTCTTGCAAATGAACGATTCGGATTATTGGTACTTTTATACAATGAATTGGTCAATAGATGGCAGGTTAGCGGCCTTTCAAGCTACATCTAATCAAATATGGATTTACGACCCAGAGCTACGCACATTCGAATTTATAGGAGTGGGGATATTATTGGGATGGATGTCAGATGGCAATCTCGTTTATATGAACACACAAGACCAGGTTGTCGTCTTTTGAAAAATTTATGGATTACTAAGTGGATACATTAAGATGGTGAATTGTGAGAGAGAGGGCGAGAACAAGAAACTATGAAGACGATACGAAAATTGATGATCATTGTGTTGATTTTAGGGTTGCAGTTAGGTTGTAGCGGGAGTTTGATGCTCAATGAAGATTCTTCATCTCCTAGTATGGATGCGATTGAAAATGAATCTAAGAAATTATCAATTTTATATACAGAGCTAGTATACTCAAAAAACTCCTCGCATCTCAACTGGGAGAGTGGTAATTCTGACGATGTGCAACCAGCAATAATGGATAAGTATAAAGATAAGGCTCGTATAGCACCAGGAGGGTACATAATAGAAGAAACGTCCACAGAATATTTCATTTGTGTAAGTATATATGGGGTAGACTCAGTTACAGAAGGTTTTGTAATAACATCAATTACAATACCGAACGACGAACAGGATACAGATCCATTATTAGCTATTTCTGCGAAGCGAGTGAACAATGAAATATCCGGAGCTTCAGATACAGATGAGACTGTGTACGTCACTTCACTTATTAGTATATTGAAAGAGGATCTACCAGACAATATTTCCCTAGGGGCAATTAGTCTCTTGCTAGATGAAATACTTTAGTTTCTAACTTAATAACATTTGGTATGTCCATCAAATGAAACATAACGCATCATTGGTCTAAGCTATATGTCATTACTATCTCAAAAAACAGCAACTCTTTATCTTAAGAGTTACTGCTTTTTGTGCTGAATAGGAATACTTGTACATATAATGGCAAAGAATAGTTAGAATAAAGGTGGTGTGACGATTGGAGCGATTTACGAAAAATAGATTTTTTGTTATTTTAATTTATGCGATATTGCTATTAGTAGTTATTTATTTTCTGCTTTTGCTTAAGCCGATTCTTGCAACCATCTTTTCATTTTTGAAGGCTGTTCTTGGTCCGTTTATTGTGGCAATGATCATTTCGTACATACTTAATCCTGTGGTGACGATGTTACATGAACGGAAAGTACCACGAACGATGGCAGTATTATTAATTTATGCTGTGTTTTGTGCGGTTTTAACGGTCATTATCGTTAATTTCATTCCCATGTTCATCGATCAGATGCAGGAGTTGAATAAACATTTACCCGAGCTAACGATGCGAGCACAGGGATTGGTTATAGATTTTAATAACAATGCACTATTCCCAGAAAGTTTGCGCGAAGGTGTCAACAAATCATTAGTATTAATGGAGCGACGTATCTCTGAAACATTGCTTACATTTGTTAATAATATCGGTGAGATGGTTGGCACATTATTCGTAGTTTTTGTTGTACCGTTTCTGGCTTTCTATATTTTGAAAGATTTTGATGTGTTTGAACGTGCCGTAATTAAGTATGTTCCTAAGTCACACCGTAAAAACACGATTCGTTTGTTAAAGGATATTGATGATGCGTTAGGAAGTTATATACGCGGACAACTATTAGTCTGTATTATTGTTGGAACGTTAGCATATGTCGGTTATTTGTTAGTTGGCATGCCTTATGCATTGCTACTCGCCAGCATCGTTGCAATTACTAATGTTATTCCGTATGTTGGACCGTTTATCGGCGCTGCTCCAGCCTTACTGATGGCATCGACAGTATCATTGAAAATGATGTTGCTTGTTGTGATCGTCAATACGATATGTCAAATTCTTGAAGGAAACATTATTTCTCCACAAGTAGTAGGTCGTACGTTACATTTACATCCACTATTGATCATTTTTGCGCTTATAGTTGGAGGTCAAATTGCTGGGATTGTAGGAATGATTTTAGCTATTCCGATCTTTGCGACATGTAAAGTGATTGTCCAGCATATGTTTGCCTACTACGTTCGCAGAAAGATTATTTGACAGTGCTAAATCCACTAGCTATAATTTGAACAGAACTATTGTAAGGGTCGTTCAACAAGTTGAACATACAATAACAACAAAGCGTTGACGAAAACAATGATGTTATAGCCCATTAGCCAGAGATAGCGTTCCGATTCATAGTGAATTGGTTGGAAGAACGCTTCTAATGAAGGATAACAGAAAGCTATTTTCTGAGTGTGAGTGAAACTCATCGGGTGGACCCGTTATTGTCCTTGAAGGCGATTGTGTTGCTATGCACACAATAACCAGGGTGGTACCGCGAAATAACATTCGTCCCTGTTCTAACAGGGGCTTTTTTGTCTTTGTTCACAAAAATATGCAGCAATATAACGTAGAAGTATAACAAGTAGTTACGAAAAAAAGGTTAAGCTATCGATGTAACTTTTCATCACAGAGAAGTATATCGAGTATAATATGAAAAGTTTTGGGAGGCTAAATAATGAAAGCAAGTGAAATTCGCGCAAAATGGTTAGCTTTTTTTGAAAGTAAAGGACATGCTATTGAACCAAGTGCTTCTCTAGTTCCACATAATGATCCATCTTTACTATGGATTAACGCAGGTATGGTACCATTGAAATCATATTTCGATGGTCGTGAAATTCCAGCAAATCCACGTATTACGAACTCTCAAAAATGTATTCGTACAAATGATATTGAGAATGTTGGCAAAACTCGTCGTCATCACACATTTTTCGAAATGCTTGGTAACTTCTCAATCGGAGATTATTTCAAAGAAGAAGTTATTACTTGGGCATGGGAGTTCTTAACGGACAAGAAGTGGATTGGATTCGATCCTGAGCGTCTTTCTGTTACCGTTTATCCAGAAGATGAGGAAGCATATCGCTACTGGAATGAGAAGATCGGCGTGCCAGCAGAGCGCATTTATAAGCTAGAAGAAAACTTCTGGGATATCGGTGAAGGTCCTTGTGGTCCTTGTACAGAAATTTTCTATGATCGCGGCGAGAAATACGGTGATCTTAATGATCCTGAATGTTGGCCAGGTGGTGAAAACGAGCGTTTCTTAGAAGTATGGAACCTTGTATTCTCACAATTTAACCATAATAAAGATGGTAGCTATACTCCGCTTCCCAATAAAAACATCGATACAGGTGCTGGTCTAGAACGTCTAGCTTCTATTTTGCAAGATGTAGATTCTAACTTTGATACAGATCTATTTATGCCGATTATTAATCGCACATGTGAAATTGCAGGTGTATCGTATAAAGTATCCGAAGAACAAGACGTCGCATTGAAAGTTATCGCTGACCATGTTCGTACCGTTGTATTTTCAGTTGGTGATGGCGTTATGCCATCTAATGAAGGGCGCGGTTACATCATTCGTCGTTTGCTTCGTCGTGCAGTACGTTACGGTAAAGCACTAGGTGTAGACAAGCCATTCCTATATGGTCTTACTGGCATCGTTGGTGATGTAATGGGCGTCTACTATCCAGAAGTAGTGGAAAAACGTGAATTTATTGAGAAGGTTATTCGTATAGAGGAAGAACGTTTCCACGAAACATTGTCAGATGGATTAGTATTACTGTCTAATCTTGTTGATCAAGCTAAAGCGAGTAACATTACGGTAATTAATGGTGATGATGCTTTCAAATTATATGATACGTATGGTTTCCCGTTTGACTTAACAGAAGATTTTGCGATGGAGCAAGGGATGACAGTCGATCGCGATGGCTTTGATGCAGCAATGCAGGCACAGCGAGAGCGTGCTCGTTCTGCTCGTCAAGATACTGCTTCTATGAAGATTCAAGGAGGACCGCTTGCTGATCTTACGATTAAAAGTGAATTTGTTGGCTATACTGAATTGGTAGTAAAATCCACAATAACAGCTTTAGTAGGCGAAGAACTGTTGCAAGAAGAAGCTGTGGCTGGTACGCAAGTATTGCTATTGCTTGATGAGACTCCTTTCTATGCGGAAAGTGGCGGTCAAATTGGTGACAGAGGTACAATTACTGGTGAAGGCTTCGTTATCGAAGTTGAGAATGTGACGAAAGCACCTCATGGTCAAACACTTCATCATGCTATCGTTGTTGAAGGTGTAGCAAAAGTGAATGCTGACGTAACAGCGGAAGTGAACAAAGCGGTTCGTGAAGATGTTGTGAAAAACCATACGGCTACACATTTACTACACAAAGCATTGAAAGAAGTATTAGGTGATCATGTTAATCAAGCAGGTTCATTAGTAGAAGGCGAACGTTTACGCTTTGACTTCTCGCATTTCGGTTCTATTACAGCTGAAGAGCTAGTAGATATTGAAAGAAGAGTAAATGAGCAAATTTGGCTAGGTACGCCTGTTGTTATTCAGCAAAAGAAAATTGATGAAGCAAAAGCAATGGGCGCGATGGCATTGTTCGGTGAGAAATACGGTGATGTTGTACGCGTTGTACAAGTGGGCCAATATTCTATCGAGCTTTGCGGTGGTTGTCATGTTAACAACACATCTGAGATCGGTCTGTTCAAGCTGCTAGGCGAAAGTGGGATCGGTTCTGGTGTCCGTCGTATTGAAGCTGTAACTGGAAAACAAGCTTATTTATACTATGAATCTCAGCTTGATCTGTTGAAACAAGCGGCAGCACAACTGAAAAGTAATGTAACTGATGTGCCAAAACGTATTGATGCATTAAATGGTCAAGTGAAGGAATTAATTCGCGACAATGAATCTCTGCAGCATAAGCTAAGTCATATCGAAGCGGGTTCATTGTTAGATGCCGTTGTTAAAGTAGGGGAAGTTTCTATTTTAACTGCGAAAGTAAATGCATCCAATATGGAATCTTTACGTAGTATTGTAGATGAATTAAAAACGAAGCTACCAACTAGCGTTATCGTACTTGGTGCAGCAGCAGAAGATAAAGTTAATTTGGCAGCAGCAGTATCACAAGATCTTGTGAAAAAAGGATTCCATGCAGGGAAAATCATTAAGGAAGCTGCGTTGTTATGTGGTGGTAATGGCGGCGGTCGTCCTGATATGGCACAAGCTGGCGGTAAAGATGTAGAAAAACTTAATGATGCATTGAAACTTGCACAGGAACTAGTTGTTAGTCAAGCAAATGTGATATAGTAGAACTAAGCCATACTTGTATGGTATACGTATTAGGGGGTGTAGCTGATGAATTCAATGGATCAGACGATGAAGTTTAACGTGAAAATTGAGGGTGATGATTCCTCAGAAGATGTTCTGCTTAAGGTATATGATGCCTTACTTGAGAAAGACTATAATCCGATTAACCAGATCGTCGGCTATTTGTTGTCAGGAGACCCGGCTTACATCCCGCGTCATAATAATGCTAGAAGTATGATCGGCAAGAAAGAGCGTGATGAGCTCATTGAAGAGTTAGTTCGCTTTTATCTCTTGCACAAGAAAGAGTAATTGAGGGGCCGAACAAATATGAGAGTCATGGGTTTGGATTATGGTGATCGTCGCATTGGCGTTGCGGTAAGTGATGCTTTTCGTTGGACGGCACAAGGGCTAACCGTTGTTGAGACACGACGAGACGGTGGAGAACTCGACAGACTTGCGGAAATTGCACTGGAAAATGAGGTTTCTGAGGTCGTGGTTGGACTTCCAAAGAACATGAACGGTACGATCGGTCCACGCGGTGAGATTTGTATGGCATTTGCCCAGCAAATTGGGGAAAAGCTTGGATTACCTGTTCACCTTTGGGATGAAAGATTGACCACAGTTGCGGCAGAACGAACGTTAAAAGAAGCTGAGATCAGTCTGAAGAAGCGAAAACAAGTGGTAGATAAGTTAGCGGCTACACTTATTTTGCAAAATTATCTTGATTCTAAATGAAAAGGTGAGGGTAAAAATGACAAATAACGAGCAAAACTATGAAGAACCAGAAATTATCTATATTCCAGATGAAGATGGCAACGAGGAAGAGTTTGAAGTCATTATGAAATTTGAAGTAGATGATTCCGATAAAAAATATATGATGGTTGTTCCTCTTATTTCTGAAAATGAGGAAGAAGACGAAGTCTATGCTTTCCGTTATGAAGAAGAAGGCGATGATCTTCAATTGTTTACAATTGATGATGAAGAAGAGTGGGCAATTGTTGAAGAAACGTTCAACACTTTACTTGGTGAGTTGGAGGAATAATTGTAATGGCTTTTGAGCATCCAAATACAGCTCCAATTGTTGGAGACACACTTAAAGATCATTTTGGTCTAGAAATCGAACTTGTTACAGATGATGGAAGTGTTGAAGCTTTCTTCATTATACAAGAATTTGTTTGGGGAGACATTACATATGTAGTGTTACAAACAGAGGTGATGAAGGCTGAAGATGAGTTTGAATTTCTTCGAGTGTATAAACAAAATGACGAAGTTGAATTAGAGAGTATCGTTGATGAAGAGGAATGGGAAGCTGTTTCTGAAGCATACGATGATCTTCAATTTGTTAGCGATGAACGACCTTAATTGAAAATGTTTTACAGAGAGAGCGGCATATCACCGCTCTTTTTGACGAGGATATTCAAAATATAATCAAATGTCCGAAGAACGGATAGATATTGAGGTGTTAGATTCTTGGAGAATGTAGAAAAATCTGTAGAAGAAAATAAAAAGAAGCCAAAGAGGAAACGTAATAAACCTAAGAAATGGGCTGTTTCTTTTTGGGTATGTTTCTCATTGTTTTTCTTTATGGTGCTCGTTGCAGCGGGTGGCTTGTTCTATTTATGGAATCAGCTTGAACCGACCAAATCTGGAACGTCTCTTGAAGTAACGATTCCTAAAGGCAGCTCTGCTAATAGTGTAGCAAAGCTCCTTGAAGAAAATGGAATTATTAAAAATGGATTTATTTTTGGTTACTACCTAGTGTTGAAAGACGAGGGCGATAACTTTAAAGCAGGGAAGTATGAATTAACACCTGGTATGGATAAAGCAGAAGTAATTGCAAAGCTGAATGCAGGTGATGTCATTGCCCAGGAAACGGTCACATTTACCATTCCAGAAGGGTTCACGATTGCTCAAATGGCGGACAAGCTAGCGACTGAGGGACTTGTAGATAAAGAAAAGTTCATTACGTTAACGAAAGAGTCTCGTAGTTGGTCAGGTGCAGAAAATGTACTTAATATCCCAGAGGAAACCACTCAATTAATCAATCGAATAGAAGGATATCTTTTCCCAGATACGTATGAAATTGTCAAGGATAGTACGGAAGAAGACGTTATTATCCGTATGTTGAAGGAGCAGGATCGTAAGCTCGCTACATTACCAGAGAATTGGTCTGATGAGCTAGATGAGTTAGGGATATCGATGCATGAAATGTTAACGATAGCTTCATTAATTGAGCGTGAAGTTGTTGTGGATAGTGAACGTGCTACAGTTGCTGGTGTTATTTATAACCGATTGAAGAAACCAATGCGTTTACAAATAGATGCGACGATTCAATACGCTTTAGGTGAACAAAAGGAATTATTATCAATAGAGGATACGAAGCTAGATAGTCCTTATAACACTTATGTTATTGATGGAATTCCGCCTGGACCAATTGCAACGCCAAGCTTAGAATCTATTAAGGCTGCACTATATCCGGAAGAGCATAACTACTATTATTATGTAACGAAAAAAGATGGAACACAGTCACATTTATTTGCTGAAACTTATAATCAGCATTTGAAAAATATTGAAAAGAGTAAGGCGACGGCTCAGTAATGAGCCGTTTACTTTGGTGAGGTGAGCGTTAATGTCTTATAATCCGGAATTGTTGTGTACAGCTGCTAATTTGGATGAATGTGCACAATTGTTAGATGCTGGAGCTACTGCGTTAGTAGTAGGGGAAGCGAAGTTTGGTAGTAGATTAGCGGGTCAATTTGATCTAGCTATGATCAAAGAAGCTGTTGTTATAGCACATGCTAAAAATGGTAAACTTTATGTTTCGATGAATAATCTAATGGATAACAGGACGGTAGAACTGTTACCAGCTTATTTGACGACTTTAGCACAGTATGAGGTCGACGCGATCGTCTATGGCGATCCTGCAGTGCTTGTAGCCGCTAAAGAGTATGCACCTAATGTAAGTCTTCATTGGAATGCTGAGATGACCTCTACGAATTATGCAACCGCTGAATATTGGGCGCGTCGTGGGACATCACGCTATGTATTAGCACGTGAGTTGAATATGGAACAAGTAGTAGATACAAAAGAAAAAAGCACGCTACAAATCCAAGTACAAGTTCATGGTATGACGGCAATGTATCATTCCAAAAGATCACTAATTCAAAGTTATACAGACTATCATGGTGAACAAGAGAGATATGCTAATATTCAAAAAGCTGCTGGATTATATCTTATGGAAAATGATCGCCCAGACGAACGATATCCGATCTTCGAAGATGAATATGGCACCCATATTATGAGTTCTGATGATATTTGTATGCTAGAAAATTTACATGAATTGCTAGATTGTGAAGTAGATAGTTTGAAAATTGAGGGTATCCTCAAATCTACCGAATATAACGTAGCCGTTGTTAAAGCATATCGCATGGCGATTGAACAATATTTGGCTGATCCTGAAACCTATGAATTTGATGAGCAATTGTTGGATACCATTCGAGAGCTTCAAGATCCCAACCGCGAACTAAGCTTCGGCTTCTTCTTCAAAGAGCAAGTATATTAGGAGGAACACAATAGATGAGTACTACTATGAAACGCAAGCGTCGTTATTATGGTGAACGTAATCGATTAGAGCGACCGGAGCTATTAGCACCAGCTGGTAATCTTGAAAAGCTAAGATTTGCAGTGCATTATGGAGCAGATGCTGTCTATATCGGTGGTCAATCATATGGATTGAGATCTAACGCCGATAACTTCACATTCGAAGAAATGAAGGAAGGCGTGGAATTTGCTGCGAGATATGGAGCTAAAGTATTTGTCGCGACTAATATCTATGCACATAATGAAGATATAGCTGGAATCGAACAATATTTGCGAAATCTTGAAGAGGCTGGTATTGCCGCGATTATCGCTGCGGATCCAATTATTGTTGAAACTGCACAACGAGTAGCACCTAAAATGGAAGTTCACTTAAGTACACAGCAGTCTGTCTTGAACTGGAAAACTGTTCAATTCTGGAAGGATGAAGGTCTGCCACGCGTTGTACTTGCTCGGGAGACAAGCTTCGAGGAAATTGAACAAATCAAAAAAAATGTTGATGTTGAGCTAGAAGCCTTCATTCATGGAGCGATGTGCTCGTCATTCTCAGGCCGCTGTGTGTTGTCCAATCACTTTACCGATCGTGATTCTAATCGCGGTGGTTGCTGTCAATCGTGTCGTTGGAAATATGATCTCTTTCTTGAGGGAGCTCCGGTTAATGAAGGGGAAGAGGATCCTTTCACAATGGGTTCAAAAGACTTGGGAATGCTAGAGCATATTCCAGATCTCATTGATGTAGGCATAGATAGCTTTAAGATTGAAGGTAGAATGAAAAGTATTCATTATGTAGCTACTGTAGTTAATGCTTATCGTCAAGCAATCGATGCTTATATGGCTGATCCAGATCATTATGAGGTTAAGCAAGCGTGGGTTGATGAAATTCACAAAGCAGCTAATCGCCCGCTTAATACTGGCTTCTTCCTTGATGTTCCGGGTGCTGAAGATCATATTTACACTGCTGAGGAAAAAGCAGCACCTTATGATTTTGCAGCAGTTGTCCATGATTATGATGCAGCTACACAGTTTGCCATAATCGAACAACGCAATCATTTTAAAGTGGGTCAAGAAGTAGAATTTGTTGGTCCAAAAGGTCGCTTCTTCAAGCAAACAGTAACTGAAATTACTGATCTTGATGGGAATGCGCTAGATGTCGCTCGCCATCCACTACAAAAAATTCGTATCCGTACCTTGAAACCGGTAGAGCCGATGGACATGATGCGTAAAAAGATCCGTTAGAGGTAGTTCAAAGAGCGGGCTTTGATAACGATGCGTATGCTGACGTAGCGTATTCGGCATCGAATATGAAGCGAACTTGGGAAGTGTGGGACTCGTGTACCAATAACGTACACTGGAGTGTCCTCCTTTCTCAAGTAGCGTTCCAACTGCTTGGTTCTGAAAGCCCACTTTTTGAACCTTTATTGGAAACTTCGTGCTGAACAAATGTCCGCTTGTGTACTCGTACCGTACACGTTGCTGGGTTTCGTTACAATGTTTTTGATGCTTGTGAACATATGTCAAGACTCTCTTTATAATGCATAAAGGGGTCTTTTTCGTTTTAAAGATTGACAATCAAACGCATATAGAAAATAATAGGGAATAGTATACATAAAATAAAAGAAAACGTAACCACTTTTTTGTAAGCGCTCTTACGTTAATGCTAAAGGATGGTGCAGTCAGTTGAATAATACGAAAAAAGCCAACAATAAAAAAGAATTAGAGAAATCTGAAATATTATCGAAGATTAAAACGAATCCGTTTCAATCGGTAGGGATCAAGTTATTCCTCTATATTATGGGGGGGATTCTGGCCTGCGTTATAACGATGGGGATGTTGGCTTATAATCAATCTAAAGCAATTATTGAACGAAAAATATCGGAGTCAAGTCAACAAACTGTCAATCAATTGGGTGCTAACCTCAATAATATATTGAAGAGTTATGAAGAACTCACAATACAAATTATGATTGATAATGAATTTCAAAAAAATACAGATACTATTATTGCAAGTGAAGATGATTATTCGAAATTTGAATCGACGAAGCTATTAACGACGAAGCTTCAAAGTTTTTTGTTTAGTAATGCTAATATTACAGGTATCGCACTTATTCCACTTAATAGTAAGCTTAGTGTTATTACCGCTGGATCCTCTCAAACTGCTAAAGTGGAAAGTGAAGCACAGGAAGAATGGGTTCAAGAAGTAATTGATGCACAAGGCAAAATAGTTTGGTTACCTTCAAGACAAGAGGCAATAACACATACTTCGGCGACACCTAGCTTTGGTGTTGCCAGAGTAATCAAAAATCCAAGTTCAAGTGTTGCAAGTTATATTTTAGTAGTAGATATTTCAACTAAAGATATACAAGAACAAATTAACAATGTATCGTTGGGATCAGAAAGTATAATAACGGTAGTGAATAGTGAAAATGAATATATGATTAATTATGATTCTAGTCTGATTGCTAACTCTGCCCCTTTCCAATTAGATGGATCGATTGGAAATAGTATACGTGTTACGCTAGACAATATTGGAGAAGTACTATTAATGCACAAAAAATTAGAATATGCTGATTGGTCATTAACTGGGCAAATTCCTGTTAAGGAATTAGTAAAAGATGCTGAAGTTATTCGTGGCTTAACTGTCACTGTAGCAATAGCTGCTGCAATTATTGCTATTCTTATTTCAATCGTTGTAATGCTCACGATAAGTAGACCTCTCGTTCAGTTAAGAAATCTTATGACTGAAGGTGCAAAGGGAAATCTAACGGTTCGTTCGAAAAATAACAATCGCAAGGATGAAATTGGACAGCTGAATAAAAGCTTTAATTCGATGATGATCCAAATTACAGCGTTAGCTAGTCAAACTAAAAATTCAGCAGAAGCTGTAATGGTAACCGCGAAAACATTAACGAACGCATCTAGTAAGACAGCAATATCTGCTAAAGAAATTGCTGTAGCTACTGAGGAAATTGCAAACGGATCAACAAGTCTTGCTGTTGAAGCAGAAAGAGGCAATGATCTAACGATTATGATTAACGATCAGATGAAACAAGTGCTAACTGCTAATCTAGAAATGGTGCAATCCGCATATGAAGTGGAATGTGCGAGTGGCAAAGGTACTGCTTATATGGCTGAATTAATCGAGAAAACAGGAATGACCGAGGAAATGACACGTGAGATGGTTGAAAAGGTGGACTCCTTGAAAGATAGCACACGTTCGATAGTGAAAATTTTGGATGTACTTAATGCAGTAACAAAACAAACGAATATTCTATCATTGAACGCTACGATTGAAGCGGCGAGGGCGGGTACTGCTGGACGTGGATTTATGGTTGTAGCTAATGAAATTCGTGGACTAGCTGACCAATCAACACAGTCCATTGATGTTGTTGCACAAATCACTGATCGTATTCAATCAGAGATTGTAGAGACGGTTGATGTGTTATCAAAAGCATATCCAATGTTCCAAGAGCAGATCAACTCTGTGAAAGAAGCGAATAGTATATTTGTAAGTGTTCAAAGTCAGATGAATCAACTAATTATTCGACTTGAAGATGTAACACAGTCTGTTAATAAACTTGAAGCATCTCAAACAGTCTTGAATGATGCAATGACGAATGTCAGCGCGGTGGCGGAGCAATCTTCTGCAACTTCGGAGGAAGTTGCAAGCTTGAGTAGTGAACAATTAAGTATTAGTGATAATCTTGTAACATTATCTGCTGAACTTAACGAAGTCTCTACTAAATTAAAAGATGCATTATCCCAATTCAAAGTAGAATAACGACAATATAAGTGCTGTAAAGGATTGTGCTTTCAAAGCAATCCTTTACAGTTTTTTTGTGATTAGTTCTTTGGGTCCATTATTGGTAATTATGAAAAATATGCCATATCACTTCATACCTATTTTATAACTGCTTTATACCTACTTCATAAAAAATCTAATATTTATATAGAATTAGTACAATCTGGATGGTAAAATAGGTCTGTACGTTCGAAGAAAATGATAATGTTTTACAATAAAATAAGGTGGTGCTCGTCAGCATGAAGAAATCTCTTAACGAAGACAGTACTGTTAAACAAGATGATTCTCACAAGAAAAGCAGTTCTATAAAGGGAAATTTGAAAATATTAAGTGATACTGCTAAGAATAAGGTCAAAGAACTGAATAAAAAAGGGAATATCGGGATCTTGAACAGTATTGGAGTACAATTATTTATACTTATTTTTATTAGTATTGTTGTTTGTGTTATTACTATCGGAACAATTTCATATCAAAAGTCAAAAGGATTAATTGAGAGCAATGTATCCAACTCCAGTATACAAACAATCAATCAAGTTAGTTATAGTACGGATACGGTACTAAATAGCTATAATGAGACGTCGTTTCAAATTATGTTTGACAAAGATTTTCTTGAAAATATGAATACATTACAATTAACAGATAATACATATGAGCAAATTCAAGCGTCTCAAGCAGTGACCGATAAATTATCTACTTTTATGGTAACGAATACAGTGATAACAAATATTACAGTAATACCATTTAACGACGTTTTAGAACCGATTATTACTGGAACGAATGAAGATCTTGAAAATACGAAAAAAGATGCAGAAACGTTTCGAAATACGGAATGGTACAAGTCAACTATAGTAAAAGCGGGTAGTCCTAATTGGATTGAGCCTCAAGCAGACGGTATTAGCCAGTCGAACGCTTACGAAACAGTTGGACTAGCTCGTGTCGTTCGTAATTTGAATAATGCTGAATTATCATTTATGTTAGTGATAGAATTCAATATAGATAGTTTCTTTGAGTCTCTAGCGAAAGTGGATTTCGGTAATGGTAGTGAAATTGTGATAGTCAATAGTAATAATCAATATGTAAAGGCGTCTGACGCTAGTCAATACGGTCAAACTCCTAATATTGTGATTCCCCAGAAAGAAGATCAAGCAGAAATGTCAGATAGCTTGAAGCTTAAAGGTGAAAATAATAAACAGTATTTGGCAATATACGAAGTTCTACAAGGTAACGAAGATTGGAAAGTAGTGGCTTCTATTCCAACCGAAAATTTGATTTCACAAGCTGCACCGATTCGTAATATAACGATTATTACTGCGATTATTGCATGTTTGTTAGCAGTAGCAATTGGTATTATTATTATTAGATTCATTGGAAGACCGTTAAATGCTTTATCAGGCTTAATGCAAAAAGGTGCTAAGGGTGATTTGACTGTACGATCAACATTGAATAGAAGAATGGATGAGATCGGACTGCTTTCCGTTAATTTCAATGAGATGATGGAACAAATCTCATTGCTAGCTACGCAAACCACATATTCTGCTGCTGAAGTACTGAAAACGGCAGCTGAATTAACTGATGCCTCTCAAAAGACTTCAATAGCAGCGAAAGAAATTGCCATTGCTACCGAAGAAATTGCAGGTGGTGCGTCAAGTCTGGCTATGGAAGCGGAAAAAGGTACAGATCATACGAATACTTTGAATGATCAGATGATACAAGTTAATGAATATAACGTACAAATGTCAATTTCAGCGAATGAAGTTGAACAAGCGAGCCTTCAAGGTACTAGTTATATGGGCGTCCTAATTGATAAAACTGGTACAACTGAACAAATGACTCGTGCAATGGTAGATAAAGTTAATGCTTTAAAAGTAAGTACAACATCGATTGTGAAAATTCTTGATGTATTGAATGCTGTAACGAAGCAAACAAATATATTATCATTGAATGCAACGATTGAAGCTGCTCGTGCCGGTGCTGCAGGTAAAGGATTTATGGTCGTAGCTGATGAAATTAGACAGCTAGCCGATCAATCGAAAAATTCAATTGAGGTTGTAGCACAAATTACGCGTACCATCACTAGTGAGATTGAAGAAACCGTGGGGGTGCTATCGGAAGCATATCCATTGTTCCAAGAGCAAATTGTCTCTGTTAAAGAGGCAAATCAACTGTTTTTAACGGTGCAAGCTCAGATGGATACATTTAAACAAAGTATGAATCAAGTGACGGATGCCTTTGTTGAGCTTAATAAGTCACAAGAAATATTAAGTGATTCTATGAATAATGTTAGTGCAGTAGCACAACAGTCCTCGGCAACTTCTGAAGAAGTAGCATCACTAAGTACAGAACAATTAAGTATTAGTCAAAACTTGGTTGACTTGTCAGTAAAACTTGAAACCGTATCGAATGGTTTGAAGGATTCGATTTCTAAGTTCAGAATCTAATATTATATAAGGGCTAACGATGTGATATTTGCGCGTCGTTAGCTCTTTTTACTGTTTTCTAATGTTGTTCTTGTTTAATCTGCATAGTAAGTAGTCATACTAGAGTTATTATGATGAGCATGGAGAATAAAACAATGCAGCGTAGAGCAATTTGGTTAGCTATTATATTTACTAGCGTAATGTTTATGTATACATGTCGACTTATCTACTTGCAGATTAGTCCAACGACGACCATGTTTCAACAAAATGGTAGTAAGTATAAATATTATGATTGGCGGCAAGGTGCAGTGAATCAACGAATGAAGAAGCTAATGATTGATGATGGAAGAGGACATTTCGTAGATGAACATGGACGATCAATTACAAGTCAACAATATAATACAGTTGCATTTTATCCAGTCCATGCATGGAAAGAAATTGATGTTACTCATTTTGCTAAGCTAGCTACTATTCTAGGGAAATCGCCCGAGCAGCTACAGCAATTCGTTCGTGTATTGGACAGTGCGGCGTTTCTAGAAGATATGTCTAATGAGCCGATCAGACTAACTAAGCAACAAGTAGACGACATACAAGAACTGCATCTCTATGGTCTAGAGATCGTTGCATATCGTGATCGTTACCCGAAACAATATGAACAGAAACATTTTATTGGGACTGTTGCTGAGTTTCCTGAATGGACAGAAAAGGTATATAGCTCTGAGATCAATCAATTAACGAATTGGAGTAGAGATAGTAAGGTTGGCATAGTTGGGTTGGAATATTCTCTTGATCGATATTTGCATGGGCTAGGACCGTCTTATCTCACTTACACATTGGATGGCAGGTATGATCAATTAGCTGGAATTGGACTGAGACGTATCGAGTCAACGAATCCGTATTATCCACTTACGATCGTTACGACAATAGATCTTGAGCTTCAAAATAAAATTGAACGATATTTGGATGAGCAGCATGTTATTGAAGGGGCGGTAGTTTTACTAGATGTTAACAATGGTGATGTGAAAGCAATGGTATCCAGGCCGCAATTATTACCTGGGCAATTACGACAAGGTAATGATCACGTTCTTAGAAATCATGCACTTACAGCATATTCACCAGGATCCATTTATAAAATTGTAACTGCAGCAGCTGCTATTGAATATAATGTGGTAGACGATGCTGAACATTTTTATTGTAATGGTGAGTATGGTAAATATGGCCTATCTTGTTGGAAGGAAGGCGGACATGGCGATCAAACATTAGAAGAGGCGTTCGCTAACTCCTGTAATGTTGTATTTGCCACATTAGCAGAACGGCTAACAGCTAATCAACTATATGAAACGGCAAATGCACTTGGCGTCGTTCAAAAAGTAGGCTGGCATCAAGATGAAGGGAACGCACCGATCTCATCCCCTCTACGCTTATTAGCGGAGGAAGAGAATGGTGTTGTATTTCATGATTTGAACACGAAGGATGGAGGTGTCATTGCACAGTCAAGCATTGGTCAGCGGGATGTTCACCTAACGCCTTTGCAGGCTGCTAATATGGTTGTAACTTTACTTAATCGTGGGAGACAATACGAGAATAGAATTGTGTCACAAATAAACTATGCTGACGGTCAAGCATTAGCGCAGCTGCCAGTTCATCTAGGGCATGAAAATAAATACAATATTCATCCAGCAACGGCTGAGAAAATCTTGCATTACATGCAAGTAGTCGTTCAGCAGGGAACGGGAATGTCGATTGCTAGCGGGAAATGGCATGTAGCAGGAAAATCAGGTACTGCACAATTAAGCGGCAAACATACAGGGCATAATGATCAATGGTTTATCGGCTATGGACCGACTGAACAGCCAAAGTATGCACTATCGGTGCTTGTACAAGAGCAGCCTAGTGGTTCGCGAAATCATGCTACGAGAATATTTCGCGAAATTATGGATATTGTAGCGGAGCATGAGTAGTTAAAGAAGGGGCAGTATCAAAGGTCGCTATTGGCGATTACTTTGATACTGCCCCTTTATGGATTCGATCTAATTTATTCATGATTGTTCTGAACTTGCGCGATGACGTTAGTCCTCTTCATTTACAATGGTTTTTTCGGGCTTATCGTATTCACCAATGGGCTTTCTGATCCATTGTTCTAAGTATCCTTGATCGAGCAACGCTTTAATCAGAATAAGTAGAATTGGTGATAGAATCAATCCAGCTACACCAAATAATGATAAGGAAATCATCATAAATGCTAACATTGTAAATGCTGATACGCCTAAAGAATCACCAGTAATTTTGGGTTCAAGCATTTGTCGAGCTAGCACAACAACAAGCCAAAGCACAGTAATCCAAATAGCTAATTCAGTATCACCAACTACAAATAAATACGTAATCCATGGAATAAAGATTGTACTTACGCCGAGTAAAGGCAATACGTCAAAGATAGCAGCAACTAATGAAATAACGAATGCATGATTAACATCTAGTAGCAATAAAGATATAAGAATAACAACAAAAGTAACACTAATTAGTTTACTTTGCGCTTTAATGTATATCCAAATCCCTTTTAATACATTGTCTCTTAAGAAGAAAAATGCAGTTTTGAATGTATTAGGTGTTTTATCGGATGCCAGCTTTTTCCAATCTACAATTTCAATACTTAAGAAATAGGCTAAGATTAGACCGACAGCGGCATTGACTATAAATGAAGTGAATGAAGTGATCGAGCCGATAACAAATGTCAATCCAGCCATTAACCATCCTTGTATTTTCGTAGATGCTTGTTCTAGTGTATTTGTAAGCTTATCAGTTAAGCTAAAGTCGATTGGTAGTTGATTCATCTTGTCTTGGAAATAATGTAGCCATCTATTCACTTCTGAAGTGAACTGCTCCTGATATTGCGGGAGTAAATTAACTAATTCAATACCTTGCATCGTTGCAACAATAATGAGTGCGCCGATTAATCCAAGGGCAATGAGAACGAATAGTACAGCGGAAATGGCAGAAGCAATGCTCTTTTTCAATCCCCATTTATTAAGACGTTTGGCAAGAGGTTCAATACACATGAAAATAATAAAGGAGTAAAAAATGGGCTTTGCAATATTGTACACGACACTAAATAGCCACATAATAAGAAGGACTGTTACAATAATGAGCGCAATATCAAAAGCTGTTCTCCAATATTTTTTGTAGAAAGATAACAAGTAGCAATCATCCTTTCAATAGCTTAATAAGGCAAGTAATAGGTTCATACCCCGAAAAAAATAATCTTACTGATCTTACTAGTGAGAATTTAATGCAATTATGATACAATTAAAGTTAGTGCATTAGGTCTTATTATGTATTATATATTGACTATATCATTATTATAGTGAGGAAGACAATCATGGAGAGCATATTAACATTGGGATTTTATTTCATGACCTTCTACGCATTTATTCCGGGAATTTTAAGTAGAGTATTTGGGTATCAAGTATTCAAAAAGGGGAAAGCGAATCATGAAATAGCATTAACATTTGATGATGGACCGGATCCTAACTATACTGCACAGCTACTAGACTTATTACAAAGATATGATGCAAAAGCAACCTTCTTTGTTGTAGGAGTACATGCGAAACAAAATCCTGAATTATTGAAACGAATGAGAGATGAAGGGCATACAATTGGTGTTCATAATTATGAGCATAAGACGAATTGGTTTATGAGACCGAAAACGGTTCGTAAACATATTGAAATGACCAATGATATTATTGAAGAGGTAACGGGACAACGTTCCATTTACTATCGACCACCATGGGGGATCGTTAATTTGTTCGACTATGGCAATGTGTCACGACTTAATATTATTTTATGGTCATCGCTTTTCGGTGATTGGCTTAAAAAAATATCGGCGGAAAAGTTAGAAGCTCGATTAATGAAGAAACTACAGCCAGGTGAAGTGCTATTACTACATGACTGTGGAAGAACCTTTGGTGCAGATGTAAACGCACCGCGTAGTATGCTTATTGCTTTAGAAGTATTTCTCGAAGCAGCAACCATGCAGCAAATGAAGCTAGTTAACATTGAAAGCATGATTAAAGTGACCGAACAAAATAGTAAGAAAAAATTTTCGCGCAGTAAAAAAATAATGATATCATTATGGCTAACTTGGGAGAAAGTATTTCACCAGATTATGAGATTGAAAGATATCGAATCACATAACGGGCCGATGTTCCATTATCGTTTGATCAAATATAAAGGCAAATCGCTTATGATGAATGATGGGCAGACTCTTTCACAAGGTGACCGAATCGTAGAGCTTCACTTTGACAACAGGAAGCTATCTCATATTGCATTCACATCGAAAAATCCTTTAGTCGTTGCAGTGAAAACAATTCGTGAAGTAGAGCGAGCATTGCCGGCATTAGCATTACGAATTACGGATGAGGCAAAGAACACGCCAATTAAAGCGATTCAAGGGATTACTATGATTAATCGTGGCGCGGATAAATTGGGTTTTTCAATACATGAGATGCCTAAGGGGTTATTTCTATCGAGCACTAAAATTTATTTGAAATGGTTGATGAAAATATTAACTCCAACTCAGACCTTTACCGCTACTCGTCGTGTTCGTGAGCAGGTTCAAGAGGAACCTAAAATCTTGCTAATGACGCTCGAACGTCTGCAGCAATATATGCCACTGGATCATACTTATAGTGCAACGAAGCAACAAGAAATGATTAGTACACAGCAAGAAGTGTTAACTACGAACTAATATATGAAAACTAAAACGAGGCTACCTAGAAAGTAGAAACTAATTCGACTTTCCGGGAAGCCTCGTTTATTGTTCTAGTCATTTCTATTCTTGGTTGCACTGAATTTTATTCTCACAAATATTACACCAATGATAATATAAATAAGGACAACCCAAAAAGTAAACATTGCTGAATGTTCGGTGGCTGTTAACCAAAGTGGTGGTGTATCACTGTTCCACGAAGTTGACAAATGTGTGTTACTTTGCTGATGTAAAATAGCCCATATTAGATAAATTTTTGAAATGACAAAACCTACAACTAATCCAATGATTCCACCTAAATAATAATAAGGGTGAACCTTTTCAAGCATATAATAACCTCCATAATTACATTGAATAAACAACTTAAATATACTATTTTTAATAAATACTGTAAATGGGGTTTTGGATACTATTAGTGGTTATTTCAGTGAATTATATATTGGTTACAACAAAAAAGCATGCTGATCAATCAGCATGCTTTTTTGTATATTTGAACTAACTTACAATGAGTGTTCAAAAAGTGGGCTTTCAGAACCGAGTAGTTGGGACGCTACTTGAGAAAGGCGGAAGCGCAAATGTACGTTATTGGTACATGCGAACCGTACTTTCCAAGTTCGTTCCAACTGCGATGTCGAATAAGCTACTTCAGCCAATCATCGTTATCAAAGTCCACTTTTTGAACTACCTCTAAGTTACATTTTCATTACTGCGCCTGTGTTGGCACTAGTCACCAAATGCGCGTAACGAGCTAGGTAGCCGCGTTTGATTTTAAGTTCGAATCCAGGCCATGCGGCTTTACGAGCTTCAAACTCTTCATCACTAATTAACAGGTTCATCGTACGATTATTCATATCGATTTCGATTTCATCGCCATCGTTAACAAAAGCTATTGGACCGCCATCAGCAGCTTCTGGAGAAACGTGACCAATAGAAATACCACGAGAGGCACCAGAGAAACGACCATCAGTGATAAGAGCAACTTTAGCTCCTAGACCCATACCAACGATTGCCGAAGTTGGAGCAAGCATCTCAGGCATCCCTGGGCCGCCACGAGGGCCTTCGTAGCGAATAACTACAACATGACCTTCTTTGATTTTACCTTGAGCTAGAGCTTCAAGACATTCATCTTGAGAATCGAAGCAAATAGCAGGACCTTTATGATAGCCGCCTACTGATTTGTCAACGGCACCAGTTTTGATAACGGAACCGTTAGGAGCAATGTTACCGAATAGGATAGCTAGTCCACCACGAGCAGTATGTGGATTGTCGATTGTATGGATAACATCCGTATCTTGAATTTCACAGCCTTCAACATTTTCGCGAATTGTTTTTCCAGATACAGATAAGCAATCGCCGTCGAATGCGCCGTCTTTTTTCAATAACTCATGAATGATAGCACTAACACCACCAGCATTGTGCACATCTTCAATATGATAATCAGATGCTGGAGCGATTTTTGCTAAATGAGGAACACGTTCAGCAATTTCATTGATTTCTTCGATTGAATATTCAATGCCTGCTTCATGTGCGATAGCAAGTGTATGAAGTACTGTATTTGTAGAACCACCCATCGCCATATCAAGGGCAAAAGCATTGTCGATTGCTGCTTTTGTAACGATATCGCGAGGTTTACGATCCATTTCGATAAGTTTCATTAATTGACGAGCTGCTTGTTTCACGAATTCTTTACGTTCAGGAGCAACGGCAAGAATCGTACCATTACCAGGTAATGCTAGTCCAAGACCTTCAGCTAAGCAGTTCATTGAGTTAGCTGTGAACATACCTGAACATGAACCACAAGTAGGACAACCATATGCTTCTAGTTCGTAAAGCTGCTCATCATTGATAAGACCAGATTGGTGAGCACCAACACCTTCAAATACGCTTGTAAGTGAGATCGCACGACCATCAGATGTTTTACCAGCCTTCATTGGTCCGCCACTAACTAGCATGGTTGGAATGTTAACGCGAAGCGCACCCATAATCATACCAGGTGTGATTTTGTCACAGTTCGGAATACAGATCATACCATCGAACCAGTGAGCATTAACTACTGTCTCTACAGAGTCAGCGATAATTTCACGGCTAGCAAGGGAATAACGCATACCGATATGACCCATTGCGATACCATCATCTACGCCAATAGTATTAAATTCAAAAGGAACACCGCCAGCTTCACGAATCGCTTCTTTAACTAATTTACCAAATTCCTGAAGATGAACATGACCTGGAACAATATCAATGTATGAGTTACATACCGCGATAAATGGTTTGTCAAAATCCTCTTCTTTTACTCCAGCAGCACGTAGCAAGCTACGATGTGGCGCACGGTCAAAACCTTTTTTAATCATATCAGAACGCATTC
Organism: Paenibacillus sp. Y951; assembly: GCF_056786395.1. Lineage (NCBI taxonomy): Bacteria > Bacillati > Bacillota > Bacilli > Caryophanales > Paenibacillaceae > Paenibacillus > Paenibacillus sp. Y951. The sequence continues at coordinate 13,751 of NZ_JBXCIY010000005.1, read as the reverse complement.
TTTTCTTTGCCATGTGGAAGTTCCTCCTTGTACGTATACACTATAGTGAAATAGTTAAATTGTTATGATCATGATAAATGATTATAGTTGTAATTTTAGCATACTCAATAGTGCTTGGCTACAAAGTAATAACCGTAATGTGAACCGAACTGCGCCATTGTTGCGTATTATTTGATATACTATAATACGAATTGGTCATTAAAATGAATACTAGACTCTATATCAACGTAGTAAATAAAGCATTTTGAAAAGGGGACCGAAATGGATAATCATTTTGAAGATAATAAGGAGTTAATGAATAGATTAGATGAATCCTTTCGTGAGATCAGAAGCATCATTAATACATACTGGGGGAAATACAGTATATCGGGACTCGGTATCACTCATGCTAGAATGATGACACAATTATCAGAAAATGGTCCAACGAAAGCATCACATATTGCAGATAAGTTATATATTACATGTGGAGCGGTAACAGGCTTATCAGATCGACTAATCGAATTAGGATTTGTTACGAGAGAGAAAGATATGCATGATCGACGTGTTGTATTGTTGAAGCTGTCAGAAGTCGGAGAAAAGCATGTAGAGCAAATTAAAGCGGTGCGGAAAAACTTAATGATTCATTTATTCGCGGACCTTACTAGCGAAGAAATGGAGAATGGAATGTATCTATTTAATAAAATGAAGCAAAATATGGTGAATTTTAATTCTACAGGTAAAGAATGAAAACGGCTCGTTTGGCACAAATTACTATGTAATTAAGTTTAGTTAATATCAAATAGCCCCATTTTGTCGCAGAATGACAGTGTAAACGCTATTAAGTGTGTCGTTTTTGTGGCGTTTATTAATTAACACTTAAATTGTAGCTATAATTGTGTAAGATAAGGTAGTAATTTGTCGAATTTCTAATTTGGATGAGGAGAGAAACACACAGTGAAAAAGAGACTTACTTTATTATTGTCAATGGTTCTAGTTATTGGCCTATTGGCTGCATGTGGTAACAATGCAAATCAAGGTTCAAATGGTACTAACAACAGCGGTACTAACACAGAGGGTACAACTGATGGAGCAAACAAAGATATTAAAATTGCTATGGTTCTTCCTGAACAAATTGGTGTTAACCCATTCTTCGAACTAATGGATAAAGGTTTCAAAAAAGCTGGTGAAGACTTTGGAGTTACAATTAGAACGATGGAAGCTTCAGATGCTAATATGTTTGAACAACACTTCCGCGCTGCAGTTGCTGAAGGGTATGACATGATTATTACTGCAACTTACCAAGCTGAAGATGCATTAAGAATAATCGCAGCTGAAAACCCAGATCTTCCGATTGCAATTATTGACCATGTCATTGAAGGCATTCCTAATGTTAGAAGTGCTGCTTTCATTGAAAATCAAGCATCCTTCCTATTAGGTGCTGCTGCAGGTCTTGTAACAGAGTCCAACATTGTAGGTAATGTTGTTGCTGTTGAAGGCGCACAAATGGACAAGTATACAATTGGTTTTGCAAAAGGTCTTGCTCATACGAATCCTGATGCAAAAGTTTTAACTGCTTATGTAGGTAGTTATGTGGATTCAGCAAAAGCAAAAGAACTTGCACTTCAACAAAACGCACAAGGTGCTGACTTTATCGCTGGTTTGGCTGCAGTTGGTGACTTTGGTATATTTGAAGCTGCAAAAGATAAAGGCTTCTATGCTTCTGGACAAGACGTTGACCGTACGGTAATCGATCCTGAGCATGTTATCCTATCTCAACTTAAAGAAGTTGATACTGTTACTTATGATACAGTTAAACTATTCGTTGAAAATACATTTGACTTCGGAACTAGCTATTATGGTTTAGCTGAAGGCGGTGTAGGTCTTACTTTCGTAACAACAGAAAGTGAATCTCCACGTAGTGAAAAACTTACTGATGAAGATATTGCTCAGCTACAAGAAATTGCTGAAGGTATCAAAGCCGGTACTATCGACACTTCTATTACAAAATAATATATTTTAATAAGTAGTTTGCCGGCTGCAGTAACTGCAGCCGGCTTAATTGTTTGAAAGGAGCGTCTATATGCTGCTTGAGATGGACAGTATAACAAAGTCGTATGGCTCTGTAACTGCTAATCATAGTGTTAATTTTAATTTGCGTAAAGGTGAAGTTCATGCGCTTATCGGTGAAAATGGTGCAGGTAAAACGACGTTGATGCGCATTTTGTATGGCATGGAACGCCCAACAAGTGGTGAAATTAGAATTAATGGCAAAGCTGTAGCATTTCATGATCCAACGGACGCTATCGGGCAAAACATCGGGATGGTACATCAGCATTTTATGTTGTTCCCGGCATTTACGATTGCAGAGAATATCGTTATTGGTCGTGAGCCAAGTAAAGGTTTGAAGTTTGATCGTAAAACAGCAATTGAAGAAACACTGCAATTATCCCAGCAATACGGAATGCCAGTTAATGCTAAGCAAAAAATTGCAGATTGTTCACTAGGAATGCAACAACGAGTAGAAATATTGAAAGTATTGTATCAAGGTGCTGAAATCATTATTCTAGATGAACCGACAGGTGTGTTAACACCTCTAGAAGTCAAAGAATTTTTGATTTCGATCAAAAAACTTGCTGCCACTGGTAAAAGTTTTATTATTATTAGTCATAAACTCGGTGAAATTATGGAAGTAGCTGATCGTATTACAGTACTTCGTGATGGTCATATTACTGGCACAGTGAATGCTGCTGATACGAATGAAGAAGAGCTATCTAAAATGATGGTTGGACGGGAGCTTGTTAAGCTTGAACGTCGAAAGCTTGAATATGGACAACCAGTTATTAATGTACAATCCCTCTCTATTAAAGGTACTAAAACCAAGCCATTACTAGACGATATTAATTTCAACGTGCGTGAAGGTGAAATCGTAGGTATAGCTGGCATATCTGGGAATGGTCAGTCAGAGCTACTACAAGCAATTTCCGGATTGATGCCTTATGATGAAGGAACGATTACAATACAAGGTATGAATGTAACCGGTGCTTCTGTGAAGCAAATTCGTGAAAGTGGACTTGCACATATTCCTGAGGATCGATACCTTTGGGGAGTGTCCAAAGATGCAACCGTTTCTGATAATGGAATAATGGGACATTTGGAATCAACGAGTAAATATGGAATTCTTCAAGGCAATAAAATTAAAAAGCTCGTGTCTGAGTGGGTTCAAAGATATGGAATTAAAACAGGTTCACTGGGCACTAAGGCTCAATATTTATCCGGTGGTAATTTACAAAAGCTGATTGTTGCACGTGAGGTTGCCCAGCAAACGCCGTTTCTTATTGCTGCTGAGCCTACTAGAGGTGTAGATGTCGGTGCAATGGAAATTATTCACGGAGAGTTATTAAAACGTCGTGATGAAAAAGCGGGTATTTTGCTAGTATCAAGTGAATTGACAGAAATTATGAAGCTTGCAGATCGTATCTTAGTTATGTATGAAGGTAAAATTGCTGGCGAATTAGATGCTGCTATAGCTACTGAAGAGCAAATTAGTCTACTAATGGCGGGAGGAAAAGCTGTTGGATAAGATGAAGAGTACTTTACAGTCGCTATTACAGCCGCTAATTGCAATAGTTGCAGGTCTTGTGATCGGTGCGATCGCAATTCTGGTCGTTGATGGAAATATTATTGAAACTTATAAAGAAATGTGGAACGGTGCTTTCGGAAATTTTTATTTCTTAACGAGTACATTAGCTCGTGCCACTCCGATTATTTTAGTTGGTCTTGGTGCATCATTAGCATTCAAAGCAGGATTTTTCAATATGGGTTCAGAGGGTCAAATGGTTCTAGGAGCTTTAAGTGCTGCAATAACAGCACTTTACGTACCAGGTCCAGCTTGGTTCAAAGCGATCGCAGCTATTATGGCAGCTATGGTTGTAGCTGGTCTTTGGTCTGCTCTTGCAGGCTGGTTAGATTCTAGATTCGGCATGAACTTATTAATTACAACGCTTTTACTTAACTATATCGCATCACTTTTTGCGGGGTATATGGTTGCCTATCCGTTCAAAGATAGTACAACGAATTCAGCATTGTCCCAGACGCAAATGATTGATAAAACAATATGGTTTCCCAAGCTCTTTTCAGGGATGACACTTCATATCGGCTTTATCATCGCAATTGTTGCGACAATTGGATTGTTTTTATTTATTAAATATACGAAAAAAGGTTACCAAATTCGGATGTTGGGCGGTAATCCCCTGTTTGCAAGCTATGGTGGTGTCAATCGCGGCCGATTGATGGTGGTTAGTATGCTGATCAGTGGTGCTTTTGCAGGTCTTGCTGGTGCATCTGATGTGCTAGGTACTTCGTACCGTTTTCTTGATGGTTCATTAGTATCTGCCAATTATGCTTGGACGGGGATTATGGCTACATTACTAGCAAGCTCGAATCCTATTGGTACAGCCATTGCAGCTATTTTCCTCGCTGCATTGCAAACTGGTGGAATGGGAATGGAGCGTAATACCGATGTTCCACTAGAAGTATCTAGCATTATCCAAGCTGTATTAATTTTGTTTATAACAGCTAAGTTTACAATTTCATTCATTAAACGCAAGAAAGCGGGGGCGAAAGATGGATCAACTAATTGATGTCTCCTTATTCGCTGCAGCTTTACGTATGATTACACCGATTTTGCTTGCAGCTTTAGGTGGAGCAATATGCGCACGAGTTGGACTATTTAATGTTGGTTTGGAAGGTCTAATCTTAGTCGGTGCATTTTCCGCTATTCTTGGTAATTACTTAACAGGTAGTATTACAATGGCGATCTTGTTCGCTATTGGTTGTTCACTGTTGTTCGCACTACTCTTTGCCTATATGAGTATTAATTTACAGGCGAATGTCATTGTCGTAGGTATTGCTATTAACTTCTTAGCCGTTGGACTAACAACGTTTGCCCTTCGTGCGATTTTCAATGTAAAGGGAGCCTATTACGATAAAGATATGCAGGGCCTACCTAAGATTGATATTCCATTAATAAAGGATATCCCATGGATCGGTGATGTTATTTCTGGTCAATCGATTCTTGTGTATGTATCGATTGCGATCGTAATTTTATTACAACTTTACTTATATAAAACGGTATCAGGGTTCCGCCTACTTGCAGCTGGAGAGAATCCAACGGCAGCTCGTAGCATCGGCTTACCGGTTCGTAAAATCCAATACTTTGCGGTATTACTTTCGGGTGCACTTTGTGGACTTGCAGGTGCTCAGCTGTCACTTGGTAATGTAACGATGTTTAATGAGGGTATGACTAGCGGTCGTGGTTTTATCGCGTTAGTAGCAACGATGCTAGGTCAATCGAATCCGATTGGAGTAGCCGGAGCGAGTATATTGTTTGGGTTTATGGAAGCATTGAGCTATAGACTGCAAAACTTCTCTATTCCGTCAAATCTTTCAGCTATGCTTCCGTTTGTTGTAACGATTATTGCGATGATCTTCTTCAAAAACAATGGATACAAAGACGAAGCGAAAAAGTCTAACGGAAGTTCACGCTAGGAAGAGCAGAAAAGTTGAAGTTTATACTTCCGAAGTACTTTTCTGTACAAGGAAGTTAATCCAAGATGCGCAGAAAAGTTTTAGGAGGTCGTCGATATGCATAAGAAAGCTGAACGTTTGAAAAAAGTAAAGGCACCATTAGCTGCTAAAGTACCACCTGAGCTTCAACATCGTGTACCTCCTGGACAAACCGTTACTGATCGCTTTCCAATTCTTACTGAAGGTGAAGTACCGTATTATGATATGTCTACATGGAGTATTAAAGCGTTTGGTGAAGTAGACAGCATTCGTAGCTTTAGCTTTGATGACTTAATGAAGCTGCCTCAAACGAAAATTACTTGTGATATTCATTGTGTAACGCGTTGGTCTAAGCTCGATACAACTTGGGTTGGTATTAAGTTTACAGATTTGTTACCATTGCTCGGCGTTAAGCCTGAAGCGAAATATGTGATGATCCATGGGGATAGTGATTATTCAGCTAATGTACCTTTAGCGGATTTGATGCGGGACAATATCTTATTAGCACATACTTTTGATGGTGAGCCACTTACTGAAAAGCATGGGGGACCACTACGGATGGTCATCCCTCATCTTTACTTTTGGAAAAGTGTGAAATGGATTACTGGAATTGAATTTATGGTTGAGGATCAACCAGGATTTTGGGAACAAAATGGATTTCATAATTATGCAGAACCATTTGCCGAACAACGTTTCTCTGGAGATGGATTTGATCTTCCAGAAGATGAGTGGCATGGGAAGGAGTTTGACTAAATGTTTTTATCTATTCTTGAAGTTAATTCAGAGCAACTGCCAGGTCTTGCTATCGTATGTGGAGATCCACGTCGTGCGAAGAAAATTGCAGATATGCTAACTGATACGGTTGAGCTGGCTTATGCTCGTGAGTACCGTACATTTGTTGGTTCGTATAAAGGTGTACAATTAGCTGTTGTAAGCCATGGTGTAGGTTGCCCTGGTGCTGCGGTATGTTTCGAGGAGCTCATTAAAGGTGGCGTCCATACGATTATTCGTGTAGGTACAGCAGGTTCTTACTCTGCTGATCATCCTGCAGGAAGTTTGATCGTAAGTACGGGTACCATTCGTACAGATGGATTAACTAAACAATTAGTACCTGATGGTTTCCCGGCGATTGGCGATAGCGAAGTTGTTAATGCGCTATTTGCTTCTGCAGAAGAGCAAGGTGGTATTGTGAAGAAAGGTATTACTGTAACGCTTGATGTATTTTTCAATGGACCAGTAGAAATACCTCACAAACTATATAAAGCTTCAGGTGCACTAGCAGTAGAGATGGAGATTTCAGCATTGTATGTGATCGCTTCTCTTCGCGGTATTCGTGCTGGAGCAATTGTAGCACTTGATGGCTATGCAGATTCTGATCTAGCTGAAGGTTATGACCCACATACAAACGTAGTAAGTGATGCTGTTGAACGTGAAATTAAAGCAGCGCTTGAAGCTATGGTGAAACTGGCTTAATCATATGATTAACTTGAGACATATATAATGCTCGACAAAGCAAATAGGGAACTTCATGGAAGATCATGAAGTTCCCTATTTGCTTTAAATGTATTGTAAGATGAATCTCTTGAATTAATAGTTTCGATCGTACGCTACAGTTAGCTCTAATTAATTGTCCCGTACATATGTAATGGCTAAATGATTAACATTCTTTGCCTGAAAAGAAATAACTATGTTTGATCCAGTAGCTAACTTAACAAAAAATCCGCTCCTATCCTTTTGTCCGCGAACACCTTCTTGGATGAAATGGTAGTTTTGAATTAAATCTGAAGTTTTCAGTCTAGTTAACTCTTTTTCGTAGAAGGATTGAAATTCAGTTTCACTAATATAAGTAGGCTGTTTTCGTAAAGTTTGTTGTTTTTTAATATATACATTAAATGAAACATTTCAAGGTACACCTTCGTCTATATAGAATATTAGGAATATATTACGTTGGAGGTTTATGTTAATGAAAAAATTACTACTATTTACTTTATTTTTGGCACTTATGTCTATCGTATTATTTGGTTGTAATACTCAATCCAAGGTTCCTCAATTAAGCGATTCCCAATCTAATGTATCTCAATCTTCTGAACGACAAAAACCATATATACTTAATATAATTGGCTTACATCTTAATGATGAACAATATGCAGGGTTATATATAGATAATGGCATTTATCATATTAATATTGTTGGAGATACAGATGATTTCAAGGACAAGGTGAAATTAGATAATGTTGAACTTCATAGTGTGAACTATTCACTAAAATACCTTGATGAAGTTGTTAAAGTCTTAACTGATAATATGCTCGATTTAGGTATATCTGTTATTGCAACAAACGAAAAGGATAATAAAGTATATATTTACATTAAAGATATAGACGATAGCAAACTCGATAGAATTAAAAAAGTGATTGATTCGCCAGCGATTGAAGCGAAAGAGCAAGTTTTTAGTATAAAGCTCAATTAAATATGGCTTTGCTAATACAGTAGAATGACGAATAAGGACTGATTTACTTCATACCCCATAATTGGGGTTTTATGCAATCCTAAGCATTCCGACTGTTGTGTAATTAGATTTTTGACATGCGGAAATGAGCATTTGTTCTACTTGTTTTTCATAGGACAAATGCTTGTCTATTTCTAACCATCTGAACCAATAAAGATAGTTATCAAGATACTTAGTGGCTACCCCTTGGAACCTTCTAATCCATGTCTTTAAGCGACTATGAAAGTTATTGACGTTCTGAACGTGGTAAATGCCTTTCTTTACACGTTGTTTTTGCCTTTCGTTGATAGTTTCGTGCTGTAATCCCTTGATTTTAGCGAACTTCTTATAGTTAGTCGCTGTATCTGTACATAGCAAAGAAGAGGGGGGAATATACTCACCAATCGCAGTGTCAATTTCCTCTGCTCTAACACGCCCCGTTTCTGCCTTTACTGCAACTATATTATCACTACGGTCTTGTGCAACTACAACTGCAATTTTAAGGTCCGAAATTCCACGTTTTTCGTCAGGAGTTCTACGTTTCCTCGGTTTCCGATGTGTGACCATTCTTCCTTTGAATGACTCTGGAAAGAATGTTTCATCACTCTCAATTATGCCTTGCATTTGATTAAACTTGTGCGAACGTAATGCAAATAGAACCTTATGTCTCCAATAAAAAGCAGTAGAAATGTGTATTTTTAGGCGTTTTGCGATTTTCGGCAATGTGTATCCTTCCACCATTAACTCTATATACTTCACCCATTTTTCAGGATAATGAGAGCCAGAGAACGGAGTGTTCGTCATATCGTTGAATGTTTTATTACAATCCTTGCAAAGATAACGTTGACGTGATTTATACTTTCCGTTTCTTTTTACCGCTACACTTCCACAATGTAAACAAGCCAATCCATTGCTAAATCGGCTTTCACGAATATCCGTCAGTAGTTTCAAAAACTTGTCAGGTTCGTTTGGAAACAAATCGTTCTTCAAGGCGTTGAAGAGTGCTAATTGCTCTTCCCTTGAAAGTTCATTTGCATTTTCATACACATTCAACCACATAAAAACGCCTCCTTGACCCCAATTATAGCAACCCTTTATAAGGGTGGTCAAGAAAGCAACAATTTATACGAAAACAGCCTATAAGTAAAATAAAAAGGTGAACATGCATCTTCTTTAGCTTTAAGTACAGTTCGCTCAGGCAGTGGTATTGTAATGTTTTTCAGTTCCTTTTCAAATTCACAGGCAAAACTTTCGCTAGAGAACAAATAACTCTTTACATAACTATTGAACGTGAAATTCCAAAAGTATGTCTGACATAGGATGAAGCTTGGAATAGAAATAATGAGCACAACTATCATTACGCGTTTGCGATTTATTAATTTTATTATGATCAGCAGAATACAGAGCGCAATTACTAAGCCAATTGAATAAATAATGTAATAGATATTTCCAGCCATCGTCTCATCCCCTCTACAACTGATTAAATCTAACTTACCATATAAAATCTACACTGCAAATGGAACTACAATATTGTTAAGTATCGGTGATAAAGATGTATTACAATAGGAGTTGCATCTATCACAATGTAAGACGACAATAATTTTATTATTTTGGCGAGTTGAAAGCTGTTTTATATAAGGAAGAGAACAGTATGTCACAAGGTAGTCTCGTTGCTCGAATAAAGCAATTTTTTACGAGTGATTCATTACCACTAGATCTTCGTCTCAGCAAAGAAGCTGTCGTCTCACTTACTATTCATGCTTTCTTTCAATTCGGAGCATCGATGTCAGGATTATTCCTCAATTTGTACTTGTGGAGACTGACAGGTGACTTTACAATCAATGCGGTGTATAACATGATTAACTTTGCAATTACGCCAGATGCATTTGCAGTCGGTGGCTTAGTAGCAAAGAGACTTGATCGAATGGTAGTGTATCGACTTGGAATTTCATTTTTCGCGATCTTCTATTTGCTAGTTATTGTAACTGGTGAAGCAGCACCTCAATACTACATTATATTTGCATTGCTTAATGGTATTGCTGGAGGGTATTGCTGGACGGGGTATTTGGTTTTACAGTATGATGTTTCGACCGAGCGTAATCGTATCCGTTATCTAGCTATTAATACGATTACATTCAATTTAGCAGGGTTGGCAGGACCGGCATTAGCAGGACTTATTATTCATCAGATGGAGCCCTTTTATTGTTAATTGAAGTTAATTTATGGTCAGTTGTTATTTTTATGATTATATACTCGATGTGTACACCATTAATTACAAACTCATTGACATCGCATTTCTACAGATCGATTAATACATTACCATTAAAGGGACAATTGAAGGTAGAAGCTGTCGTAATGAGGGAATTATTCCTTAACTTAGGACGGATCTGTACCATTATTTTATTAATTGTTTTTGCAAATGATCTTGATTCGATTTGGTTACCAATCATAATAATAGTGATGGCATCGGCACAGTTTTTAATACTATTATGCATTCGAAAAGAGCCCCAAGAGGTAGTTACTTTAAGTGGTAGTTCGAAAAGAAGCCCTTGATGACGAAGTGAACTATGAACGTTAATAGGTGTATAATAGAAAGCTGAATGCAGCTAAGTAAGACTGGAACTATCCAGATCCTATACTTATACATTCAGCTTTTTTAGTTATCTATAACTAGTGAGCCGATAATAGTTGAATTATAGAAAAAAGCACATGTAACGTTGATGAGGACTAATATAATAATTGAACTCATTGCGATATTTTAACGATTGACTCATAGTACACCTCATTTCTATTTCGTAGTAATCAATGTATAGTTATATTGTAAAGTCGAATGCTTATATGAAAATGAATAGTAACTGAAAGTACGCTGAATGGTTGTCAATAGAATTTCATGTTAAACTTTTGTAAAAGGGATGAGAGCAGGTGAGATTACATGCAGAAAGATAAATTAATAATAGTGATCATTATCGCAATATTGCTGATAGGTATTGGTATAGTAGAGTATTGGAAAAAACATAACAATGAGAAGCCTTACGGAGTAACGATCTCGATTGTAGATGATACAACGCGTATTATAAGTTGGAGTTCTACACAGTTAGAAGTTCAACCTTATATAGAGTGGGTTAGTAGTACGGAATACGACTCATGGAATTCTGATCATGTGATAACAACGGCAGCATCCGTAAAGGAATACAGGAATAGCAATGACGAGACTTATTATCGCTATTCTGTGAGATTAGATCATCTGCAAGAGAACATGAGTTACACATATCGTGTTGGTGGAGAGAACAAAAAGTTACGTAGTGACAATGCCATATTCCAAATCTACAGTGCTGACCAGGAGCAGTTTTCATTTATTCACGTAACAGATTCACAAGGTGAGACTGAAAATGATTATCAAGTGTGGGGACAAACATTAGCAAAAGCGATAAACACATTGCCAGAAGCTCAATTTATTGTGCATAGCGGCGATATGACTGAAGATCCAAATGTTGAACAACAGTGGAAATGGTTCTTCCAATATAGTAAATCACTTAAGAGTCAGCCATTTATGCCGACAACAGGTAATCATGAACAACTGAAAGGAATGGCGAGTAGTTATCATTCACATTTTAAGATGCCGTTAAATGGGGCGAATAAGCTTATTGCAGAGACAAGTTATTATTTTGAGTATAGTAATATGCTCTATATTAGTATGAATACCGAAGGGGATATTAATGAACAAACGAGTTGGTTAGAACAAGTGTTAGAGGAACATCCGCAGAAGTGGATTGTCGTTTCTATGCATCGCGGCGTATATGGCGGCAGTCGCTTTAATGAAGCAGATGATTGGGTACAATTATTTGATAAGTATGGTGTTCAGCTCGTGTTGCAAGGTCATAACCACGAATATTCGAGAAGTTATCCGTTGATCGACGGTAATGTTGTTGAGGCTCAATCCAATCCGATTACTGAAGGTACGGTTTACGTTACGATGAACGCTTCGGGGACGAAATTTAATGAAAAGAAAAAGTATAAAAAGTATCAAGCCGTTCATTTCCAGAATGGATTGCAAATGTTTGGAACAGTAACCGTCTCCGCAACTGAGCTGAACTACAACGCTTACGATGTTAACGGGGATTTACTGGATTCCTTTACGATTAAGCAGTAATAATAAGTAAAAATTAACTTGATGTAATAGATAATTCAGACTATAATAAAGTAAATATTTGGTATGTGTGACTGGCGAAACGTGGAGTACCACGAGGAAGCACATATTTCATACGCCGTTCGCCTGGGCAAAGTATTTGATCTAAGATCAGATGCTTTTTTGTGTTTCTATCCATGAAAGGGAAGGTGTTATGGGGTGAAAGTAGCGTATATTCTTTTTGACAAGATGACAACATTGGACTTTGTCGGATTTTATGAAGCGGTATCTTGGCTGAAAATTCTAAATGTTAAAGAAAATGTGTCTTGGGATCTCTGTGCAAAACGCGAGGAAATTACAGACGACCGTGGTATGACAATACAGATAAAGCATATTAGCCCAGATCTGTCTAAGTATGATTTAATATTTATTCCCGGCGGCATGTCTACCAGAGAATTGAGATACGATACAGAGTTTATATCTTGGATACAAACTGCTCGAGATGTGGAATACAAAGTGTCTGTTTGTACGGGGGCTTTGCTTTTAGGTGCTGCAGGGTTCTTAACTGATAAAATAGCGACAACGAATCCAGCTGCTTATGAATTGTTGATTCCTTATTGCACAGAGGTTGTTAAGGCTCGGATTGTACGCGATGGGAATATTTTAACCGGCGGAGGTGTTTCAGCTTCAATTGATTTAGGGTTGTACCTTGTTGAATCACTAACGAATAAGGATGTGGTGAAGAAGGTCCAAAAGATGATGGATTACCCTTACTATCAGGCGGGGAAATTGTCAAGTATTTTCATGCCGCACACGAGTGATGAATATTGTTAAACTTAAGGATTACGACTGGAAGTTGTACTTATCAATAGCTTCCAGTAATTCAGGGGGGTGAAGGCTTGATTATACGTTTATTGGAAGATAATGACCGAAGTCATGTTGAAAATATTATGGCAAGTCACCCTCTTCAATTTCCAAAATTCATCATTGAGAAATACCCATTGAGGTGGTCTGATTTTCTGGAGAAACAGGATCATAAGATTTGCGGTTATTACGTGGCACATACCGATATTGTTCTCGGTCATGCTGGATATATTTTCGATGTCGAAAAAAGACTTTATGAAATAGTTGGGGTAGCAGTTCATAAGGAAAGTCAACGTAAGGGAATCGGAAAAGGATTGCTTGATACCATATGTAATCAAGTTCACTTACTTGGTGGGAACAAGGTGATTCTACAAACTCTGGGGCATGTTGGAAATGAAAAAACGTTAACTTTCTACCGCAATATTGGTTATGAGCAAGTTGATTTTGAAAAGGATTTCTTTGAAACAGACTATCATAGAGTTACTTTTGTGAAAAAGTGGGGCTAACAGTTATTGAACTAACCGGAAACTATAACTCAACATACTGCTAGGAAGAACTAGCAATTTGCAAGCTATGTTGCCTCAAATAAGAATCGAACTTCAGAAGATATAAATGCTAGTCTAAATATGTACAGAATTGCTTGAATAAAGATGTACAGTTTTGACGACATGCTACATACTTGTCTCAAGGGAGAGATGAGTATGTACATGACGTTGGATGTTCAAACGGAAT